>VBKE01000387.1:8891-17592 GCA_005879605.1 Deltaproteobacteria bacterium
CGCCTGGGCCAAACAAAAGGGCTGGCCGATTCCGGTCTTCCTCGACAAAGCCGAGACCGACGCGAATTATGAGCGGCTCACGCGCCTCTTACTTGAAAACCACGATATTGTTGATGCCGCCTTCGGCAGCCACAATATCCGCAGCCTGGCTCATGCCATCGTCCTGGCCAAGGGGCTCGGCATCCCAAATCATGGCTATGAAATTCAGATGCTCTACGGCATGGGCGAACCGGTGCGCAAGGCAGTGATTCAAAACGGACAGCGGGTGCGCGTCTATCTCCCCGTCGGGAGGCTGCTCCCGGGAATGGCCTACCTGATCCGGCGCCTGATGGAAAACACCTCCAATACCTCTTTCCTGCGGCAAACGTACTCTGAAGAGAAAGAGATCGACAAATTGATTTTACCGCCTTTGCCGAAAAAAGCCCCGATCCCGAAACGCGCTGCTGGGAGAAAAATACGGGACGCGGATGACTTGGGGCTATTTCGCAATGAACCGCTGCTCGATTTCTCGCGCCAAGAAAACCTTAGTCGGTTCGCTCGGACTCTCAAAGAGACCAGGCAAAGGTTCGGTCGTGACTACCTACTCTGGGTCGGCGGCGAAGAAACCGAAACAAAAGAATGGCTGGAATCCATTAACCCGGCCGCTCCCACAGAGACTATCGGCCGCGTTGCGGTTGCCGGCCGGGAAGAGGCGGAGCGCGCATTGGCGAGCGCTGTGGATTTTTTTCCCGAGTGGAAAAATACCTCCGTCAAAGAGCGTGCCGCGGTTCTCTTCCGCGCGGCCGAACTGATGCGCCAACGACGGATGGAGCTCGCGGGGTGGGAACTGTTTGAGGTCGGCAAAGGCTGGCGCGAGGCGGATGCCGACGTGGCGGAGGCAATCGATTATCTTGAATATTACGGCCGGGAGATGATGCGCTTGAGCGCGCCGCGTGTGACGCAACCGCTCCCGGGCGAAAGCAATATTTATCTTTACGAGCCCCGAGGCATCGCCGCGGTCATTGCGCCGTGGAATTTTCCATTGGCGATTCTCACAGGGATGACGACGGCGGCTTTGGTGGCGGGAAACTGTGCCATCGTGAAGCCGGCCGAGCAGTCACCCGTGACAGGCGCGCTGCTCGTCGAGATTCTCCGCGAAGCCGGTTTGCCCGACGCGGCATGCCAACTGCTTCAGGGCGGTGGTGAATTGGGTGCTTATCTCGTGCGCCATCCAGCGGTTCATTTGATTGCATTCACTGGCTCTCGGGAGGTCGGTTTAGAAATCCTGCGCGCCGCTTATGACCACCCACCGGAACAAGAGCACGTGAAACGGGTGGTGTGTGAGATGGGCGGCAAAAACGCGATCATTGTCGATGAGGATGCCGATCTCGATGAGGCGGTGGTGCATATCCTCGAATCGGCTTTCGGTTATCAAGGCCAGAAGTGCTCGGCAGCCTCGCGCATTATTCTTACCGAAGAGATCCATGATCATTTATTGGAACGGCTGGTCGAAGCGGTTCGCAGCCTCAAGATCGGCCCGCCGGACGACCCGCGAAATTTCATCGGACCGGTCATTGACGCGGCGGCGTACTCTCGGATCATCGGCTATATCGATTTGGGTAAACGCGAGGGCAAGTGCGTGCTTGACAGAGAAGCACCGAGCGGTGGCTACTTTATCGGTCCGGCGATCTTCAGCGGTATCGAGCCAAGCCATAGGCTGGCCAATGAGGAGATCTTCGGACCGGTGCTTTCCGTGATCAAAGCCAAAGGCTTTGACGCGGCACTAGCGATTGCGAATCGATCGTCTTACGCTTTGACCGGCGGCATTTTCTCCCGTTCACCGGCCCATATCGAGAAAGCCAGGAAGGAATTTCGCGTGGGAAATCTTTACATCAATCGCGGCATCACGGGCGCGGTCGTCGAGCGGCAACCGTTCGGCGGCCTGAAGCTCTCGGGCATCGGCTCCAAAGCCGGCGGCCCGGATTATTTGCTGCAGTTTCTTGAACCGCGGACCATCTCCGAAAACACTTTGCGCCATGGTTTTGTCGCGCCGGAAGAGTTGAAAAAATAGTTCGTCTCTTGGGAATCTTTGATGGATTCGACTATGGAAAGCAGGTTTGTCTTTACAGGCCGTGGTCAAGGGGAGACGTCGCTCACGACTTATCGCGCACCTTCCTGGTTGCCCGGCGGTCACCTACAGACTATCTATGCCTATTTTCTCCCGGGACCGTCTTTCTTGCGATTCCGGCGCGAGCGCTGGGAGTCGCCCGACGGAGATTTCATCGATCTGGATTGGCTCGATCAGACGAGCGTAGGCTCCGAGTTAGTTGTTCTCTTTCACGGACTGGAAGGATGCTCGCGCAGCCACTATGCAATGAGTTTGATGAATGAATTGCAGCGAAACGGGTGGTTAGGCGTCGTAGCTCATTCTCGTGGTTGCAGTGGCGAGATAAATCGTTTGTCGCGCGGCTATCACGCAGGCGATTCAGCGGAGATCGATTGGATCTTGCGCAGACTCAAAAAAGAGAATCCAAAGAGCCGGCTGTACGTGGTCGGAATTTCCATGGGCGGAAATGATCTCTTAAAGTGGCTCGGCGAAGAGGGCGGTCGTGCTTTGGATGTTGTCGATCGAGCCGTGGCTGTTTCCGCTCCCGTAGATCTCCAGATCGCGGCCAAACAACTGGATTGCGGGTTGAGCAAGCGACTCTACACGAGGGATTTTCTCAGGACGATGAGAAAAAAAGTGCTGCAGAAGATGGTGGCCCACGGGTTGCCTTTGGACGCCAAAGCCGTACGAGCCGCCGCCACGTTTCGTGAATTTGACAATCTCTATACCGCCCCGATTCATGGCTTTAGAGACGCCGAAGATTACTGGATGCGCTCAAGCAGCAGGTCTTGGCTTCCGCACATCAAAGTTCCCACACTTCTCATCAACGCGCGCAACGATCCGTTCTTTGTCAGCGAAGCGCTACCGACACGCGAAGAAGTCTCCGAAGCAGTCAGCCTTGAGTATCCCGAATCCGGGGGCCACGTGGGCTTTGTTTCGGGACGATTCCCCGGCCATCTCGCCTGGCTCCCGACGCGCATATTAAAGTTTTTCAGCTAAAGGGCTACTTCCGCCCCGGAAAATCTTTTCGTAACATCAAACGAGAGGGCCGGCGATGGCGATGCTTGTTCGATCCCGATCGGGCAGCAACCACGACACGTCAATTTGACCCCGATTGGTTTTCACCGATCGCGCTTCTTATTTCATGGGATTTCCAAACTTGATGGCAGCAGGACGGTGTCAAACCAGGCGGATGAGACGTCATAAATTACGTCAAATTAAGTTTAAATTTTTGGCTTGACAAGCGATCCCAAGACGACCTATAAGTCCCACCCACCAAGGACTGAAACTGAAAACTTTAAACTCATACAGGTTTTCGGCTATCTCCCCGTTCACTCGCCGAACGCGCAAATATATTGCTCGGCGACGCCGGGATCTTTGGCTGGTGGCACGAACCAAAAGTTGTATCAAGAACAGACACGATTACTGCAGCTGCGTGACTATCTCTATTTGGAATTTACCGACCACGTGTCCGGATATAACCTGACAAACCAACGGGATAGATGCTTTGCCGAGCACTTATTGATTGCTTTACTGAAACCATACCTTCAGTGTTGACCGAGTTTACCCTTCCGCTCACCGACTCAATGCCGTGAGACTTGTCTGAGGCGTCCTTCAGTTCAATCCTGATCTGACTGCCACCCAGTAAGGACTGCGCAAACGTCGCCGAGAGTTTCCTTTGAAGCCTGCTCCCATTGGAATGTGCTGACGCATTTTTGCGTCTGTGCTGCATCAAATCGAATACACAGCGCTTCATCTTCATAACTTAATAGAAACTCTGCACAGCAAATATTTTCCAGCAAATTCAATAGCTCAGTCGCCCGAGCCCTAACGATGCCTGTGGCACCACAGTTGCGTTATGAACCTGCCGAATGCCAAAAGCCGCCAAAGGGAGGTGATCTGTGGAACCAGGCGGGCCTAAATATTTTTCTAGACATGAGGCAACGAACGGCAGTAAACAGAGAGCCATATGATTAAGAAAACGGTTGTCGCGTTAGCGGTCGCTCTAGTTCTCATTCTTACTTTTGTAACTCGCAATGAGGCGCAGCAGGCGAAGAAAGTCTGGCGGATCGGGTTCCTAGCTGCCACATCCCCTTCAGTTGAGGCGGCGCGCATTGAGGCATTCCGGCAGGGCCTGCGCGAGCTTGGGTACGTTGAGGGGAAAAACATTGTCATTGAGTGGCGATGGGCCGAGGGGAAATTCGATCGACTGCCCGATCTTGCGGCCGAACTGGTGCGTCTCAATGTGGACGTAATCGTCACAGGAGGTTCGACATCAAGTGGCGCCGCGAAGGAAGTAACAACCACGATTCCGATTGTCATGGCGCAAGTTAATGATCCTGTGGGCAGTGGGTTTGTCGCCAGCCTTGCGCGTCCGGGCGGGAACATGACAGGATTGTCTACTCTCGTCCCGGAGCTAAGCGGAAAACGACTGGAGCTGCTGAAAGAAGTAGTCCCCAGGCTCTCCCACGTGGCCGTCTTCGGGGATTCGACCACCCCGGGTAACGCACAATCGTTAAAGGAGACGGAGCTTGCCGCAAGGCCGTTCAAAGTACAGGTTCAATATCTGGACATACTGGGTCCCAAGGATATTGAGAGTGCATTCCGACAGGCAAGCAAGGGACGCGCTGACGCCGTCCTCGTGCTTGGAGCCCCAATCCTCATTTCTCAGCGAAAACAGATTGCAGACCTCGCGGTAAAAAACCGGTTGCCGGCGATGTACGGACAGCCGGAGTATGTGGAAGACGGAGGACTTATGAGCTACGGCGTGAGCGTTGTTGACTTGTACCGACGCGCCGCTACGTATGTGGACAAGATTTTGAAGGGCAGAAAGCTCGCTGATCTGCCGGTAGAGCAACCCACCAAGTTCGAGCTGGTGATCAATTTGAAAACGGCAAAGCAGATCGGCCTCACCATTCCGCAGTCGGTTCTGTTTCGGGCGGACAGGGTGATCAAGTGAGAACAGTTTCAATCCAGTGTTGAGGGACAACATTGAATAATTAAATCTGTGCGAACGCCTCGGATTTTGTAAAAGGCTGCCGATCATTTCCAACGCGTTGCGCCTGAATTCCGGTAGTTCATCGCGCAAGGAAGACCACACTGATACCCGACAATGTCACTATAAAGGCAGGCGGCGCGGTCAATTTCATCATTAGCGGTGGCCACGTCGTAACCGTCTATGATGACGGAACCAAGCCTGAGGACATCGATACAACTGTCACAGAGCCGGCTACTCGTTGTCCTATTACGGCAGGTGGCGTCATCAATGACCCCACTGACAGAATTTACCGGAGGCCATGCTTTGTGGGAGTCTCCCCCGCCCAACCACCTATTTTTACAGTCACTGCGCCTTTTCTTCGGCGCGACGGCGTTGAAGTAGTGACGTTCTCAAAGCCCGGTACTTATCTGGTGATCTGTGCGCGCAAAAATCATTTTATTAATTCCACGACTGGAGAATTTCAGATGTTCGGTTTTGTGAAAGTGCTTCCCGGGTCAGGTAAGTGATTTGGTCTAAGATAACCATGATGCGCGGCAGAGCCTGCAGGCTCTGCCGCGTTCATCTGCAGATTACCGGCGCAACCCAAATGAGGTCCCGAGAAGCCTACCAACTATTCTATTCTTTCCTTGAAAAAATTCTTCACGAATCCCATGAGTGTCCTTAGTTTCACGAACCGGCATTCTCCCAAGTATTCTTCCTTGATATCACCAATCAATCGGGTAGCTTTTTGCCTCCACCCCGGCATTCAGGAACTTCGCTTCAATTATTTTCCTGGTGAGCCCGTTTGAGAGAAAAATAGTACTTGTTCTAGCAACCAACGCGGGAGCTGGATATGCTCCACGCATTCCCGGGACCCTTGGAACTCTTGTAGCCATTCCGCTTTCTCTTGGGTTAAATCAAATGGCCGTTGTTTCCCTCTTGCGGTCGTGACTTTAATCGGATCTATTTGCTGTGCTATATGGCTATCAACCCAGGGCGCGGAAATTCTCGGCCAGAAGGATCCAGGAATAATCATCATTGATGAAATTGCCGGTTTTATGGTGGCATATTTTACCGCGCCATTTGAAATCCTATTGTTTCGCTTTTTTGACATTGCCAAGGTTTTTCCGGCCTCAACTCTGGAGAAGCTGCCAGGAGGAGCGGGGATCGTGCTGGACGATGTCATGGCCGGCATCTATACCCTTGTCATCCTGCGGCTGATTTTTTCGTGGCGTCTCTGATGATAGACAAGGCCATCATTCTGAGCACCGGCGACGAGCTGATAACTGGGCGAGTCGTCGATACGAATTCTGCCGCCATCGCCGATCGTCTGTTTTCAGCGGGCGTCGAGGTCGCCGCGATTTTAAAAGTTGGCGACGATCGGGAAAAATTGCTCTGGGCCTTCCACCAGGCGCGCGACCTCGGCGATTTGGTGATAGGGACAGGTGGCCTCGGACCCACCGCAGATGATCTTACTACGGAGCTCGTGGCGGAGTTTCTGGATCGCAAACTGAAACAAGACGAACAAGTCGCTGCGGCGCTCAAACGGCGATTCGAAACCCGCGGCATCGCTTGGACTGCTAACAATCTCAAACAGGCCCAGTTCCCCGAAGGCTCGACAATTATTCGCAATCCGCTTGGAACCGCCCCCGGTTTTCTAGTGTCCCTGGGAGAGGGAAAAACCCTCATCTGGCTCTCCGGCGTGCCGCAGGAGATGATGGCGATGCTGGATGAAACCGTCATGCCATGGATTCAGCAACAAAGGACCGAGGCGCCGCAGATCTCAGCTTGCACGTTCAAAATCCATGGATTAACCGAATCAAAGTTGGATGACATATTAAAGCCGCTCGACCTCGGATCGGAAGCCAGACTTTCGTTTCGAGCGCATTATCCGGATCTTTCCTTGCACTTAACGGTCAAAGGCGGCCGAGAAACACAGAGAATCTTTGGAGATCTGCGGGAGCAGATACGCAAGCTCTTAGGTACTTACATCTACGCCGAAGGGGATATCACATTGGAGGGAGTCATCGGGCAGCTACTCTTGGAAAAGCAACTCACGTTGGCCCTCGCGGAATCCTGTACCGGCGGCTATCTTAGCCATCGCATCACACGCATTGCCGGAAGCTCGGCCTATTATTATGGTGGCGCCGTGACCTATTCCAATGATGCCAAAACGCGTTTTCTTGGAGTCCGTTCAACAACGCTCGAACAACATGGAGCAGTCAGCCGGGAGGCGGCGCTGGAGATGTCTTCCGGAATCAGAGATCGAACCGGGGCGAGCATCGGTCTCAGCGTGACCGGTATCGCCGGCCCCTCCGGCGGCACTCCGGAAAAACCCGTGGGTACGGTGTGGATCAGTATCGCCCAAAGCAACCGGCATGAGGCCCGACTTTTCCAGTTTCACGGAGAGCGGGAACGTATCATCCTCGGCACTTCCCAAGCCGCGCTCAATTGGTTACGTACAGTTCTCCTGGAATGGGGCTGAGAAGCATCTGTGGTTCGCGCGTTCATTGCGATCAGTATTGATTCAAAAACCATTGAGCGCATAGCCGATGTCGTCTCGCAGCTCAAGCCGCGCATGCCGGGGATGAGATGGGTGGCGAAAGGGAACCTTCACTTTACACTCAAGTTCCTGGGGCAGATTGACGACCTTCGCATCGAGCCGATAGGCAGAGCGCTGGAGCTAGCTGTGCGCCCCTTTCCGCGCTTCACCATAAATGCTAAAGGTCTAGGGGTATTCCCCAATGTCAAACGGCCACAGGTGTTGTGGGTGGGGTTGGAGGGAAGAGACGTAGTCTCGTTAGCTTCGCGAGTGGAATGCGCCTTAGAGCCGCTTGGCTTCAGACCAGAAGAGCGGGATTTCAAACCCCATCTAACGGTCGGACGATGGCGCCACTTTGAGGGTCCCCGCGCAAGGCTTAGGGAAGAAATCGAAAAGTGGAAAAGTTATGAGTTTGGCCAATCCAAGGTGGAAGAAGTGACTCTATTCGAGAGCGTGCTTAAACCGGAAGGGGCGGTATACCATTCATTGAAGTCAGTGGCGCTTGTCGGTTAACTATTCTTTGAGTGGTCCGTTGAAGGAGGCAGAAGATGGACGTGAATCGAGAAAAGGCAATTGACCTAGCCGTAAGCCAAATCGAAAGACAGTTTGGCAAAGGCGCCATCATGAAACTCGGCGAGGGAGGCTTGGTAAAAGACGTCCCCATAATCTCGACCGGTTCTCTCGGACTCGACATCGCTCTGGGAATCGGCGGTGTGCCGCGCGGCCGAGTCATCGAGATCTATGGCCCGGAATCCTCCGGTAAGACGACACTTGCCCTTCAAATTGTGGCCGAAGCCCAGAAGCAGGGTGGCATGGGGGCCTTTATCGATGCGGAACATGCATTGGACCTAGGTTATGCCAAGAAACTCGGCGTTAAGACCGACGATCTTCTGGTCTCCCAACCGGACCACGGCGAACAGGCGTTGGAAATCGCCGAAACCTTGGTACGCAGCGGCGCCATCGACGTCTTAACCGTCGACTCGGTTGCCGCGTTGGTGCCGAAAGCGGAAATCGAAGGTGAGATGGGCGACGCCCATATGGGACTGCAGGCTCGATTGATGTCTCAAGCCTTGCGGAAACTTACGGCGACTATTTC
>VBKE01000534.1:0-365 GCA_005879605.1 Deltaproteobacteria bacterium
CGTCAGCTCAGGCGTCCTCGTCAAATGGTGAATTTTATCATCCTGTCTATCCATTCCTGTTTCCCTTCCGCAAAACCACCTTATGGCTGCGCTTCAATCAAATCGAAAATTCTAAAAATGATGGGCGGTTAGAGCGTGGAATGGATCGGCGGTCCCGGCTGTATAGGGATCCGCATGAATCGTTACGTCTACCAGCGCGGAAACATGGTGCAATAACTCATGACGGACATCTTCGGTTATCTTGTGAGCCTCGGTCACGGATATCAGGGGAGACACCGCGACACACATTTCCGCGAAACACCGATGACCCAGCCACTGGAGTTTTATGGAACCGATTTCTTTCACACCTTCCACTCTACTTGCGA
>VBKE01000534.1:404-2349 GCA_005879605.1 Deltaproteobacteria bacterium
ATCTTCGGTCCTGCCGACAATACGGGTAAAGAGATCCCCTCCTACTTCAAAGACAATGGAAAAAATGAGAATGCTGACCACCAGTCCCGCCAACGCATCGGCAAGCGGCCATCCCAACGCGACAAAAACCAACCCGACCACGACACCCAACGAAGTCAGGGCATCGACCCTGGCGTGATGTCCTTCCGCCATCAACGCATGACTATGGATTTCTCTCCCCACCTTTAACCGATAACGCGCAACTAATTCATTGCCTAGTCCTCCAATCATCCCTGCTGCTATTGCCAATGCAATATTCTTCGGCATGCTTGGGTAGATCAGCCGCTGGATCGACTCATAACCCGTCCAGAGACCGCTCGCGCCAATAGTCGAGACGACTCCCAGACCAACCAAGTCCTCGACGCGGTGAAACCCGTACGGATAGCGGGCCGTTGCTTTCTTTTTGGAAATGGCAAAGGCAAACCACAGCGGCAGAGCAACCAAAGCGTCGGAAAAATTATGAACCGTGTCAGCGAGCAAGGCCACGCTTCCGCTCAGCCACACGACCAGTGCCTCAGTGGCGGCGGTCAGACTCAGGACTAAGAGCGAGACCTTGAGCGTCCGGATGCCGCTTTCCGTCAAAGCCGCGGCAGATACATGCTGGTGCGAATGAGGCAAAATTCCAGACACTGTAATGACACCCTTTTCAAAGCGATGCTTCGGCGCTACGCCGGAGCTCTTGATACTCGTGGACCGACTCTCTTAAGACCACGAGCCCGGTCCGGAAAAACAGTACGGCGATGGCTCCGCCCACTACAACGTCTGGCCAAACCGCCCTGAAATAAGAAACGCCTCCGGCCGCAACCAAAACCGAAAGGTTGGCCATGATGTCGTTCCGCGAGCAAAGCCAAGTGGAGCGCATGTTGAGATCGTCGGAGCGATGGCGAAAGAGCAAAAGAAAACATAAGCCGTTGCCGAGCAAAACCAGTGCACCAATGATCCCCATTGTCTCCGCAGCGGGAACGATTCCAGCTACCATCTTGTAGATCGCTTCGCCTAGCACTGCTATCCCAAAGACAACCATAATAGCGCCTTTCAACATTGCCGCCATCGCTTTCGATTCCGTGGTTCGCCAGAGGACATAGAGACTAAATCCGTACACGAGCGCGTCGCCAAACATGTCCAGAGAGTCGGCGAGCAAAGCCGTTGAATGTGCCACAAAGCCAGCCGTCACTTCCACGATAAAGAGCAATACGTTAATTGTCAGAACGATTTTAAGAACCTTCTTGTGGTCGGCTTTTAACTTCTCGATCTCTTCTGACTTGGCTTCGCAACAAGCGTCCATAACTATTAAATTATCATTCCGTGCTTTCCGATACCAGGAAAAACAAAAGCCCATACGAGCGTCAGGTTAATCCGATCTAGGCTCGGCTTTGATTCGATGAAAAATTCCGAAAAAGCAGCGCTGCCTCTCAACAACTTTTAAACCCGCTTTGCGCGCAAGCTCCAGCGGTTCCCTGTTCCAGTGACAGCCGAGCGGTTTTGCAAACTGATCCGCGTGACGATCTTGCCACCGAGCGAGCCACTCCCGATTGCTCCGGCCGTGCTCAACCAAGAGAATTCGGCCCGCCGGTTTACAAACGCGCGCCATCTCACCAAGCGCAGCGACGGGATCTGAAAACGTGCAAGTGCTAAGCGAAGAGACAACTGTGTCAAAGATCTGGTTGGAAAAGGGAAGAGCCTCGGCGTCCGCCAACAAAAGGGAAACCTCCATGGATAACTTCGCTGCACGTTCTCGGGCGACGTTTAGCATCTCACGGCTGACATCTATGCCGATAATCCGGCAACCTCGAGGATAATATTGGACGTTCTTACCCGTGCCCACAGCAACTTCGAGCACTTTGCCTGACGCCTGGCGCAGCAATCGACGCCGTAGCCTTCTCACTCCCAATAGATCGGGAACGCC
>VBKE01000535.1 GCA_005879605.1 Deltaproteobacteria bacterium
TTGGCTCCAATTCGTCGTACTTAGCTTTCGAGTCACTCAGGTTCCTTCCCCCTTTGACGGGGGAAGGTTAGGATAGGGGTGCAGAGCGGTTTTGTTTCATTCTCCAGCTTGAGGGCGAAAACTAGAGGAGCATGGCGTGCTAAAAAACATCTCTTCTTTTGCACTTGTTATCGTAACCCTTCTGCTGACTTTCCCAGGCCGAGCCCAAGAGCCCGTCAAGCTTCGCGCCAGCGTCGTGACAAAAACTTTCGGCTTCGGTCCCGTTTGGATCGCGTCGAAGCAAGGCTTCTTTGCTCAACAAAAACTCGATGTCGATGTTTTAGTTATCCGCGGCTCGGATGTGTCGACGCAAGCTTTAGCCGGCGGCTCGCTCCAGGTTTCCGGAGCGTCCTCCGATGCGCCGATTGCCGCTATCGAACACGGGCTCGACATCGTGATCATCGGCGGGATCATCAACGGTCTCAGCCAATACATCATGGCAGGCAAGAATTATAAGACGTACGAAGACTTGCGCGGCGCAACGCTCGGCGCCAATAGTCTCACGGCGGGAACCGCCTTTGCTCTTCGGCGCGTCCTCAAGGCCAAGGGATTGGAGTATCCACGTGATTACAAGTTGATCAATGTCGGTGGCTCGCCACAGGCGTTGACAGCCTTGGCCGCTGGACAAATCGCCGCCGCGCCGCTTTCGCTGCCGCTCAATTATGTTGCTGAAGAACAGGGCCTCAATACGATCGGCCGCTTTATCGATGTGATACCGCACTACCAATTGTCGGTCTATTCCGTTCGGCGCGGCTGGGCCGAGGAAAATCGGCCGGTCGTGGTGCGCTTTATGAAAGCCATTGCTCTTGCCAACCGGTGGCTCTATGCGAACAAAGAAGCGGCTATCGATCTTTTGGCCAAAGAGACTCGCGTCAAACCCGCCTACGCTCGGAAGGGCTGGGAGTTTTACACTGAAAAAGGCCTCTGGCATCCGAACGGAGATGTGACGTTCGAAGGCCTGCAAGTGGTTTCGCAAATCTACGCAGAGCAAAACCAGGCCAAAGGCCCGCGTCCCAATCCAGCCAAGTACGTGGATCAGAGTTACCTCAGAGACGCCCTAAGGGAATTATCGAGCCGATAAAAACTCTTGATTAATTTTCCAAGCAACTCTATAAGTCAGCGATCATGCATAGTGGACCCACGCTGAGTGACTAACCCGCCAGAAATCCTCGAAACTAAACGCCTGCGACTGCGAAAGCCGGTATTGGAAGATGCCGATGAAATTTTTCGGCAATATGCCCAGGACGCGGAGGTCACCAAATACGTTAGCTGGCGAGCGCATCGAAATGTCGCTGAGACATCCAAATACCTACGCATGTGTATCGCCTCCTGGGGGAATGGGAAGGGGTACCATTGGGTGATTGAGCGACGTAAGGACTCTCAGCTTCTTGGCATGATCTCCGCCAGAGTGGATAGTCACAAGTGGGAGCTCGGCTACGTTCTTGCCCGCGCTTACTGGGGCAGGGGATACATGACCGAGTCGCTAAGAGCAGTCATCCAGTGGGCTCTAAAGCAGACTGAAATCCATCGCGTGTGGGCCGTCTGCGATGTGAATAATGTCGGTTCGGCACGCGTCATGGAAAATGCGGGCATGAAGCGCGAGGGAGTTTTACGTCGCTGGAGCATTCACCCGAATGTCGGCGACGCTCCAAGAGATTCTTACTGCTATTCCATAATCAAAGACCTCGAGCGCCGGCCCCTAAGTAAGGGCGCTGGGCAGAGTGGAAAAAGAAAAGCTCATGTTTAAGTGTGCAGTGGCTGTGCTCGTCATTTTTATTCTGTTGCTAAGCTGTAGCGACAGAGCCTTTACGCAGGAGAAAGTCCGCATCGGATGGGCGGCGATGACCGCCTCGCATACTCCGCTGTGGGTGGCGCAAGAGAAGGGACTAATGACTAAGCACGGTCTAGCGCCGGAACTCATTTTTTTCGGCGCGGGTCCGCCGGCGATGCAGGCGCTGGTGGCGGGTGACCTCGACATCGTCGTCACATCCGCGCCTAACGTGGTGAACCCGCGGCTTGGCGGCGCCGACACTGTGATGATTCTGTCGATCATTCCGACTTTTATCGATCACATCATCAGCGCGCCTAACATCACCAGCCCTGAGCAATTGCGAGGGAAAATCGGCTCGGTCAATCGATTCGGCAGCATCTCCGATATGGGCATGCGTCTCTCCCTCAAGCGGCTCGGCATCGATCCGGAAAAGGACGTGAGGATCGTCCCCGCCGGAGGAAATCCCGAGCGGCTGGCGGCCATTTCCAAAGGCATTTCGCAGTTTACGATCATGAATGAGCCGTTCATCAAAGAAGCCGAGCGCCTCGGGTTCCGTGATTTAGTCAACATGGCGACGCTTAAAATCCCACTGCATGGCAACGGCATAGTTACGCGCGAGGCGATCA
>VBKE01000536.1 GCA_005879605.1 Deltaproteobacteria bacterium
GGAGGGATAAAGAGTCTCGCTCTGAATGATTAGAATCCGTCGCCCTGAGCATGTCGAAGGGCTCGGGGGTCACCCTTCGAAGAGGCTCAGGGTGACCGGATCAGTGTTACCCATTCTAAAGCTCAGACGAACCAAGTGATAGGATACAGGGCGTGAGGCGGGAGGCAATGTAAGAAAGGAGGACTTCTCTTGGTAAGACGCATGCACTTCCTGAACCACCTCTGCCTCAGTGCCGCCTTATGTATCGGCACGACTAAG
>VBKE01000388.1 GCA_005879605.1 Deltaproteobacteria bacterium
CGTTGACCGGCACCCCGAATCACAACAACATCAACGGCCGACTCTTGAGCGCACGTAGTTAAAATCTCATCAAGCTCCCGCAGCAAAGTTATGTCTAAGACGTTCAGCGGCGGACGATCCATCGTGAGCAAAACCACTCGCTCTCTCTTTTCAACTAACATACTCACGTTGCAGGTACCTCCGCTCGACGACTGCTGTTTAAAAACCCATAAACCACCATCCTGGCTTTTACAAGCGAGCCGGTCGTCTGCAGCAGTTTGACAAAGGGAACACGAGCCCTTACACTTTTTGTTTGTCGGTTCCAGAAGGAGGCTATCATGAAGATTTCCCGAATCGCCATTGTTGTCCTGGCGTTGTCACTCGTGCTCGGATCGAAGCCGGCTTTCGCCGCGCCCGACGAATATGACGACAGTCAATCCAATCCTCTGCGGATCGTTGCCTATCTGCTCCATCCCGCGGCGTTTTTGGTCGAGTGGACTGTCTTTAGACCGTTTCATTTTCTGGTCAGCGCAACTCAACCGCAAGAGGCGCTTTTTGGCCACACGCCTCACCCACCGATCCTTGCCGAGCCGCAACCCGCGTACAACTTCGGCGTAGCGAAGAAGATCACGATGACCGAGACGCCGGCAAAAACAGCCGAAACGCCGAAACCAGCCGCGGCCCAAGAACCGGCGGCTGAGAAGATAAAGATTGTCGAGGTTCCGGTCGAAAAGATTGTCATCAAAGAAGTTCCCAAGGTCGTGGAGGTCGAGCGAGTCGTCTTTCCCAGTGTCGCTTTCCGCTTTGACTCAGCGGAGCTCACCGAGCTTGGCAAAGGAGAAGTATATCTTGCGGCGCAAAGGCTAAAAGAAAAGTCTGACATTACGATTGCCATCGAAGGCCATACGGACAACGCCGGAACCGATGAATACAACCAGAAGTTAGGCATGCGGCGTGCCGAGACTGTCATGAACGAGCTGGTAGCATTGGGGATCGAGCGCGCGAGAATGTCCACCGTCAGCCTCGGAGAAAGTAAACCATCGATCAACCAGGAGACCGGCTGGGCGCGCGCCGTGAATCGCCGGGTGGAGTTTCAGGTCAAAGCCAACTGATCGATAAATAAATCATCAATTCCCGGCCCAGCCTTTGTTTTAGGCTGGGCCTTTTTTTTATATTATCGCTCAATCGATCGAAACATGAACTACAACCCTCACGACACCTATTACAAAAAAGCCAAGCAGGAAGGCTACCGATCACGGGCGGCGTACAAACTCATAGAGCTCCAGCAGCGCTTTCGGCTCATGAAAGCTGGGGATTGGGTCGTCGATCTTGGCGCCGCGCCGGGCGGCTGGCTTCAAGTAGCGGCCAGGGTTGTAGGTCCGCACGGCAAAGTTATCGGAGTGGATCTCCAAGCCATCGATGGCTTTCGCGAAGGTAACATCATGCTCGTCCAGGGCGATATCACCGCAGACGATACCGAGCGAAAGATCAAAAAACTCATGGGTGGTCCGCCTCACTGCGTCATCTCCGATCTGGCGCCGCGCCTCAGCGGTATTTGCGACGCGGACACCGCGCGCTGCCTCGAGCTCAATCGGGCCGCGCTGAAAATTGCCACGGAGTTACTGAGACCCGGAGGGACTCTTTTGATAAAGAGCTTCATCAATAACGAGCTGCCGGCGTTCACCCTCGAGATCAAGAAACATTTTCGTTCCGTGCAGCGCACTCGACCGGAGGCGACGCGGCAAAGGTCGTCGGAGTTTTACTTTTGCGCCAAGGATTTTCGTCCAAGTCTCAACGAAGAGCATCGGCGCAGCTTCTGACTCTCGTCGTCTGTCTAAATGGCATAGCTATGCCGGAGTTTAGAAGAGATCCCGTCACTGGCCGCTGGGTGATTATTTCAGCCGAAAGAGCCCAAAGGCCGCAACCGCGCAACCTCCATGGAAATTCTACCGACACGGGCCCGTGCCCGTTCTGTGCAGGAAACGAAGGCATGACACCGCCTGAGGTCTTGGTCCGCCGAGCTGATCCAACTGACTCGGGGAAAGGCGGTTGGACCGTGCGGGTGGTTCCCAACAAGTATCCGGCGCTCGTCAACGATAGCGATTTGTTGGTGCATGAGGATGAACTTTACGAATGGATGAATGGCCTTGGCGTTCACGAGGTCATCATCGAGAGCCCGGAGCATCTAGAGAACATGGCGATGTTGAGCGAAAAACAGCTTGAAGCGGTCCTGTCGGCCTATCGCGATCGCATGCTCGACCTGCGGGCCGATCATCGATGGAAATATATTCTTGTCTACAAAAACCAAGGGGTCGAAGCGGGTGCAACCTTCCCCCACGCTCACTCGCAGCTGGTCGCCCTCCCTATCGTGCCGAAGGCAGCCCTTGAGGAGATCGATGGCGCGAAACGTTTCTACGATGCCGCGGGACGATGTATTTTTTGTGAGATGATCCAGAAAGAAAGAGATGATGGGAGGCGAATTATAACGGAACAGGAGAGTTTGGTCGCATTCTGCCCGTATGCGTCACGTTTTTCTTATGAAACCTGGATTTTACCCAAGAAACACGCGTCGCGGTTCGAGGCTGGTTCAAAGGATTTTTATCTCGAGCTCGCCCGAATCTTAAGGTCAACGTTGATCAGGCTTGATCGACGATTTGATCATCCGCCCTTTAATTACGTCATCCATTCAAGCCCAGTCACTGAGTTCGAAAGCGATTATTATCATTGGCACATGGAGATCATGCCGAGATTGACTCAAGTCGCGGGTTTCGAGTGGGGTTCCGGATTCTACATCAATCCCGTTGCGCCCGAAGATGCCGCCCGTCTGTTGCGCGAGGTCGCGTTGTAGTCACTCGAAAGGACGGCTATCTTTCACTATTCGACCGTCACGCTCTTGGCGAGGTTTCGCGGCTGATCGACGTCGGTGCCGCGATGCACCGCGATGTAGTAGGCCATCAGTTGAAGCGGTACGCTGAGCACCATGGGTGTTAAGAAGTGGGACGCTTTGGGGACCGTCAACACGCCAAATGAAGGAATGTCGGACGGCAATTTTTCCTCATCCGTCAAGATCATGATCTTCCCTCCCCTGGACTCAACTTCTTTAAGATTTCCCAGCGTTTTCTGAAAATAGCGGTCCCGCGGCAAGAGCACGACGACGGGCATCGTCTCGTCGATGAGAGCAATCGGGCCATGTTTCATTTCGCCGGCGGGATAGCCTTCCGCGTGGATATAGGAAATCTCTTTCAATTTGAGCGCCCCTTCGAGGGCGATCGGATAATTGATCCCGCGGCCGAGATAGAGAAAGTCCGGGCTGTGCGTGAGATCCCGCGCCAAGGACTCGACCTCGCTTTCGAGCTTGAGCGCCTCTTCCATCCAATGGGAGAGATGCATAAGATCCCCCAGAAGTTTTTTCGCCTGGGGCCGGCTCAAATTGCCATTGCGCCGCCCCAAGGCGATGGCCAGAAGATAGAGGGCCGTAAGCTGTGTCGTGAAGGCCTTGGTGCTCGCGACACTGATCTCCGGACCCGCATGGGTATAGAGAACGCCATCCGATTTTCTCGGGATCGATGAGTCGACGACGTTGCAGATGGACAAAACCTTGGCCTTTTTCTGACGCGCGATCTCGACGGCGGCGAGGGTATCCGCAGTCTCTCCGGATTGACTCACCATCAGCAGGACGGAGCGTGGATCCATGAGTGGCGAGCGGTATCTGAATTCTGAACCGTAGTCGACTTCCGCCGGGATGTGCGCGATCTCCTCGAGCATAAATTTGCCGACGAGGCACGCGTGCCACGCGGTCCCGCAGGCGACAAGATGAACTCGTTTGATTTGTTTGACCTGGTTCGCCGTCAGATGGATATCTTCTAAGGAAACCTCGCCGTCTTTCAAAGAGATACGGCCACGAAACGTGTCGGCGACGGCCCTCGGCTGCTCATGAATCTCTTTGAGCATGAAATGGCGATAACCGCCCTTGCGCGCCGCCACGGCATCCCAGGTAATCTCCTTGAAAGGTCTTTGGATCGATTTTCCATTGCCATTATAGAGACGAAACGAATCGACCGATACTTCGCCGACTTCGCCATCCTCCAAAAACGTCACCTTCCGCGTGTAGTCCAGTAACGCGGGGATATCCGAGGCGATAAAGGCCTCGCCGTCTCCCCACCCAACGACGATGGGCGTAGAGTTTTTCGCGACGATGAGCCGCTTGGGATCTCTCTGGTTCAGAAACAGCAGCGCGTAAGAGCCGTGAATCTCGCGCAGACTCTTGCGCACGGCCTCGAGAAAATCCATTCTCCGTTCAACTTTTTCCGCCACCAAATGGGCGACGATCTCCGTGTCCGTTTCGGAGGAAAATTTGGTCCCCCGTTGAGTTAGCTGTTCCTTGAGGTCGAGATAGTTTTCGATGATGCCGTTGTGCACGACCACCACGTCGCCGGCCCGATGGGGATGAGCGTTGGTCTCTGAAGGCCGGCCGTGGGTCGCCCAGCGTGTGTGGCCGATCCCTATGCTCCCGATCATCGGATCGCGATCGAGGAGTGTCTCGAGATTCTTGAGTTTACCCTCGCAACGCCGGACCGAAACTCGACCCTCATTGATAACCGCAATCCCAGCGGAATCGTAGCCCCGATATTCGAGCTTTCTCAGGCTTTCCAGAATTAGCGGTGCTGCTTCTCGCTTGCCAATGTAACCAACGATGCCGCACATTAGCTTTTAGATCCTTTCATCTTCTTGCGCTTTCGCTCGGTCCAGCCTTCACGTACCGCTTCCCGGCGCTCGTTGAAAACCAAAGCGCCCGCGGGAACGTCATGGCGAACTGTCGTCGCGGTCGCCACATAGACGTCGTCGCCCAGCGAAATGGGGGCAACCAACGTGGAATCGCTTCCCACTTGCACGCGATCGCCGATGGAGGTGCGATATTTGTTGAACCCGTCGTAGTTACAGGTAATGGTTCCGGCGCCGATATTGGTCTCGCGCCCAATCGTGACGTCCCCAAGATAGGTCAGATGGTTGGCTTTTGTCCCGTCGCCAATTGTCGCTTGTTTCACCTCGACAAAGTTGCCGATATGGACGTTCCGACCGAGCGAGGTTCCCGGCCGGAGGTGGGCGAAGGGACCGACGATTGCTCCGCTAGCAATCCGGGAGCTCGTAATCACCACCGAGAATAAGAGATGAACGTCGTCGTCAAGCTCTGTATCGGTGAGATAGGCGCTGCCGTCGATCTGACACCGTTCACCGATGACGGTGCGCCCGCGAAGATGGCTATTGGGACCGATGACCGTGTCTTTGCCGATAGTCACCTCTTCTTCGATGTATGTCGTCTCTGGGTCCTTAAGCGTGACGCCCGCGTCCATCCATTTCCGGTTAATTCGCTCCTGGAACAGTTTTTCCATTGCAGCGAGCTCCTCTCTGGTATTGACTCCCATCATCTCGCGTGGATCATCCACGTGAACCGTCGCGATTTCCTTTTCCCGAGTAAGGCCAATGGCCACTACATCGGGCAAGTAGTATTCACCTTGTTGGTTGTGATTCTTAACCTGTTCGAGAGCGGAAAATAAAAACTGCGGCGAAGCCACGTAGACGCCGGCGTTGACTTCTCGAATCCGCTTCTGCGCTCCCGTTGCATCCCGCTCCTCGACGACGCCGGCGATCTTCCCCCGCGCATCACGAAGGATTCTACCGTACCCCGTAGCAACATCCAGAGAGGCCGTCATAAGCGTCAATGACGCCTTACGCTCCCGGTGAATGTTTATCATCATCTTCAAGGTCTGTTCGCGAATGAGCGGCACATCGCCGCTGAGAACGACCACGTCACCCTGAAAATCGCGAAAACCCTCCTTCGCGCATAGGACCGCGTGGCCGGTTCCAAGCTGCTTCTCCTGAATCACCCAATTGACATCACCATGGGAATAAGCCCGCCTGAGAGCTTCAGCGCCGTGACCGATTATTACGGCAATGGCACTCGGCTCAATTCGAAGCGCGGTTTCTAATGTATGGAGAAATAACGGTTTTCCTGCCAGAGGATGAAGCACTTTGGGCAGGCCAGATTTCATTCGAACGCCCTGCCCCGCCGCCAAAAGAATAACACCGATACGCTTCATAGTCGCGTCCAAGGAGACACAGAAGTGAATTATAGCCGAAGTCCGAGTCCAATCAATGGCAAATGAGTTCGCGACAATTGCTGTTGGCGGGAGTCTAAGGTCTCCCTGATTTGCGGAAATTGGGAAAACCGTTCCTTGCAAGCCTTCAGGAGAAACATCAAAAGTCCGACGATGCCACGAGTCAAGTCAATGTAATGATCGGCTTGAGAAAAGCGTTCCCGCGCGCCCGTCGCCGTGCTTGTTTCATTTCCTCCAAGCTCTTTCTCGGCGGCGACTTCTCCAGATTTTTCGATGAGGTACAAGACTTTTTCTTGCTGGTCATGATGCCACGAAGTGTCTTGGCTATCTCATATTATATGGTCGCCTATTGAGGTCTAATCGAATGATCCTATTACAAAGAAACATCATGCCCAAAAAAAGTCTCGTCATCGATGTCCACCACCACTGGATACCTGACGAGCACTACCGCCGCCCTGAACTTCACGTTCATCAAGATGAGGAAGTGATTCATGAAGCCGACCGCTTTCGCATCCGGCGGGCGGGGGTACAGCTTTTCTCACCACCGCGCATGACCGCGCGAATGGATGAGCAGTTGAAGGTGATGGATCGCGCCGGCGTCGACCAAGCGGCGCTCCACGTCGGCGTGTGGCTGGATTGGGTGGATATAAAGGCCGCCCGCCTCATCAATGATCGCCTGGCAGAGCTTGACTCAAAGTATCCGGGGCGGATTATTCCTCTTGCCCACGTGCCGCCGCTCGATCATGAGGCGGCACGGGAATTGAAGCGAGCCATCCTCGATCTGGGATTCAAAGGGGTCGCGATGAATACCCACATCGACGGCATTCTCATGGACAGCGAGCAACTCCATCCTTTTTACAAGGCCGTCTGCGATCTTGATGTTCCCATCCTTGTCCATCCCGCCTCCGAGCTGCCTCTCGCCCATCCCCACGGCATGGAGGAATTCAATCTCACGCGGAATTTGGGCCGGGCCATGGACACAACCATCAACATCGCCCGTTTGATGCTGAGCGGAACCATGGATCGGTTTCCGCAGCTTCGTTTCGTTTTTTCGCACATGGGCGGCGCTTTTTTTGCGCTCAAGAATCGGATCAATCCGGCCTTCTGGGACAAGCGGGACAAGCGGTTTTTCGACAAATACAAAAAACGCATTTTCGTCGATACCGCGCCGCCTTTTTGGAGCCCGGAGGAAATCGGCTTTGCCGTGAAGACGATGGGCGAGAGCCAAGTGCTGATGGGCAGCGACTTTCCGACTATCGACCAGCTCAAGAATGCGGTAACGATCATCCAGAAGGCGAGGGCGACCGCTCAGGTCAAGAAAAAAGTTATGGGGGACAACGCCCGCAAACTATTCGGACGGCGTTGAGCTCTGAACGTTTGCGTTCTTCGCCGCCGGCAACGCATTTAACCGAGGAACTTATGAGCCGCTCCGATTCCTCTACGACCAAGCAAGAAAAACAGGAAAACTGGTGGGAGTTCTGCCCCGTCTGTGGGTCTAAGCTTCTCAACCACAAATGCCGCATCGTCTGTTCCAATCCACAATGCCAGTTTTTCATGAGCTGCAGCGAATTCGACCTGTAACGCGAGCGGCGCTCGCTCGCAGTTTCGCGTTCGGGTGATGGAGAATGCGGTGCTGCAGTGCTGCATATTGGAATCATGGCGAGCCCATTACTCCAACACTCCATTTCTCCAACTCTCCCTCACGCCGAGACCCGGAACTCGAGACCAGAAACCGCGAAAGCCGAGTGTTGCGAGTGCCCGTTTCGTTGCGCTAATAGATAAAGAGCATGTCTAAGAGCGCCGGTATCGTCATCATTGGGAACGAGGTCTTGTCGGGAAAAACCCAGGATACCAACTCCTATTTTCTCTGCACCGAGCTGCGCCAACTCGGGGTCGAAGTACAAAAAATTTCCACGATTCCGGACGTCATCGAGCTCATCGGTCATGAAGTCGCCGCGTTCTCACAGCGATTCGATTTTGTTTTCACGACCGGAGGAGTCGGACCGACGCATGATGATGTGACCATCGAGGGAATCGCTCACGGTTTTGGTCTCAACGTGGTGCGCCACCCGGACATAGAGCAACGCATGCGCCAGCGGCTGGGCGCCGACGTTAACGAAGCGAGACTGAGAATGGCCAATGTTCCCGAAGGCGCCGAACTTTTAGCCACGGAAGCGCTCTTCGCGCCGGTGGTGAAGATCCGCAATGTTTACATTTTTCCGGGCATCCCCAGGATACTTCAAGAACGTTTTCACACCATTAAGGAAAGATTCCGCGATACCCCTTATTTTTTGAAGAATGTCTACGTCAAGTATGGCGAGGGCGTGATCGCGACTATGCTAAACGAAGTCTTGGCGAAATTTCCGCAACTTCTCTTAGGCTCTTATCCCATGCTCGACATTCCGGAGTACAAGGTCAAGGTCACCTTGGAGTCGAAAGACCCCGACTATCTCGAGCGCGCTTTGCAAAGTTTTCTTTCATCGCTCCCCGACGATGCTATCCATCGCATCGACTAGGCCTTCATCGCATGTCAGATAGCCCATCCTGGGGAATTCTACCGCCGTTCAAAAGAGCACCCCTCCCCCCGCTTCCCAACATGTTGGCTGCGCTGGGACCCGGCGTCATTTTTATGGCCCTGGCTCAAGGGAGCGGCGAGCTGATTTGGTGGCCCTATATTATTGCAAAGTACGGACTGTCATTTCTCTTTCTGTTGCTTCCTGCTTGCCTGCTCCAGTTTCCTGTCACTTACGAAATCGGACGCTACACGGTGCTCACCGGCGAAAGCATTTTTCAAGGCTTCATCCGCCTGAACCGGTATTTTGCGTTCTTCCTCTGGATCCTGATGACGCTCTCTTTTCTGTGGTTTGGCGCTTTTGCCGCTGCCGGAGGAACATCGTTGGCAGCTCTCACCCATTTTCCTGCGGGTTGGACAGCCAGAGGGCAGACTCTTTTCTGGGGTTACCTTTCTATGTTCGTTTTTTTAACGGCCATACTTCTGAGCAAGGTGATCTATCGCCTGGTCGAAACATTCATGTGGGGCGTTGCGCTTCTCACTCTTGTGGGGCTTCTCTGGGCCAGCGCCAATACGGAAGCGCTTCACGCCCTGCCCGCGTTCGTCAAAGGACTGTTCATTCCGGAATGGCCGATGCCGCGGCCTTGGGACCCAGATGACGCAACGAAATTGTTGACCGCGATCACCTTTGCGGGATTGGGCGGATTTTGGACGCTCTTTTATTCCTACTGGGTGCGCGACAAGGGATCAGGCATGGCGCACTATATGGGCCGACTCACCGGGCCCATCACCGGCAAGGCCGAAGCGATCCTCGCCTCCGGTTTTACACCCGGCCACGACGAAGGGCTGGCTCACGTCGGCCGCTGGCGACGTTACCTTTTCTGGGACATCAGTATCGGTATCGGCGGCAATCTGCTCACAACTCTGATGACCTGTCTGCTGGCCTATGCGCTCCTGTTTCCTAAGGGCCTTCTCCCAGGTGGCTATGAACTCGCCGTGGTGCAAAGTCGATTTTTTGAAGTCAGCTGGGGCTGGATTGGAAGGATATTGTTTCTAATCATCGCTGCCGCGTTTTTGTCTGACACCTGGCTCGCCACCGTGGATGCCGTAAGCCGTATCCATACGGATTGCCTTTACGCATTCTTTCCTCGTTCGCAGGCCGTGTCAGTCCGATCGTGGTATCTGATCTTTTTATTCCTGCTCACGGCCATTACCTCGGCCACCATGGGCTTTTCTGAGCCCGGCCCGCTGATCCTCCTTTCAGCCGTCATCGGATTCGTCGGCACCGTGCTTTTCTCGGTCGCGCTGATCTTTCTCAACCATGTTTACTTACCGCGCCATCTGCCCGTCGCCGCACGGCCAGGGAACTTTAATCTGATCTGCCTTGTAGTTTCGTGCGTGGCGTATGCGCTTCTAGCCATCGCGTACCTGTTAACCATCACTGGAGTGGTGTTAGGATAAAGTTTCAACTCTGGATTGGACCGAGACCGGAGAGTTTACAACCCATCCGATTTTAGATTTTGGATTCAATCGAAAATCGGCAATCTAAAATCCAAAATTTACCTCGTTCCTGCTTCTAAGAGCGAGGTAAAGGCTGGCCGCTCTGCGTCCCGATCCAGATTTCTCCGCCTTCATACATTTCCTTCTTCCAGATCGGCACGGTTCGTTTGATCTCCTCGATGGCGAAGCGGCAAGCGGCGAACGCGGCATCGCGATGGCCTGAGGAGACGGCGATAATGACGCTCGGTTCAGTGATCTGCACCGGGCCTATTCTGTGCACGATGGCCATGCGGCAGATCGGCCATTTTTGCTTGGCTTCCTCGCCTAGTCGAACCAATTCCTTCTCGGCCATTTCCGGATAGGCTTCGTAGTCGAGCGCAATGACTCTGCGCCCCTCATTGTTGTTGCGGGTGGTGCCGATGAAAGTCGCGATCGCCCCGGCCTCGGGGTCGGTGACGAAATCAACCAGCTCCTGAAGTTTGATCGGCTTATCGGTAACGCGAAACATCTCTACCCTCCGCTCACGGGCGGAATGAAAACGACTTCATCGCAATCCTCGAGGAGGCGATCGGGCGTCACGTAATCTCGATTGACTGCGTAGAGCAGACGAATCCCGGGAACCGCCAGCTTTGGATAATCTTGCTGCAACGCCGCCCACAGATCGGCCACCGTGCTGCCTTGCTTGATCTCCTTGGTGAACTCCGCGGTTCCTGCGCGCTCTCTGAGAATCGCAAAGAATTTGACCTTGACTTTCATTTTCCCTGGAGCTGGGAGACCATATGTCGCAGCTCCGGCAAGATCAGTTTTTCCATCGCCAAACCGACAGCCCCTCTCGAGCCGGGAAGAGAAATCAAAACCTTGCCTTGAGCCGATCCGGCAACCGCGCGGCTCATGACGGCGGCGGAGCCGATGTCTTGATAGCTCAAATAGCGAAAGATCTCACCGAAGCCATCAAGCCTTTTGTCGAGCAGCCTCACGATCACCTCATAAGTGCCATCGCGGGGAGAAATGCCCGTACCGCCATTGACGATAACCGCCTCGACCTCCCTCCCCGCTAATGCTTCACGCAGAAGTGATTCGATCTGGGCCGGCTCGTCCTTGACGATCCGATAACCGGCCAGCCGGTGATTCTCGTCGGCGAGCATCGACTTGATCAACTGGCCACTTGTGTCCGTTGCCTCATCGCGCGTGTCGCTCACGGTGACAACGAAGCAGTGGATGCTCCTTTTGCCCTTTGCCTTATGCTCTTCTACCGACATGCGATCTCTCCGTCGTCCAAGCGGAAAATATAACAGCCGCATAGGGTGAATTCAAACTTAATATGGAAATCCTTTAGCCTAATACAACGCCATTTTCTGCCTCAGTCGAAATCCATATTTTTTGCATCCAAAGCTTGTCTCTGTCCTGGTTCTGAGTTACAAGACATCCGTTTATGAGAGCGCATACCCAGTTAGCCGTTTCTGTGTTTCGGTTAGCGAAAAAGGCCATTCCGCGTTAGACTTGAGGGCGAGCGTAGCTGAATGAAATTTCGTGTCCTAGGTTGTTCGGGAGGGCAGGTTCCAGGCCATAACTTGTCGTCGTTCCTCATTGATGACTCGCTTCTTATCGATGCCGGCAGTGCAACCGCCGCACTTAGCTTGCGCGCGCAACAAAAGATCACCGACATCCTCGTCACTCACACTCATCTGGACCATGTCATGGCCCTTGGCACTTTAGCGGATAACCTTTACGGCAAATGCCAAAAAGGCATCCGCGTTTGGAGCACCCGCGAGGTGATCGACGGACTGAAAAAGTTCTTCTTTAACAACCACATTTGGCCCGACTTTACCCGCATCACCGATGCGAACCAACGCGTTGCCGTGCTGAAGCTTTGCCGATTGGCCAAGAGGAGAGCTTCATTAGTCGGGGCTTATTCTGTGACCGCAATCCCCGTCAATCACGTCGTACCGAGCGTCGCTTTCCTCATCGGAAATAAAAAAACGCTGTTGCTCCACGTCGGCGATACCGGACCAACGGAGGAGGTTTGGTCCATTGCACGCAAACACAAGAAGGTCTCTGCGATTGTCCTCGAAGCCTCTTTTCCCAACCGGCTGCAAGAGCTTGCTGACGTGAGTCGCCACCTCACCCCGCAAACTCTGGAGCGAGAAATCGACAAGCTTGGAATGAACTCTGTTCCGGTTCTGGTCACCCATTTAAAACCTGAATACCGCGGCGAGATCATCGCGGATCTTCGAAGTCTCGAAAAGCCCCACCTTAAAGTCCTCAAGGATGGAGATGTATTGCGGTTCTAGCCATTGCCACGGCTTGGCGCGTTACTCTCGAGCTTCCTCGTCATTATCTCCATGTTCATGAGCTAAGCGTCCATTCGTGTTGCACCACGTCTCCTCAGTCAATAAGATGATAACAGCATGCGTGCCGATACAGAGCCTTTTTCTCTCTACATCCATATTCCCTACTGCGTCAGCAAGTGCCCTTACTGCGATTTTAACTCGCACGTCGTCGCGGAGATCCCAGAAAAATCTTACACCGCAGCACTGATCGCAGAACTCGGTCGTTACGCAGGGCTTGACGATTGGCGCGGCAGGCCGATTCAAAGCATCTTCTTCGGCGGAGGGACACCGTCAACTTTTCACCCGGAAAGTATTGGAAAGATTCTCGAACGGGTAGCGGCCCAATGGCCTCTTGTTTCGGAATGCGAAATTACGCTCGAAGCCAACCCGGGGACCGTCGACCGAGCGAATTTTTTCGGCTACCGCGCCTGCGGCGTGAATCGGATCAGTATCGGAGTTCAGTCGTTTCAACCCCGTTTGCTCAAGTTCCTCGGACGGGTTCACTCGGCCGATGAAGCCAAGGAGGCGCTGGCGGTCGTCAGGGAATCCGGCTTTGATAATTTTAATCTAGACCTGATCTACGCCAACCCAAGCCAGACCCTGCAAGAATTGGCAGCCGACCTGGAAACTGCCCTTAGCTTTCAGTCGCCTCATCTCTCGGCCTACAATCTCACCATCGAAGAAGGGACGCCGTTTCATCAGGAGTATCGACGCGGCAGCATTCAGCTGTTAAGCGAAGAAGACGAGATCGAGATGGCAGACCTTATCGAGCAACGGCTGCGCCAGGCCGGTTTGGAGCGCTACGAAATCTCCAACTATGCGCGACCTGGTTTTCACTCACGCCACAACGTCAACTATTGGACCGATGGCGACTACCTGGGCCTCGGCGCCGGCGCGCACAGTTACCAAAAAAACAGAACGGATGGATCCTACGGCCGGCGGTGGTGGAACGAGAAGGCGCCAAACCGTTATATACAGGCGGTTTCGTGGAACCGGCAAGCGGTGGCGGAAACAGAACAACCCGATATAAGGAAAGCGGCGGGAGACTTCATGTTTTCCGGCCTGAGACTCACGGACGGCATTTCACTCGATGCATTCGCCGCGCGGTTCGGTCAAAATCCCGTAACGTTCTATCCACAAATGCCTGACTGGATCAGTGAAGGGTACATGGAGAAAAACGATGATCGCCTCCGCCTCACTCGCCGCGGTCTGATGGTCGCCAACTCCATATTCGTGCATTTCGTCTAGCGATCCCGGTTGTAGCCTACGCAGGGAATCTCGATGAATTCACCGTCAATGAACGATTTGAAACGATTGCGGATCGATCATATCGGCAGCCTGGTTCGACCTCAGAAATTGAGACAAGCGTTCGCCCGCTACGATCGTGGACAAGCCTCACGAGACGAGTTGGCGAGAGCCCAAGACGATGCCATCCGTGATGTGATCCGGAGGCAAGAAGCACACGGCCTTCCCGTCGTCACGGACGGCGAATTCCGCCGCCATAGTTTCCAGGAAAGCTTTTCCGAATCCGTTTCAGGTTTCGACGTGCCGAAGAACGTATCGCTTTATTATGAGAAGCGGGATCTCAACCTCGCGCCGCATGAACGAGCGGAGCAAAATTTCGAGGAGGCCGGCCCGGCCATCGTCACCCGGCGACCCGCCGCCGAGCGTTTGAAGCTAGTACGCAACTTACCCTTGGAAGAGTTCCGCTTCGCACAAAGTGTCGCGACCAAACTCGTCAAGGTAACGCTAATCGGCCCCGACCGTATCGCCCAGCGTTTCAAATGGGAAGCGTCGAAGGCCGTATATAAAGATTTAGACGATTTCGTCGCCGATGTTGTCGCCATCGAACGTCGGATGATTGCGGCGTTGGTTGAGGCGGGCTGCCGCTATATTCAGATCGACGCTCCGGGCTACACGGCCTATGTCGATCAAGTTTCCCTTGAGCGAATGCGCTCGCGCGGCGAAGATCCCGAGCGAAATCTTCAGCGTTCCATCGAGGCGGATAATGCTCTCATTGAAGGCTTCCCCGACGTAACTTTTGGCATTCACATTTGCCGCGGCAATGCGCGTACCATCGATCCGAATACAGGGAAACTCGTAGCGCAATGGCACCGCGAAGGTCACTACGATGCCATCGCTGAAAGGCTATTCAATAGCCTCAAACATCACCGGCTGCTGCTGGAGTACGACAGCGAGCGGGCCGGAAGTTTTGAGCCCTTGAGACTGGCTCCGAAGGATAAGGTTATCGTCTTGGGTCTCGTCACGACCAAGAGTTCTGATATTGAACAGCTCGACGAACTCAAGCGGCGGATCGATCAGGCTTCTCGCCATCTGCCCCTCGAACAGCTGGCACTCAGCCCGCAGTGCGGCTTCGGCGGTATCGATTCCAAGGTGATGGGGGAAGAAGATATGTGGCGGAAGTTTGATCGCATCGTCGAGACGGCTCACCAGGTTTGGGGATAGCTTGAACTGTTAACCGCTGTTACTACAGGGAGTCCGCGAGCTTTAGCCTTCAATCAAACATGAGGCTCCTGGTCCAACCGTCCTCCGTATAATCTTGCAATGAACCCTTCGCTCTCAAGTCGGCAATAATAGTCCGGTCGGTGAAATCCTCGGATTTTAATTGACCGGCGTCAATAACTGCTCAGATACGACCCCGAATCTTCCGGCTCGCGTGGCAGAGCAATCCGATTGCATAAAAGTGCGGATGATGACGCATAGGGGATCAGATGATAATGTTAGTAAGTTAGGCAAGGCTGACACAATTTGCCTCCTCGTCTGACGCGACTGGCTAAATGGAAGTAGCGGCATCTCGAATCGGAGTTGACTGGAAGAGACTCCGCAACCGGCCATGGCACAATGCAGGAAGGAGCCCCGTCGTGAAACACATCTCCTGCTCCACCGTCAAGTCGTTCCCGAGGGCGGCACCGCTCTGCTCGCTGGTTCTTGTGACGGTCCTGCTGTGGTTGCGCCCGGCCTCGGCGGCCCCGGTCTCGG
>VBKE01000537.1:0-1086 GCA_005879605.1 Deltaproteobacteria bacterium
TATCTTCGGGAGCTTCGCCAAGACGATTTTCCGTTTCAGCGCGGTTATAAGCTTGCGGTCGTAGGGCTGGAAGATGTTCTGCTCGCGGCGGGGAACAAGCTACCCGAAGTGGAAGAGTACATTCACCGTACTTTATCGAGCCGAGCAAACGAGCTGAATTCAATGGGAAGCAACGTGCAGGTGATATTCGAGGATAAACTTCTGAAGTCCAACGACTTCTGGATTGAGGCCGGGTTGCAGAAACATTTAAGTCTCCGACGCATCTTCGGCAATCCAAGCCGGCACAAGGGGCCGAACGGCACCGAATTCTTTTTTGCGGGGTACAATCCCACATGAGTGAACAGGCGACAGCGTATAACTTCGGGCCAGCGCTAGCACCTAATGATAGAGTCCGGGTGCCATCTCACCCCGAGTTCGGTATCGGCGAAGTGCTACGTGTGGCGGAGACGGCCGGTTTCTACCAAGCCGATGTGGTTTTTGACACGCCCAACGGTCGCAGATTGGAAACCTTTCCGGTCGAATTGTTGGAGAAAACCGGCGACCTGTGGCAGCGGCTGATTCAGAAAAGCTTCGACGACGCTACGGCGTACCGAGTCAAGCAGATCGCGATCGATCTGGCGCATTCGAATTCCGGCGGTGAGTTGTCGGCCAGCCGAGTGAACTTGCTGCCTCACCAGATTCTGCTTGTTCATGATTTAGTCGAGATGCCAGAGCGGCGGATGCTCATTGCCGACGAAGTCGGTTTGGGAAAAACGATCGAGACTGGGATGCTTCTTCGAGAGTTGAACGCTCGGGGCGAGGCAGACCGGGTCCTCATTGTTACGCCCGCTGGCTTGGTTAAGAACTGGCAGAACGAACTGCGGGATTGTTTTCGACTTCATTGTTCGATTCTCGGACATGACTTTTACGATTATGGAACGGTTTCGTGGGAGACGCATCCTTGGGTCATCGCATCGATAGACACGTTGAAACAGCCGCGCAGGATTCAGCGACTTCTCGGAGCGCCTCGGTGGGATGTGATTGTCTTTGACGAAGCTCATCATCTGACCAGGACTCGCACCGGCAAAAAGACCACGACGACACAGA
>VBKE01000537.1:1221-3299 GCA_005879605.1 Deltaproteobacteria bacterium
TTCAGTTGCTAAACGATCAGCTTTTCACAAGCCCTGAAGAATTGAGCGATCACAGAGGCATGCTGGCACGCGTCATGATCCGGCGCACGAAGCGTGAAGTGACCGATGCGAATGGCAATCCCATTTTCCGTCGGCGCCAAGTTAATACCGAGCGCTTTCCGCTGGCGCCGCGGGAGCGCGAATTCTACGATCGGTTGAGCGAATATCTGCGAGAAGGTTACAACGTCGCCGGTATCAATCAATCCAGGACGACTCGCCAGCAGCGGGCGATCGGGTTCGTGATGGCCACTTTCCAGAAAATCATGTCGTCCAGCCCGCGCGCCATTCGGCAGGCGCTTCGGCGTCGTCTTCTTGTTCTACTGGCGCGGAAGCAACTAGCACTTGAGGCGAAACGGCGTTCAGGGGCATCGAACAGTGACTCTATTCTCAAGCTACAAGACGAGATGTTGCAAGTGGCGCGAGCTATCCTCGGTGAGCAAACAACCGACAATATGGACGCAGAAGCTTATGTCTTGCGCGTTCGCCGCAGGCTACTGAAAAAGATGGAGGAGGACTATGAGACCACATCATGGTCGCTTGACGGGGATGAGGAGGCCGAAGAAGGAGTTTTTGCGGAGGCCGACATACCGCAAGAGATTGAGAAAGTGCGGCAGTTGATTGATTTAGTCCCAAAGGGAACCGATCGACGGTTCGATACCTTGATGGGGGCCATCAGCGATCTGTGCCGCGAAAAACCTGAGGAGCGGTTCGTAATTTTCACTCAATATCGTGACACGCTGGAATTTCTATCGGAGGAGTTGGGGAAAATATACGGCCAAGAACGTATGGCAAGGATCGTCGGCGGCCCACTGGAAGATAAGATCGCCGCAATGGAGTCGTTCTGGGATTCGAACGGCGCTCGTTTCTTGATCAGCACGTCGGCCGGCGGAGAAGGGATCAATCTTCAAATCGGTCACATCGTTTTCAACTACGACCTTCCCTGGAATCCTATGGCAGTCGAGCAACGGATCGGACGAATTCACCGCTACGGCCAAGAAGAGACAGTACAAGTATACAACTTGCTGGCTCAGGATACCGTCGAGGAACAAATTTATGGCCTCCTAGATCATAAGCTGCTGGAGATCGCGCGCTCGATCGGCAAAACAGATGCGCAAGGAAAGCCGTTGGAAGACTTTCGGAGCGATATTCTCGGTTATCTTGGCAGCCGTCCTGACTATCAGGATCTATATAAACGAGCCGTGATGGACCGTGATTATCGACGCACAGACGCCGAGCTCCAACGAATGATGGAGGACGCGCTTCGCGCCCGTGAAGCACTGGACAGTCTGGCTCAAGACCTGGGCCACTTCAATCTAGAGCATTATCGTAGGTTAGAGGGACGTTATTCCCTGTCAGAGCTTGGCGAGTGGGTCAGAATGGCGATTCTGAAACTCGGTGGCGGCACCATTCCAGCAGGAGAATTTTGGAGCTTTATATGTCCGGACAATCTGCAACGCAGCCATCGGTTACTACCCAAGTATGAGAAGGTTTGTTTCGAACGAGACGTTGCGCTACGCAATCGCGGCTGTGAGCTAGGAGGCGTTGGGCACCCGTTGGTCGACGCTCTCCTCGAAGAAACTCGATCTCCAGCTTTGGCTGGAGAAGTCGCAGATCTCGGCGCTCCTGGCGTGTTTGCTCGCTATCTCGTTCGCCGCAGAGATGAACGCGGTCTCGTTCAAAGTCGCATAATGACTATAATGTACGATTCCTCTACGGGAGAAGTTCAGACGCTTCAGCACTTTCCGACCGATGAGACAGGAGAATTGACTAACGGAACTGCGGATTTCGGCCAGGCTCGATCGGCAATCGAGAGCGCGCTTGAAGTTGAAATTAATAACTGGCTGCCCAGCCGGCAATCACGAATCGGTTTGAATATATCTTTAGTTGGGCTGCATCAGTGAGGCCCTCACGCAAGTAATTTGATTGCAAGGTCGTTCGATTGAGCCGTGATTCGCTTAAGCTGCGTGATTGCCGGAGATTTTGAGCCGAGTAAGGAACAAGAAAGACTGGCCAGATCGAGATATCGGGTCAGATCTGGA
>VBKE01000389.1 GCA_005879605.1 Deltaproteobacteria bacterium
CTTCTGTGCGGCTGTGGGTTGCCCAAGGCTTCCCGTGATCTCGTGAAGGTAGCACCACGTCCAGTTTGCTGGTGGAAGCGCACGCATGACGGGATGATGCGTGTCGTGGAAGTGTTTGGTCGCGTGCTTGCCCGTCGAGGAATCGCAACAGCCGACATGGCCGCACGCTTGGCACTCGCGCAGAGCTACCCAAAACGTTCCCTCAACCAGGCACTCTTCACACGCGTTGGGAGTTCTCTGCAGGGGAAAGTCCCCTGAGGTTACCCCCTCCAAATGTTCACATAACTTTGCCATATGTTTCTCCTCATCGAATCATATACACGAGATGGCTTTCCGTTCAGTCGATTCTCGATTGCTACTCCTTGTCTTCGTAGATCAACTGATAAAATCGGTGATCGCAGGAATCACGGTATTGCGTGCTTCTTCCATCAGCCAATGCCCTGAGCCCATGACAACTTGGCCTCGGACATTGGACGCCACTAACTTGGCCTGTTCAATCAGGAAGTTACCGCTGGCCTTCTCGCCGGTGAGGACCAGCACCGGCATTGCGAGACGTGTTGCGCCCATCTGAGCAAAGTCCTCCGCGTCCCGTTCGAAGTTGCGGAAGTACTCGAAGCCGGCGCGCATGCCATTCGCTCGGGCGTAGGCTGCGGCGTAGATTCGCCGGTCGGCCTCGGGCACCGACTTGGTCTTGTCGGCGGCAAAGTCGTTCCAGAAATGCTCGAAGTAAATCCGCTCGCGTCCCTTTACCAACGCCAGCGGCACGTCACCATAGAAATGAAAGTGCCAAAGATCGCGCAACAGCCAGACCTCCTTCCAATTGCCGATGCCTGGCAAGAACGCATCCATCAATACGAGCTTGCTGACCTCTTTGGGGTACTGGGCGGCGTACGCGTAAGCTACCATCAAGCCGATGTCGTGCCCGACCAGTTGCACCTGTTCATAGCCGAGCTGGCGCACGAGACTTCGAATGTCTTTCGCCATTGTCTTTTTGTCGTACCCGTCCTTCGCGCGCTCCGAGCCGCCCGCGCCGCGCAAATCCGGCGCAATCACAGTGTGGGAGGCTGCGAGCAAAGGCATCAGGGGTATCCACATGTGGCTCGTCTGAGCGTAACCGTGGAGCAAGACGACCACCGGTCCCCGTCCGCCGATCTTATAGTTGATCTTTACGCCATCCACATTGGCGATTGTCTCCGTGAACCCCTTGGGCAGCCGAGCGGTTGAAATAGAGGTCATCATCTTCTCCAATTCTGCGGCAATACGCTGCGAAGCCATTCATGTTTATTCGAAGGAATTTTTGGATAGCGCCGGAGCCGTTAGCGAGCGAAGCCCGGCGAAGAACCCAATGAGAGAAGCCAGAAGTAGCGTCATTTCTTGCTGTTCCCTTCGTCTGACAATTGTTTCGGTGGGGAAATCGTTCCGTCATACATGCCCGTACCAAAAATCTCATTCCTGCCATCCCCCTCCGAGAGCTTTGTAGAGCTGAACTAGTGACAATAACTCGTCACGCCTGGTTTGAGCCAGGCTCACTTCAGCCACGAACAGATCCTGATCCGCTTGGAGAGCATTGAGCATCGTATCCACTCCACCGCGATATCTCAGGTAAGCCAAGCGCTTTCGGTCTTGCAACGCGGTGACCAGCAATTCCCGTTGCGCACGGATCTCCTTGACTCGTTGGTATTGCACAAGCGCATCCGAGACGTCGCGAAATCCCGCTTGCACGGCCCCTTCATATTGCGCCAGCGCGCTGCGTTGCTGCGCTTCAGCCAACTCCACGCCGGAGGTAATCCGTCCGCCTTCGAAGATCGGTTGGGTAATTTGTGGAATGAAACTCCATATTCTCCTCGAGCCCGAAAACAAATTCGCCAGCGCCGTACTTTGATAGCCGAACTCCCCGGTGAGCGTAATCTGCGGGAAATAGGCCGCCTTTGCCACGCCGATGATGGCGTTGGCCGCGACCAAGTTTTGCTCCGCGGCTTGAATATCCGGGCGCCTCTCTAAAAGTTTTGACGGCAAGCCGGCGGGCACTTCCGGAGGTGTTTGCTGCTCCGTTAGCAGATGGCTTCGTGATATGGATTCTGGATTGCGGCCGAGCAGAAAACTGATTTGATTTTCGGTTTGCTCTATTTGGCGCTCTGCGTCCGGTATGGACACAGCCGCAGTGTAAACCAGTTGCTCGCCCTGTCGCACGTCCAAAAGCGTGCCCACCCCGCCTTGCAGTTGAAGCCGGATCAAACGGAGCGATTCCGCTCGCGTAGCCAAAGTGTTTTTTGCGATCTCCAATTCCATGTCGAACTCGAGGAGGCTGAAATACGCGGTGGCCACGTCGCTGATCAGGGTCGTGACGACGGCTTTTCGCGTCCAGTCCGCGCCCAGCAAATCGGCGCGCGCTGCTTCCGTCGCGCGGCGCAAGCGACCCCAGATGTCGATCTCAAAGGTGAAAAGATTGAGGAAGACCGAGCCGAAGGTCCGCTGGCGGCTGGTTCCTCTGGGGATGGTAAATTGTCCCTGCCGTGATAACTCAATGCTGCTGACATCGGCCCCGACGCCGAAGTTTGGATACTGATCCGCCTGTGTAATTCCGAGGTTGGCGCGCGCCGCGTCGACGCGCGCAACCGCATCCCGCAGATCGTAATTCTGCTGCAGCGCCGTGCGGATCAATTCCTGCAACTGCTCGTCTTGGAAAACTTCGAACCATTTAAGCTCAGCAATGGATTGCTTGTCGGGAGGTATCGCGGCAGAAGCGCCGCGGAATGCATCCGGCGTCGTCACGGCAGGCCGCCGATAATCCGGGCCGAGCATGCAGCCGCTCAGCAGCAGGATCAATGCGGCTGCGACACTCGCGCGCTTTTTCATCTCCGGATGTCGAATCATCATTGCCCCCTCATCCCACTTCCGGTGCGGGCTGCTCTGCTCCCGCTTCATGCTCCTGCCGGCGCCGCGAGAGACGCTCTACCACGTAAAAGGAGACCGGGATAAGGAAGCTGGCGATGAGTGTGTCGGCCGCCATACCTACGATCACCACGGTTCCCAGTGTTCGTCGCGCCGCGCTCCCGGAACCCGCAGCGATCCATAACGGCACGCAGCCCAAGATAAACGCTAACGAGGTCATAAAGAGTGGTCGCCGACGTAGTCTCATTCCTTCCAGTGCCGCCTCCATGAGGCTACGTCCTTTCTCGAACTCGAGCTTGGCGAACTCGACGATCAGAATGGCGTTCTTCGCGGCGAGACCGATGAGCACGATCAGACCGATTTGGGCATACACGTCGAAAGCATAAGCGCGCATCCACACGCCAGTGAAGGCGCCAAAGACCGCGATCGGTACCGTCAGCAGTATCGAGAACGGCAGCGACCAGCTCTCATAGAGCGCCGCCAGGATCAGGAAGACGAAGAGCAGCGAGAACCCGAAAATGGCGCTGGCGGATATGCCCTCTGCGGCCACCTTCTCCTGAAACGACATGCCTGAGTAGTCGTAACCCATTTCTCGCGGCATGGTCTGGGCAAACACCTCCTCCAACGCCTTCATTCCCTGGCCCGAGCTATACCCCGGCGCCAGGATGCCGTTGATTTGTGCCGCCCTGTAACCGTTGAAGCGGAGGGTAAACTCCGGCCCGTAAGTGGTTTGCATCTTTACAAGGGTCGAGAGCGGCACTGGCTGCCCATCGCTGTTGCGCACGCGAAATTGGCCGACATTATCCGCCTCGGTGCGGAACTCGCCCTCGGCCTGGACGTATACCTGCCACACGCGTCCGAAGCGATTGAAGTAGTTGACAAACACTCCGCCCATGAAAGCCTGTAGCGTCTGGTACACCGAAGACAGATCAACTCCCTGCTTGAGCACCTTGTCGCGGTCTACGTCGGCAAAGACCTGCGGGGCGGTGGGAATAAACGTGGTGGTGAGCGAAGCGAACTCGGGCCGCTGGCGGGCGGCCTGGAGGAACCGATCCGTATTCTGCGCCAGGAATGCGATATCCTGGCCGGAACGGTCCTCGAGCATGAAGGTCGCGCCGCCGGACGTGCCAATGCCTGGAATGGCGGGCGGCGCGAAGGCGAACGCCTGCGCTTCGGGAAGCCCGGCGAGCCGTTGGTTGAGGCGACGGATAATGACGTCGGCGGTTAACCCCTGCGCATCACGCTCATCCCAGGGCTTCAACGTGACGAAGTAAAAAGCGTTGTATGTGGTATTGTTAAAGCTGAGCAGGCTGAAACCAACGACGGTGTTATAGGTCTGAACGCCCGGCGTCTCTTTCAGAATGCCTTCGATTTGCTTGGCGACGTTGTCGGTCCGTTGCAACGATGCGGCCGTGGCGAGTTGTATGTTCATGAAGAAGTAACCCTGATCTTCCTCCGGGAGGAAAGCCCTGGGCAACCGAGAGCCAAGCAGGCCAGCGGACAGAGCGATAACAAGCAGCAGCACCACCGAGAAGACCGCCTTGTGGAGCAAGGCATCGCTCCCTATGAGGTAACCGTGCATGACTTTCCCAAACCCCCGATTGAAGCCGTCAAAAAATCGCCCGAGGAGGCCTCGCGATTCCTTGCGCGGCCTCAGCAGTAGCGCCGACAGGGCTGGCGAAAGCGTCAGGGCGTTAAAGGCCGAAATGAGAGTCGAGATCGCAATCGTCACGGCAAACTGATTGTTCAGTCGCCCTTGAATGCCGCCGACAAACGCGACGGGTAAGAAGACCGACGAGAGGACCAGCGCGATTGCCACCACAGGCCCGGACACTTGTTCCATCGCTTTAAGCGTTGCATCGCGTGGCGACAGCCCCTGTTCGATGTGCTGCTCGACGGCCTCGACCACGACAATAGCATCGTCCACGACGAGACCGATCGCGAGGACCAAGCCAAAAAGAGACAGAGTGTTGATAGAGAAACCCAGTAGCGGGAAAATCGCAAACGTGCCAACCAGCGAAACCGGCACCGCCAGCAGCGGAATCAAGGTCGCCCGCCAGTTCTGCAGGAAGATGAACACAACTATTATGACCAGGGCGAGCGCTTCGAAAAGTGTCTTAACGATCTCGTCGATGCCCGCGGTCACCGCAAGGGTGGTGTCGAGCGAAATCGTATAGTCGAGGTCTTGCGGGAATCTTTTTTTCAAATCCTCCATCAACTGCTTGGCGCGGTTCATGGTGTCGATCGCATTGGAGCCGGGTAGCTGGTAGATGGCGATGATCGCGGCCGGATTGCCGTTAAGCCGTCCGATCTGGTTGTACTTTTGAGCGCCCAGCTCCACCCGAGCTACATCCGTCATCCGGACGATGGAGCCGTCCGGATTGGCGCGAACGACGATTTTGCCAAAGTCCTCTGCGTTCAGCAGACGGCCCTGCGCGCGAACCGTGTAGGTGAACTCCTGGCCGCGCGGCACAGGCTCGGCGCCAATTTGGCCGGCGGGGTTCACGGTGTTCTGATTGCTGAGCGCCGCTGTAATATCGCTGACGGTAATGCCCAAACTCGCCAAGGTGTCGGGCCGCACCCAAAAACGCATCGCGTACTTGTCCGCGCCGAAGATTGCTACCTGGCCGATACCAGGCACACGGCTCATCGGATCGTTGATGTTGATATACGCGTAGTTCGCGAGGAAAGTGCCGTCGTAGGTTCCCTTGGGGGAGTAAAGAGAGAACAGCGCCAGCGGGCTAGTGGCTGATTTGAGGATGGTGACACCTTGGTTGCGGACGTCGATCGGGAGCTGCGACTCGGCCTGGAGGTAGCGCATCTGCGTGAGAATTTGGTCAGTGTTTGCGTCTGTGCCGACGTCGAAGTCCACCCTGAGTCGCATCAGCCCGCTGCTCGAGTTGATCGAGTTCATGTAGATCATATTATCGACACCCTGTAGCTGTTGTTCGATGGGTGTCGCGACCGATTGCTCGAGGGTCAGCGCGTCGGCGCCGACATAGGTGGCATTAAGTAGGATCTCCGGCGGGGCGAGTTCGGGGAACTGCGCGATCGGCAGTTGCACCATGGCGACAATGCCGACGATCACCATCACGATCGAAATGACCATTGCAACGATAGGCCGGTTGATGAAGAACTTGGACATGGCGATTTACCTCGGTTCAGATTTTGTTGTGGGCGCGGGTTTGGCTTCGGTCTCCGCTTTGAGCGGCTTAGGGTTGACCGTCATGCCCTGACGCACTCTTTGTATGCCCTCAGCTATCACCCGCTCGCCCGGCTTCAACCCCGCGTCAACGACCCACTGGCTACCAGTGCGCTCACCGACTTTGACAGGCCTGATCTCAACCTTGTTATCTTTACCCACGACGGCCACTTGATAGCTACCTTGCAGCTCTGTCACCGCGCGCTGCGGAACGAGCAGGGCTCCTCTCCTGGTCTTTGTTACAGCCCGTACACGGGCGAACTGGCCGGGGCGAAGGATATTCCCCGGATTGGGAAACAGTCCCTGCAGCCGTAGCGTTCCGGTCTTCACATCCACCTGGCGGTCTGCGAAAGAAAAACTGCCTTCGTGGGGGTAACGCGATCCGTCAGCCAAAATCATTTCCAGCCCTAACTGTCTCTCTTGCTCGGCGCGTTTCGCCGCATCCGGATTTTCCTTAATATAATTGAGGTATCCCTTTTCGCTTACGGGAAAGTAGACCTTGATCGGGTCAAGCGTGGACACAGTCGTTAGCAGACTGGTCGGCCCCACGAGATCCCCAATCTGTGCTTGGGCGATACCGGCAATGCCGTCGATCTGCGAGACGATCCTGGTAAAACCGAGATTTAGCTGAGCTGCATCGACCTGCGCCCTCGCCGCGTCGATCTGCGCTTTGGCCGCCCTGACTTGAGCCTGCGCGGCGACATTGGCTTGAATGGCGTTATCGAGATCTTGCTGCGTAACCGCCTGCTCTTTGGCCAGCGGCGTGTAGCGATTCACGTCGAGCTGGGTCTTGACTTGATTCGCCTCAGCCTGCGCGAGCTGTCCTTCAGCATTGGCGCGCTGTGCTTTGGCCTGATCCAGGGCCGCCTGAAAAGTTCTCGGATCGATCTCAAACAGCAACTCGCCCTTTCTCACAAAAGAGCCTTCTTTATAGGTCTGGCGGAGTAGATAGCCCAATACCTGCGGCTTGATCTGCGCATTGACCAACCCCTCCAACGTGCCGACCCACTCGTTCCAGATAGGAACATCCTTTTGCTCGACCTGAACCACCTCGACTTCTGGCGGACGCGCCTGCGGTGGCTCAGCTTTCCCACAGCCGACCGAACTCAGCAGAATCACGCTCGCAATGACCCGCCAAAAACTTGGCCGACGTTTCACGGGCGTGCGTATTTGAGGAAATTTAAAAACGAACCACTTATCGCTGCATTTCATGCGCATGCGAATCCTCACTAGCTTTCATAAATCACCCAATTCTTGCTTCCAATTTTCACAGCCGCGATGAACCTTTTATATTTTATCGGCATCGACTAACTTCCTGTCACGGCATACTGTGCTCAAATGTGTCGCCACAGCTATAGATGCATGAGCGTAGCTTTTCGCTCTTCTCGGCACGCCTCGGTGAACTCCTTGAACGGATCAACGTGTTCTTCACGCCATACCTTGTATACGTCCTCAAACTTTATCGGCGGACGACTATAGGAAACGATAATGCTGTCCGCGACCTTTTCCGCAGCTGCCAGTACCTTATCGCTGCTGACCAGTCTGATCCGACCGACCAGCGAATACATTCCGATAAGCGTAGTGGGGTTCGTTAGGGGTTTATCCAGCGAATCGGCGTACAGGTTCGTCGCTTCTTTGATGAACTGCGAATACAGCTCTTCACGATTCGCCACATCTCGTGACAGGAAGTCGCAATGCGCCTGGTTGCGTTGGGTGAAATAGGTCGTCGCGAACGAAGTGAGTCCTCCCACTATCGAGCCCATGACTGCAGCGAGTGCAGTGATAACAGCAGGATCCATAGCCGCCTCAGCTACGCACCGCCACCGCTGCTGCTAAATCTTCGGCGAAGCGCCCCGATCGAGCGGTGCTGCCCTGATTGTTTCGCTTCTGTTCCTAACGGATGATCCAAAGCGTTCATTTCAAGCGAGGTCGAACAGCAACATCTCGGCGTCTTCGACGGCCTTGAACTCTAGAATCTCTTCTTGACTAACAGCGGCGCCGTCGCCCGCGTTTAACGTGACGCCGTTCAGCGTCACGGTGCCGCGCGCCACTTGTGTCCAGATACTGCGACTCGGCTTGAGGGGAAAACTTGACTGCTCTGCAGGAGAGAAACGCGCGGCCCAGACGTCCACATCCTGATGCACGGTGACGGAACCATCGCGCCCATCTTTCGCAGCGATAAGAGTCCATTTGCCGCGCTGCTCATCGAGTGAAAAAGCGCGCTGTTCATAACCCGGCGGCAAACCTGTCTCGTCTGGAATGATCCAGATTTGCAGGAAGTGCACCGGCTCGGTTTGCGACGCGTTGTACTCGCTATGGCTGATTCCCGTCCCCGCGCTCATGCGCTGCACGTCGCCGACTCGGATAACGGAGCTCGTGCCAGTGCTGTCTTTGTGCGCAAGCGCGCCTTCCAGCACGTAGGTGATAATTTCCATGTCGCGGTGCGAGTGGGTGGGAAAACCTGCGCCTGAATCAACTCGATCCTCGTTGATCACTCTGAGGTCGCTGAAGCCCATGTGTTGCGCATCATAGTAGTCGCCGAAAGAGAAACTATGGCGGCTGTCGAGCCATTCGAGTTTTGTTTTTATGCGTTGACACGAGTGCTCACGTGGTAAGCTCTTTAATCGGCCACACGCTCGGCGATCAGGTGAGTAATGGCGGGCTGCCCAACGCCGACATGGAACGCCCGTATCCGCTCTTCTATGTCCCGGTCGGACTCCGTGGCACGCGCGTGCTGGCGTAAGTGCTCGGCCCATGTTTCGACAAGGAAACTCTCGACGAACCGACCAGGCTCGGCGGGATCGCGAAACAGAGCCCATCGGCTAGCGCCGTCGCGCCGGCGCACTCGTCGTAGATCCCGCATGGCACGTCGAAATTCCCGGGCCTGATTGAGATCAATCCAATATTCAATCTGAACAAGTAC
>VBKE01000550.1 GCA_005879605.1 Deltaproteobacteria bacterium
CCAAAGCGATAAGGCTCGCTCCGGGATCGGTGAGTGGATCGCCGCCTGCCAGATTGCCGCCGATGGTGCCCATGTTGCGAATTCTCGGCTGGGCGACCTTCCGAAAAGTTTCATGGAGGAGGGGATAGTAGCGTTTGACGATCGGCGATAATTCGATATCGCGGTGCCGGGCGCCCGCGCGCATGCGCAATCCGTCTCTTTCATTATAGGTGATTCGATCGAAATTCGGAAGCTTAGCCAGGCTGATCACAATTTTAGGCATCAAGAGTCGCTGGCGCATCCAGATAATTAGCGAAGTTCCGCCGGCGATGACGCGAGCGCTATCGCCGTGTTGATCGAGCAGCTCAAAGGTCTCGTCCAAGCTCTCCGGCTCTAAGTAGTCAAACTTGATCATCACTTCACTCTGTACGCAGTAAACAGTTACCAGTGAGCAGTGTAGAAAATGTCGCCTCACCACGAAGCGCACGAAGGCCACGAAGCAAACATTGTTAAACTCCGAACTTCGTGCTCTTCGCGACCTTCGTGGTGAAACCCTTTTTTGCTGCCGCTCATCGGCGTTCGGCCTACTTTTCGCTCTCTTTCTCGCGCAGAGCGCACAGAACCTTCTCCGGCGTAATTGGCAGCGTTTTCATTCTCACGCCGACGGCGTCAAAAATCGCGTTGCTGATTACCGCCGCCGTGGGATCCATGTTTAATTCTCCCAGTCCCTTGGCACCGAATGGGCCGGTGGGCTCATAAGAATTGGCAAAAGCGTATTTGAGCGGAGGCATGTCTCGCATCGAGGGAATGCGATAGTCAGAAAAATTAGGATTGACAGGTCTGCCTTCGTCAAATTGCAGACCTTCGGTGAGCGCATAACCGAGACCCTGTGCCAATCCACCTTCGACTTGCCCTTCGGCGCCGATCGGATAGATCACGGTCCCGCAGTCCGAGGCGATCACGTATTGAAGCACTTTGACCTGTCCGGTTTCTCTGTCCACTTCTACATGAGCGGCCTGGACGCCATAGTTATAAGCTCCCGATTCGTTGCCGAAGCGGGTACTGTCGGGCAGAACCGAGTCGGCGTCGAAGCTTCCTGAAGCGACGATGGGGGCACCGTTGTGACGAAACAATCGCGCGCGCGCCACGTCGGCCACGGTGACGGACTTACTCTCCGCGCCCTTAACTGAAATGTGGCCGTCTCGGCAGATCAAATCGTCCGGATTGGCTTCGAGCATTTCCGCGGTTTGGTCGAAAAGCTGCTCTTTCACCTTGGCCGCAGCATTTCTGACGGCGTTGCCGTTTATATAAGTGAGCCGGCTGGCGAAAGCGCCGAGACAAAAAGTCGTGAGATCCGTGTCAGCGCGCGAGACTTCCACGTCTTCCACCGGGATGCCCAGTTCTTCCGCGGCGATCTGGCACATCACCGTGTGCGACCCCTGGCCACATTCCCCTTCACCGCTCAGAATCAGCGCCTTACCATCTTCATTGATTTTGATCGTGACATGGACGGTACAGGCGAGACCAAGCCCCGTGTTCGGTTCCTTGCTCGAGCGCTTCTTTTTCCAGTCGATCATGGTTTCCGCCATGTCGAGACACTGCTTTAATTCGCAGCTCGTGACGCGATTGCCGTGGGGCGAAACGTAGCCGGCTTCGGCGGCGTTGATACGCGCGATGTCTAGAGGATCGATGCCCAGCTCATGCGCTCCTTTGTCGATCGCTTGCTCGACCGCCCATTCGGCGGACGGATTGCCGAATCCGCGAAAGGCGCCGGTGGGAATCTTGTTTGTGTAAACCAGATAGGCCTGGGTTTTTACATCGGTGTACTTGTAACAAGTGTCATGGCGCATGGCCGCCACGCCGGTGATGGCGGGAGCTTTCGCCGAGTAAGCGCCGTTATCGGCAATCACGCGGATATGCTTCGCCCTCATTCGCCCGTCTTTTTTGAAACCCAGCTTGACGTGGATCTTCATGAACACACGCGGGCGACTTCCGGCCAGAAACTCTTCCTCGCGGGTATTGATGATCTTGACGGGCTTTTTGGCTTTGCGCGCGAGGATCGCGGCAACCAGGGCGTTGTTGTCATCGCAGGATTTTCCGCCGAAACCGCCGCCGACGGCGCTTTGAATGATGCGAATATCGCTTTCGCGCACGCCGAGTGCCGTGGCGATGCGGAGACGGGCGCTGAACAAGGTCTGCGTGTTCATGTAGATCGTGTACTTGCCGTTCAGCTCATGCTCGGCGACGCTGCCGATGGTCTCTATGGCGCAATGCCATTGGGGCATGCTCTCGAAAGTGTCCTCGACGATTAAATCCGACTCCGCGAAGGCGCGCGCGACGTCGCCTCGTTCAATATCCATGGTCATGGCGATGTTGTTCGGCTTGTCGTCATGAATCAGCGGCGCGCCGTCTTGCATCGCCTCTTCGGCATCGAAGACGGCTGGCAGCGGCTCCCATTCGACGTCGATCAGGTCGACGGCTTCGTCAGCCGTGTCTGAATCGACTGCCGCCACCGCCGCGACTTCCTCGCCGACGTAGCGCGCTTTTCCGACCGAGAGAATGTATTGATCCGCGAAGAAGGCGCCCCACGGACGCTTGAGACTATCTTCGGCGGTCACAACGGCACGCAGGCCGCGCAACCGTTCGGCCCGGCTGGTATCGATGCGCAGGATTCTGGCGTGAGGGTACGGACTCCGGAGAATCTTGCCGATGAGCATTCCAGGAAGAGCGATGTCGGCGATGTACTTGGATTCGCCGGTAACTTTGTCGTAACCCTCCACGCGTTGAACGCGCTGACCAACGACGGAAAAATTTTCTGCTTTTGCCATGGGAGGTGCTTCTTAGCGTTGGTTTGGCGCTCTCAGCCGGTGAACATTTCTTTGAGGCCCTTCGGCTCCGTCAGGGCGACTGACTCACTCTGGTGAGTCAGTCGTCTTTGCAACCGGCTTGTAAACGTCCAGGCTTTGGATCTTCGCCTGCTGCTCTTTTTTTCTAAATTGAAAGTCGGGGCTGATCTTGTTGTTGACCACGGCCATCACAGATTCAAGAATTTTATAATAGCCGGTGCAGCGACAGAGATTGCCCGACATCCACTCCCTGACCTCTTCCTCGGAAGGCTTCGGATTTTCATCGAGGAGCGCTTTGGCGGCCATGATTTGCCCCGGCGTGCAAATACCGCACTGAAAGCCGCCGTACTCAATAAACGCTTGCTGTAATGGATGAAGCGTACCATCCTTAGCGAGCCCCTCGATAGTTTCAATTTTCTTGCCCTGGCAGCCAGCGGCGAGAGTCAGGCATGAGCTCACCAGCCGGCCATCGATGATCACGCTGCACGCGCCGCAAACGCCGATGCTGCAACCTTCCTTGGTACCCGTGAGGCCGATGTCATCGCGGAGTGCGTAGAGCAATAATCGATTCGGCTCTGCCTCTATTTCGTGATCTTCGCCATTAACCGTCAGGATTAGCTGTCGCTTCATTTTTTCATGCCTGGATTTTATTGCCGGATACGTATTCAGTCAGCCCAGCGCGTTAGCCGATTGTCCAGCGTCTGGATCAACCAGTTGCTTATAAGGCCGATTATCAGAACTACCATCGCGATAGCAAACACTTTTGCCGCGTCAAATTGGC
>VBKE01000551.1 GCA_005879605.1 Deltaproteobacteria bacterium
CGGTGGTTCCAAAGCATAAGCCAAGCAAAGAATTCTTGAAGTTGCGGCTGCGAGGCTTAACTTTTTAATGATTTCCGCTTCGTCGAGCCTGATCTGCGATTCGAGCAGGCCGTTGTCTTGTAATGATTGTTCGGTGGGAACAGTTTCGATGTCGAAAAATAAAATTTTCATAGGAGTGTGAGCTGAACCGGAGAGGAGAGCGCCTTCTTAGCATCCGAAGGCACTCGGACCGCTTCGCCGAGCCGCAAGAAAATCACCTTAAACGCCGCGACGTCTCTTTGCAGGCTCTCCCGCGCGGCTCGAGAATAAACTTGTGCTTGCTGGCGATAGCGAGCCGCTCCCTCTGTGAGTTCCTCTCTGGCAATCCTATCTGTCTTATAGTCCGCCAAGTAAAGCAAGCCATCGTGTTCATAGATAAGGTCAATGACTCCTTGCATGATTTGGCCGTCCCATGGGATCAATAAGGGAACTTCACGGCCGAGGATTTGGGAACTTGCCAGCTCGGAATGAATCTTTGAGCCAAAAAAACAGCCAAAGATTTCGGCCAGATCAGTGTGGATCTGCTCGCGTTGCTGTCGAAATTCCGGTGGCAGCCATTGGTCCAAGAATGGGCCCACGCAGTCATCGAAGTCTTCTACCCCTTGAGCGAAGTCCCAACTTTCAAGAAAACGGTGCGCTAATTCTCCAACGAGCATCGAAGGCGTGCGACTGTATGACAAGCGCGTCGTCTGGTAGCCCGCCTCGGCCATTTCTTGTTCTTGCTGTTTCAACAACGCGCGTCTCGCCGTCGAGCCCACGTGTCCACGTAGGGTTGCCAATTCGGCTTCTTGGCGGCTCTTCTGCGGTGGCTATTCGCTCGTCCCGGAGCGACCAGGTTTTCCGGGACCAGGCGCAGTTCAACGCTTCCGCTGCCGACGGCAATGATTTTCGACTCTGCGGCGGTGGCGATGTTTTCCAGGAAAGTTTCGTCCAGCATGGAGAGGAAACTTCCATTTGATCGCCTGCCAGTCGGAGCGCAGGAGATGATGAGGTGTTCTCTGGCTCGAGTCATGGCGACATAAAGAACTCTTTTTTGCTCTTCTGCCGCTCTAAGCCTTGCTTTCTCCGCGATGTAAAGTCCGGCAAGATTCCAAGTCCGCCCGACGCGTAATCCCGTGAGGCCCGTAGACCAATCGAATAACGCTTCCGCGGTGATGGCATGCCGCACATCGGTTCCAGCTTGACATCCGGCCAGGATCACGAGCGGAAACTCCAATCCCTTGGCTTTGTGAATACTCATGATTCTGACGGCGTCGAGATTCTCTTCAGCGAGCACGCTTTCTCCCTCTTCCTTGACATCGAGGACGCGCCGCTGAAGCTGATGAATCGCTTCCTTGAGCGTGGTTAAGCCTTCTCTTCCTAACAATTCGGCTTGTTGCCGCAGCTTCTCTAAATTCGCCACTGCCTGTTCACCGTAAAAGGTGCAGGCGGCCAGCGGTTTGAGCGGCAGACTAGTAAAAATGTGCGACACCGCCGCGCCCACGGGAAGCTTGGGGGTTTCTTCGTGGAGCTTGGCGAGCTTTTGGTAAAGCTCTAGCACGGTCGTTGGAAAAGCTTTATTCCTCAAGCGCCTCACTTCGCGATAGTCGAGTAGATGCTCGCGATGTAATTCATAGATGGTTTGATCCGTCAGCCCGCCCAAAGGTGAGCGGAGCACACCCACAAGGGCCAGCCGGTCGTACGGATTCTCAATGGCCCGGAACAGATTCACGGCGTCGATGATTTCTTTCGCGGCGTAAAAATGTCGCTCCCCCTCTACGACATAGCGAATGCCGTTGCGCCTAAACGGCTCCAAGTAATCGTGGATGTCGGTGAGCTTTCGGAAAAGGATGGCAACATCCTTAGGCTGCGCCCGAACCTGCTCTCCGCGGGAGTTGAGAATGGCGGCTCTTCCTATGATCTCGTCTTTGAGCCAACGGGCGAGACTCTCGCCTTCGATTCGGCGCGCCTTTTCCGCGCTCATATCCTCGTCTCCAGCGACGATCTTTCGCACCATCACTTTTGGCAGAGGAGCTATATTCGGCGCGCCAGCGGAAGTCCTATGTGGCGCCGGATTGATGGCGATGTAGGGCGGCTGAACACCATCTCGGGGTTGGATCAGGCATTCGAAGATGCCGTTGACCACGTCGAGGATGTCGGCGTGACTGCGGAAGTTGGTGGTAAGGCGGCATTCCATGCCGTCCTGGGCTTTAATTAACTTTTCGACGACTTCGAGATAGGCCTCGATATCCGCGCGGCGGAACGCGTAGATCGATTGCTTCGGGTCGCCAACGACGAAAACCTTTCCAGGGGTGAGTTTTACATTGCGCCACTCTTTCGCCGAATGATCCGTTTTTTCCGCGAGATAAAGAAGAATTTCATACTGGATCGGGTCCGTGTCCTGAAATTCGTCGATGAGAATCGCGCGGAATTGCCTTTTCAATTCCTCACGTACGCGCGGGCGATCGCGCACCAGGTTGCGAGCGCGCATGAGCAGTCCATCGAACGATACAAACCCCTCACGAACGAAGGATTCGCGGAATCTCTCGACGAACGGAACGAGAATTTCCCAAAGCAGGTTGGTTAACTCGGCATCGACCTGGCCGAGACCTCTGGCGATGCGCACGAGCTGCTGAGCTTCGATTACATCGACTTCCGACCAGCCCTGGAGATCTTTATTGATCGATTTTTCCGCAACTAATGATCGCGCCTCGCTTGCACCAGTCCCGGAGATCCCTTGGCGCTGGCGAAATTCGCGAATCAACGCTAGCGCGGCGCGAACGAGTTTCTCATTTTGCCGATCTTCGGTGTAAATCTCGATGAGACCGGCTGCCTTACACTCCAGATTCTCCAGCCAAGGTTGAAGAAATTCCAAAACGTCATTGTCCTTTGAATTCGGTTTAGGACGCTGTAGCTCGACGGTCTCGGAGCAGAGCGACTTAGCCAGCACCTTGACCTGATCCAGTATCAGCTTTGGGAGAATTTTTCTCCATGCGTCGCTATGGCTACCCGCGAGCGCCAGTTCTTGATCCAACCACAGATCCCATTGTTCGTCGAAAATGCGCTCGAATTGCTTGCCGTCGTCTTCCTGAAACTGAGGGTCGATGCCGGCTTCCATGGGGTAGAGCCGCAGCAAGGTCGCCGCGAAGCTATGGATAGTCCCGA
>VBKE01000028.1 GCA_005879605.1 Deltaproteobacteria bacterium
GTCATAGCCCGCGGCTTTCAGATACGTCCCCCAGTAGCCGCTGGTGGCTCCTCGTCCGAGCGTGGTGTTCGTCAGGGGACTTAAATACACGGCGGTCATTTTGGTCCCGCCCGGGGTGAAGCCGTTCCCGGTGAGCGGTCCGGTCAGCATGACGACGATGTTCTCCGGACCAAAGGGTTTGGCATCGAGCGGCAGTTCTTTCATTAGAATATACGAAGCGAGCGCTTGTCCGCCGATGAGTTTCTTCAAGATCGGCTCTTCGGGCAGGTTCTCATCGCGCATCGCCCCGGTCGTGAGGTCGACGCGGAGAATTTTGCCCATGTAGCCGCCGGGGAGGGGAGTTGTGCGTTGGGTGGGGAATATATCCATCATTGTAAAAATCGTTTTACTTCCTTGTAGTTCAAGTTGTTCAAAACGTTCAAGCCGTCCAAGCCCCCTCTCTTCTCTCCCCCGCGAAAGCGGGGGAGATGGGGGAAGTTGGACGATTTGAACTGCTTGAACGTCTGGAACGGCTTGAACCCATGCTGTTTACTGCGCGCCGAAGATCGCCCGCATTTCTTCGCCTGCCGCTGCATACTCTTTCGCTAACCGCGGGTCGCTGGCCTGCAACTTTACCTGTCTCAACGAGAACACTTGCGGATCGACGTCGCGGTGGCTGGGAATCCTGCCTTGATCGCGCAACATCTTTTGTCCCTCCGCGGAAAGAATGAAACTCATCAGCAACTTCCCCGCATTGGGATGGGGCGCAGACCTGGCCAGAGTCACCGGATGAACATAGGTGATGACCGGCTCATCGAAAACATACTGCACCGGCCCGCCCTGCTTTTTGGTGCGTGCCAGGATGTGGGCGTAGGTATTCGACACGACGTGAAACTCGCCTGCAGCGAGTAATTGCGCCGTGATGTTATGCCCGTCGCGCAGCCCCGGTTGCTGCGCCGCAAGTGCTTTGAGAAATTCCCTGGCTTTTTCTTTTCCCATTCGACGCTGCAGGTTCACGTACCACTCCGGATCCTGGAGATTGACGCCGATCTTGCCCTTCCATTTCGGCGCGAGGAGGTCTTCATACTTCTTCGGCGCTTCGTCCGGTCGCACGAGTTGTGTGTTATAGCCCATCGTGTTGAGCAACGAATGGACATTGATCCAATGGCCCTCCGGATCTTTGAAACCTTGGTCGTAGGCTGCGGCCTCGTTAGGAACAAATTTCTGTGTAAGCCCGGCTTCTTTCAAGAGCTGGAGCTGAAAACCGGCGGCAGTAAAAACGTCCACCGCGTAGCGGCCTGCTCTCGCCTCGTTAAGTGCGCGTTGCAGGACTCTTTCGCTGGTCGCGCGGTAAAAGGACGGTTTGATAAGCGGATACTTTTTCTTGAATGCATCGACCAGAGTGACGATTTGCTCGTTGTTCAGCGAGCTGTAGAGGACGACCTCGCCCTCGGATTTTGCGGCGTCTTCGACCGTTGCAGCTTGGGATCCGGATAGCCATGCAAACAATCCGACGATAAAACCAACGGCAAGATAAGCAGCGGTCGAGCTAACTTTGCCCATTAATTGATTCCTACGAATAGATCCTCGAGCGGCAATTCTTTATGCATCAACCCTTGTTCAATCTGGTAGCGGTTGAGCGCGCGCATGCTGCGTTTCTCGTTTTCGCCAAAGACATAGGCGTAGGGATCTTCGCCCAGCACTTCTCGCTCCTTTTCATAACCGGCGATCTCGTCGGCGTCCATATAATAGGCCGCAGCGGCCTCTTTCGCTTCCTTGAAGGCTCTCGTCAATTTAGCCGGGAAGTCAGGATATCGCTCCACGATTTCGCGCCGCAGTGCGAGGACGTGCATGATGGGGTTGATACCGGTTTGCTTCGTATACCGGATAATTTCTTCGTTGTCCTCGAAAAGCGGTTTCACGCAGGGGTATTTCGCCATCATGGGCGGTGTTGAGCCGCCGCCGAAGAATCCCAGATACCCCGAATCGCCCGGCACGACGGCGCCGTGAAGCACACCTTCACTCAGGAGCTTTGCTAGTTGTAGCTTTTCCTCACCGAAAGGAGGCGGGGGGTCGATCCGCTCTACTTCGACGGGAAGCTCGTGACCGATGAAAACTTCTCTGCCGGAGACGAACCATTGCATGTCGGTGGTCTTAATATCGTAAGCGTCGAGAAGGAAGCCACGGGCCCAGACCACGGCGGTCGCCCCGTAACGGAAGCAGCCGAATTTTTTGCCCCTGAGCTCCGTCGGGTGCTTTAGTTTGCCTTCGCAGTGATAGATGTTTCTCTGGCGCGGCCCGCGCTCGAAGAAAACCGGTATCGCCAGGAGCTGTTGACCCTTCTCAATGGCTCGCAGAAGGCTCGCCGCGGAGCATTCGCCGATGTCCCACTGGCCGTGGAGAAACTTGTAGTGACGCTCTCCCGAGGAAACAAACTCGGGGTCGGTGTCGAGCTCATAGCCTTCTACGCCGATCTTGCCGTCGATGAGAGCGCGACAGCGCGGATGGTCGGGGAGACCGAGGGTGATGCGTGGTTTGGTCGTCGTCATGTGAATATCCTTTCAGGATTGGTTCTTCTGCAGCTATTTCATTTTTATGTCATTCTGAACGTTTAGAGGAGGATCTTTCTCGCATTTTAGATTCTTCGGCTTCGCCTCAGAATGACACCACTGAATCAAGAGAGCGCTTACCCATGCGTTAACGCGCGCCCGGAAAAATCTCACGATAGCGGTTGCCGATGGCCTGGTATCTGTTTCCTATATCGAAAATATCAGGCATGCGCACGTCCTGGTCTTCCAAGAGCTGGCTCTCCGGGGATTTGACTTTGGCGTGCGCCGGCGTCCGATTAGTTGTTACGATGATCTTTTGCCCCTCTTCGGAAAGCAAGTAATCGATGAACAGCGCTCCTGCGTAAGGATGACTAGCATTGGAGCTGAGAAACACCAGGCTCGGACTGAGAAACAGGGGCTGCATAGGCGCAAACCAGAGCGGCGCTCCCTGCTTACTCAGACTGAGCACGGAGTTCAGATTCGTTTCCACCGCCATAGCGAATTCGCCCGCCGCTACCAGTTGCGTCATGAGACGCCGTCCGCGCTGGTGTGAGATATTCTGCTCGTTGAGTCGCTTCATAAAACGTAATCCCGCTTCTTCTCCGAGATACTGAAGGATAGTCCCAAACCAGACGTAAGACTGGCTGTCCATCGTCAGTTTGCCTTTCCATCGCGGCTTTAAAAGATCTTCCAACACGCGCGGAGTTTCTTCCTTCTTAACCTGACGGGTGTTGTAGGCACTTACCATGACGTTGGTCATGTAAGCAGTCCAACGCCCCTCTTTGTCCTTGAACCCCTCGCGGTAGAATTCCCGCTCGGGAGAGCGGTAGCGCGCGGCGACTTTCTTATCGATCAGCGCCAAGACGCCCAACTGGCCGCTCAGCACGACATCCGACAGCGGTTTTCCCGCCCGGCTCTCCGAGTCTATGCGCGTGATGATCGAAGCGCCGGAGAAGTGAGTGCTCGTCGCTTTTACGCCGGGATACTTTCTGCTGAAGCCGTCGGTGAGCGGCTTCATCGCCGCAACATCCATGTTGGCGTAGATGACGCCTTCGCCTTCGCTCTTGGCGCCCTCTAGTAAACTTTGTTGTCGCTCCTGAGGAGGGAGTTTTTCCAAGACGGCCAGCTTAGACTCGACGGTTTCCGCCCGGAGCACCGGAACGGCGGAGAAAAGCCCGATGACGGCCATAAGCGTCATAAACAAAACCTTCATTCGTCTTGCTCCTCGGTATCAGATCCGCTCGCTATCGTTGCCGCGAACGCGCGGTCACAGATAGCCCCTCTCGCGAAAATATTTCTTGGCGCCGGGATGCAGCGGGATGTTCAATTGTCCGGCTTCGCCGCCGCGACAGAACTCGAGCATCGTCATCGGCCGTTTGTCGAAATGATCCGCAGGGATTTGTAGGTGACAGAGATCCACCGCTTTGGCCATGTTATAGGCGATCTCCGATGTTAAGTCCGCATGACAGAAAAACGTCCAGCCACTAAAGTCCAAGGTTTGTATATCTTGCTCCATTTCCGGGTAATGTTGTCTCGTAAGCGTGGCGCGAGGAAAGCCGATCTTTTCCATCTTGCGCAATACGGCGTCATCAATCGATAGGAATCGCATTCCCGAGTCGAGCGCCAGGGAGCCCCAGCTTTTCACGCCTTCGTCGAAAACTGCGTTGGCTTTTCCGGAGCTAATGTGGTCCTTTCGATCAGGGCTGCCGGGGCTCGCGGCCTCCATTACTTTTCCGCCCCATCTTTCGATCTCGCGGAGGGTCATCCCGTAGACTTTGAGAATTTCCTCGATGACGTAGAGAGTGGTCTGGAGTTTTCCTTTTCTTCGCGTCGAAATGCGGAGGGGATATTTCTGCTTCTTGATATCCTCGATGGACTCAATGCCGGTATCTTTGCTCACGGCAAAAATCAACCGATCCCAGGTTGGGAATACGCCGATGGCGCGGAGCGAAATTTTTTTCTTATAAAAGCCGCGGCCCAAGTAGGCCATGCGTGATAGCCCCGCCGGATTGCCGAAGCCGAAGTCGTATTTTTTCTTATCGATCAAAAGGGCCGGTCCAGTGCCGCCTAGTTCCGAATCCCGCCAGCCCATGGCAACGTCCAATTGCGATTGGCGCGGGAGTTGGGCGTTGTTGAAGAAAGTTAAGCTAATTACGTTCGCGATGTCGACCCGCTTCGAGGTCGCCGCGATGGAGAGTCTAATGGGTTCGTTCATCGGTGTGCTTTCTAATGTATTCCTCTATTCCACCCGACGCGCGCGCCGGCCGCCCGGTCTTGGGAAGTGAAGTTCGAGATAGTTGCCCTCGGAATCGAACAGGTAAATGGTATTGCCGCTGTCGCGCTCGACGCTGCGATGAAATTTGCCAAGCTCCTTGACGGTTTTGAGCGCGTCGCCGTAATCTTCCCAATTCATGTCGAACGCTTGATGGGCGATGCCGTCTTGGTCGAGCGCATCTCTGTTGAGCGGTCGGGGACGCTCGAAGAGGACGATGTCGTCGTCGCCGCATCGCAGCCGGTCCAATCGTTGGACGTTGCCATGGATCGGCAGCGCGTCCGGATTGTTGGGATTGCCGCCGACGCGGCCCAAGTACTCCATGCCCAGCACTTTGGTGTAGAAGTCGCGCGCGCGATCCAAGTCATCCACAGGGATGCCCACGTGATAGACCTTCTGTAATTTCATGATCTCGTTCCTTTCGTCTTATTTGCCGGCGTGATTCTCTGTCTTGGACGCCCGCGTGTCAAGAGAATCGACAAGAGTCGGCGATTTGATTCCGGAGGCTGTTCTGCTTATGATCATCCTGCGGGCATTTCAAGATGGTCCAGACCTTTTTCAGAGTCGTCACGCCGCAGGAAGCGTTGCGGTTGTTGCTTCAAGCTCCGCCGGTGACGACGGAGCGGGTTCCTACTGTCCGGGCGCGAGGCCGCGTCTTGGCCGAGGATCTTTACTCCGCCGTCGATCTGCCGCACTTTCATCGCGCGGCCATGGATGGCTATGCCGTAAAGGCGAAGGACACATTCGGCGCGAGTCAGAGCTTGCCGGCTTATTTGAAGCTTGCCGGCGTCATGGAGATGGGAAAGGAAGCCGCGCGGCCAGTCGCAACGGGGGAAGCTATCCGTATCTCCACGGGCGGCATGATGCCGCCTGAGAGCGATGCCGTCGTGATGGTCGAGTACGCGGACGAGGTTGAGGGAGGGTTGGTCGAGATTCATCGCGGCGTTTCACCGTGGCAAAACGTGATCCAAATCGGCGACGACATTAAGAAAGGCGAAATGGTTTTCCAGCGCGGGCGCCGGCTAAGGGCCCACGACTTGGGCGCGCTTACCGGCATCGGCATTTCTTCCGTGCCGGTTTACAGGCAGCCGCGCATTGCGCTTATCTCCACCGGAGACGAGATTGTCGACGCGGACACCGATCCTCTTCCCGGACAGGTGCGAAACATCAACCAGCATTCGCTTGCCGGTCTTATCGAAGAATGTGGCGGAGAGCTTAAGGATTGGGGCGTTGTCCGCGACGACAAAGATCAGCTGACAAAAGCGATCGGCGAAGCTTTAGAGTGGGGAGATCTCGTGCTCCTTTCAGGGGGCAGCTCGATGGGCGCGAAAGACATCGCGCTGGAGACGATCTTGTCCTTCGCCGATTCGGAATTCGTTTTTCACGGTATTTCGATCAGTCCGGGAAAGCCGACGATTTTTGCCAAAGCCTGCGGCAAGCCGATCCTGGGCCTTCCCGGCTATCCGGTTTCAGCGTTAGTCATTTTCGATCTCTTCGCTGGACCCTTGATCCGAAGACTGGCGGGTCAGGACACGGAGACCGTAACTCGATTTACCAAAACCGTGCAGGCAACATTGAAAACCAATATCTCATCGCAGGTCGGTCGCGAGGACTACGTTCGCGTGACTCTGGAGCGCGATGCTGATCGTTTGTTGGCGATACCTCTGCCAACCAAGTCGGGAGCTATTTTCACTCTGGTGAAAGCCGACGGCATGGTCCGAATCGATCTCAATCAAGATGGGCTGGAACCAGGGGAAGAGGTGGAAGTGATACTCTTCTAGCTTCGAGTCTCGTGTTTCGGGTTTCGACTCTTCTGAACGCGAGACGCGAAACTCGGAACTCGAAACTGCCAAAGGCCATGGCGCGCAAGAGGTATTTAAAAAAGACCCCTCTGAAACAAGCCCAAGAACTTTTCTTGGCGCGTATCGACCCGTCAAAGATTTACAACGAAACCGTTCCTGTCGAAGACGCGCTCAATCGCGTCACGGCGGAACCGGTGTTCGCGAAGATATCTTCGCCCCATTATCACGCCGCCGCCATGGACGGTATCTGCGTCCGCGCCGAGGATACCTTCGGGGCAACCGAATTCGCCGGCAGGAAACTCACGCCGGCTTCGGGCGATTCGCCGAAGCCGAGCGCGTTCGCCTACGTCGACACCGGCAATTCCCTGCCAGCATGGGCGAACGCCGTCATCATGATCGAAAAAGTCCGCCAGCTCGATGACGGAACGGTTGAGATTTTTGAATCGGTCGCTCCATGGAATCACGTTCGCTTAGTGGGCGAGGATGTAGTTGCTACGGAATTGCTTTTGCCGCGCTCCCATCGGCTGCGCCCCTATGATCTCGGCGCTCTGCTTGCAGCAGGTCACACTTCGGTTCTGGTCAAAGCCCATCCGAAAATAGCCATCATTCCCACCGGAGATGAATTGATTCAGCCTGGCGAGGAAGCGAGGCCGGGAGCGGTCATAGAATTTAATTCCACTGTATTGGCGGCGTTCGTGCGCGAATGGGGCGGAGTACCGGTCAAGTATCCCAAAGTCAGGGATGATGCTGGATTGCTCAAACAAGCGTTGTGCCAGGCTGCCGAGGAATGTGAGGTGGCGACCATCATCGCCGGCTCGTCGGCGGGCGAGCACGACCTGACAGCCGACGTCGTGGCGGCGGCAGGCGAGTTGTTGGCCCATGGCATCGATGTGATGCCTGGAAAACCGGCGGTGTTAGGAAGCGTCGCCGGCAAGCCGGTCATCGGTTTTCCCGGCTATCCGGTATCGGCCATTGTGATTGCGCAGGAAATCTTACGCCCTATGTTGGAGAAGTTTCTTGGCTGTGCGGCTCTCACTTATCCCACCGTGCGCGCGATTGTGCCGAAGAAAATCGCGTCTCACCTCGGCCTCGAAGAATTTATCCGCGTGACCTTGGGGCGAGTGGGCGAAAAACTGGTTGCGGTTCCCCTCGCGCGCGGCGCCGGGGTTATCACCACTATGGTCCACGCCGATGGACTGTTGCGCATCCCGAGCTTGATTGAGGGGCTCAATGCCGGCGAAGAGGTCGAGATAAACCTGCTGCGCCCGCCAGAAGAAATTGAAAATACCATACTCTGCACCGGCAGTCACGATCTAGCCATCGGGGTGCTCGAAGACCGATTAAAGTTGCGTCATCCCGGTCTGAAAATCGCCGCCACCAATGTCGGCAGCCTCGGTGGCTTGCTCGCGCTTCACCGCGGGGAAACCCATATCGCAGGCACCCACCTGCTCGACCCGGAAACCGGTGTTTACAACGTACCGGATATCAAAAGGACGATTGCTAAAACTCCGGTTGTGTTGGTCCACCTGGCGCAACGCGAGCAAGGCATATTGGTCCTACGCAAAAATCCAAAATCAATCGCTGGACTCAAAGATCTCGCCAGACGCGACGTTCACTTTATCAATCGCCAGTCCGGCTCGGGTACACGCGTGCTGCTTGACTATGAGCTGCAAAGATTGGGAATTGATCCAACCTCTATTCAAGGTTACGAGCGCGAGGAGTTCACCCACATGGCGGTCGGCGTAGCCGTCGCCAGCGGCCTCGCCGACGCGGGACTCGGTGTGCGCGCCGCCGCCCACGCCCTGGGGCTCGATTTTATTCCTGTCGGCAAAGAGCAATATGACTTGCTCTTCCTACGTTCCTTCTTCGAATCCGACCGCGGCGGCCAACTCATGGAGGTCACTCGTTCCGAAGCCTTCAAACGGGCGGTCTCTGCGCTTGGCGGCTACCACACGGAAAAATCCGGAGAGATTCTCTACCGACAGTAGCTTTTCTTCGGAGTTCAAACCTGCTCACCTTGCTAGCTCAATAGCCTCCTGCATACACATATTGGTTCATCGAAGATTTTACCGAGAAAAATGCGTGCTCTGTGCACGGTTTTCTGGACCTGGGCGGGTGTTGCTCCGACTCGTCGAGCGCTGTCCTAAGTTGTCCAAATTTGTACTTTCGGTAATCTTTCAACTTCCGGCCTTTACTTTATAAAACGGTTAGTTGTCCGTGGTTTTCCTTTGGCACTGGCGTTGCGTTAAGGCGATTCGAGGGAATTTTTGTGGATACGAAACTCGATAACATTCGGTTACTCACGCTTTCCGAAGCCGCAGCGCTCTTGCACGTTTCAACGCGTACCCTCCAGAGAATGATCCGTAGCGGAGAGCTTCCGGCTCTTAAGGTTGGGGGGCAATGGCGGGTGCGCGAGAGCCAGCTCACACAATGGATCGAAAAAAGAGAAAGCTCTGTCGCTGCGACCAACAACGGGGGTGGCGAGATATGATCGGACAATTATGCAAGAAATCTAACGCGGCCGTTCCGCTACCGCACGAAACGCTTGATCAGTAGGATATTGCTAGCCGCTGCTTGGCGAATGAATGAGATCTACTCTCCAGTCTGCCACTCGGTGGATTCTTTTCACGATTCCGGCTTTAGGAACCCAAACCCATTTGGAGCAGAACCATGAGCAATGACAAAAACGGCAGATCGATTGAGGTCCTGTTGGTGGAGGACAATCCTGGGGATGTGCGGCTGACGATGGAGGTCTTGAAGGAGGAGAAGATGCTCCTCCACGTGAGCGTGGTAGGCGATGGAGAAGAGGCTCTGGCCTTTCTACGGAAGGAGGACAAGTATGCCAGCGCCGCGCAGCCGGATCTCATTTTACTGGACCTCAATCTGCCCAAGAAGGATGGCCGAGAGGTATTGGCGGAGATCAAGGGAGATCCCCACTTAATGCTCATCCCGGTCGTGGTTTTGACCACTTCAACGGCCGAACAAGACATTCTGAAGACTTATGAACTGCATGCCAATTGCTATATCAAGAAGCCGGTTGATTTTGAGCAGTTCACGCGAGTGGTGAAGCTGATCGAGGATTTCTGGTTCACCGTCGTGGTGCTGCCATCAAATGGGAAAGTGAGATGAATAGGGAGCCCACTAAAGTCCTCGTGGTCGAAGATAACCCGGGAGATGCCCGGCTGAGAGCGAGCTGGGTGAAGGTCGACTTTCGTTGTTACGCTACCATACCAAGATGTGGGCTCCGCGGATCACCACCTCGGGTTTGAGGCATAAACTATGAGCAAAGCTGAGACCTTAACCAGTCGCAACGGCTTCAGGGATATTTCGCTGCTGCGAAGGCTCCTCAAAAGTTTCTGGGATTTCCTTCCGTTCGGGGGATCCTTGCCGGCGGACGTGTGGCAAAGCAGGCATCGATTCTTGTTGGGACTTACCTGGTTTCACGCTTTGCTGATTGCTCTGATTGGACCCGTTCTCGGGTATAGTTGGGAACTTAGCTCGGGAGCCCTTTTTCGCGATGACACCGTGCTCCATACGATCGCGGAAGGAGCAGTCGTCGCCTTCTTTGCGGGCATCGCCACCTGGGGTATCACCCGCCGAGAAATTCGAGCGACGGCGGTAGGCTTTGGGCTCATGAGCGCCTCGGCCATCCTGGTTCATTTCTCGGGCGGCTATGTCGAGCTTCACTTTCACTTTTTCGTTATGCTCGCCTTTTTGGCGCTTTATCAGGACTGGGTCCCTTATCTGTTGGCGATTGTTTACGTTGCGATCCATCACGGAGTCGTAGGAGTGATGTGGCCTCAGGAGGTCTACAACCATACGGCGGCGATAAATGCTCCATGGACGTGGGCCGGCATCCATGCATTTTTTGTCCTATGGGCGGCTGTCGGCAGCGTGATTGCTTGGCGCTTCAATGAGAAGGCGTTCGCTCAGAGCAAATTGATTCTGGATTCTGCGGGCGAGGGCATTTACGGACTGGACCGCGACGGGAAAGTGGCTTTCATCAATCCGGCGGCCGCTTCGCTCCTGCGGTGGCAAGCCAAGGAAGCCATCGGCAAAGCGATGCACCAGGTCCTGCGCCACACGCGCTCCGATGGCAGCGACTTTTCAGACCATACGTCTCCAATCCTTGCCGCTCTCAGAGATGGAGCTAGGCGTCAGGCAACGGATGAGCTTTTCCGCCGGCAAGATGGCACGAGCTTTCCTGTCGATTATGTGTGCACTCCGATTTTCGAGCGCGAGGAGCTCACGGGAGTGGTCGTTACCTTCAGAGATATCAGCAGACGTAACCAGCGAGAGTTGGCTCTGCGGGAAAGCGACGCGCGTAAGCGAGCCATTCTAGAATCGGCGCTTGATGCGATCATCAGCATAGATCACGAGGGGAAAATCATTGAGTTCAACCCAGCCGCGGAAAAAACGTTTGGATATTCGCGTTCAGAGACGATGGGCAAAACGATGGCCGACCTGATTATTCCTCCTTCCCTGCGCCAGGCGCATAATCGTGGTCTGGCGCATTTTCTCGCTAGTGGCCAAGGTCCGGTGCTCGGCAAGCGGATCGAGCTGACGGCAATGCGTGCTGACGGCAGCGAATTTCCCGCTGAGCTGACGATCACGCCGATTGATACAGGGCGACTACCAATATTTACAGGCTTCGTTCGCGATATTACCGAGCGGAAGCAGGCAGAGGAGGATTTACAGAACCGTTACAAGGAAGTGGCCATCCTGCATGACGTGAGCCAGATGACCTTGGGTTCGACGGATCTCAAGGCGGTTCTGGAGAAGATCCTTGATCGAACGCTTTCTGTTGTCTCTCTCGATCTGGGTAATATCCGCCTCTTCGACTCCAGCGGGCAGATGCGAATGGGTATTTACCAAGGCTATCGTGATCCCGAAAGCATACGGGAGCATCATGCAGACGTGAAAGGTCCGGCAAGCGGCGTTCTTACTTCCCGAGTTTTTGCCTCCGAGAAAAGCCTAGTGGTGGAAGATGTCACGACAACAGAAGGACTGCGCACACTCAAAAAAGAAGGGGCTTGCTCAGCCATCGTCGTGCCCATTATGACGCAAGAAGAGACGCTGGGAGCGATCGAGGTTGGTCGCCGCACGCCGAACAAATTCCGACCCGATGACGTTCGTCTTCTTGAGGCGATTGGCAATCAAGTGGGTATGGCCGTGCAAAAAGTCCGGCTCACCGAGGAGACAGAGCGCCGGGCTCATGAACAGGAAGCGCTCAACATCATCGCCAAGTCGATCAGCCAGTCGCTTCGTCGCGATGAACTATTGAACATCGCTCTGGATAAGGTCCTTGAGGTCACCGGACGTGAACGGGTATCGATCAGGCTCAAGGATTCCACTACAGGCCAGGTCACACTGGCCGCACATCGAGGGTTCTCTCAGGAGGAGATTGACGATCTGCTTCAGCGAACTCGGCATCAAGCCACCGAACAGGTCTTGGCGTCGGGGCAGCCTCTGGTCGTCAATAATCGCCAGGAAGTTAACGATACGCAATCCCTGTTACCCCAAAGTCGCGCCGTCGCCTGGATCCCGATGAAGGCAGGGGCGCGGGTCGTGGGAATTTTAGGTATTTCGGCCAGCAGCCCGGTTCCGTTTTCTGAACGCGAGGTGGAATTCCTCCAGGCGATTGCGAATATGATCGGTGTGGCATTGGAAAACGCCCGGCTCTTTCAGGAAACCGAGCGGCGAAACCGAGAACTGTCAGCGTTGTACGCGGCCTTGGCGCCTTTCGCCTTAGCCGATGCTGACCAGGTGCTACGAAAGGTTGTGGAGCGGCTCAAAGAGGCAACGCAGGCCGATGCCGCGCTCATTCGGATTTTTGATAAAGAGACGAAGTCCTTTCTGTATCCGGCCCATGTCGGCTTTTCTTCAGGGTATCTGGAAGCAACGCGGGATCTTGAGCAAGACCCGGCTATTGGTACGGCCTTCATGACTGAAGAGCCGATCATTGCCGCAAATATTGCAGAAGATTCCAGGCTGAAGGATAAGAGACAAGTCGAGGCGGGCTTTGGATCATGTGCCTTTCTACCCCTTCGGATCTCGGGCGAACTTCGTGCGATCGTCCATCTTGCTAGCCGCAAGATCGGGCACTTCAGTGCGGAGAAAACTGCTCACCTCATGGCGATTGCGCGCCAAATGGCGATCACGATAGAAAACGTGGACCTCTTCCAGGACGCGGAGCGCCGGGCCCGGGAACAGGCCGCACTCAACGTGATCGCCCAGGCAATCAGCCAGTCGTTGCGCGCCGATGAACTACTCGACATCGCTATGGATAAGGTCATAGAGGTGAGTGGGCGTGAACGCGGGTCTATTAGACTTAAGGATCCTGTCACGGGCAAAATCACCCTGGCTGCACACCGAGGGTTGTCGCAGGAAGAAATTGAAGGTCTCGTTCAGACGGTCTCGGGCCAAGCTACCGATCAGGTCTTCGCGTCCGGACAACCGCTGATCGTTAATGCTCGCCCAGAGGTGCAGGATTCTCGCTCTTTGTTACCGCAAAGCCGTTCCGTTGCCTGGATCCCCATGAAGGCGGGAGCGAAGGTCGTAGGAGTTCTCTGTGTCTCCACTACCCGACCGATCCCTTTTGTCCAACGCGAGGTGGAATTCCTCCAGGCGATTGCAAATATGATCGGTGTGGCATTGGAAAACGCCCGGCTCTTCCAGGAAACCGAGCGACGGAACCGTGAGCTGCAGTCCCTCTATGCCGTCGCAAGCACGGTGGGCCAGTCCCTTCATATCGACACACTGATGCAGGCGGCGCTCAAAACAATTATTGAAGTTCTGGAGGTCGATGCCGGCCAGCTCTACGTTCTGGACGAGAAAAATCACATGCTTCGCCTCGCCGCGCATTACGGGCTTCCTATAGACCAACTCAGCCATGTTGAATCCTATGCTCCGGGTCAAGGCATCATCGGGAGGATATTTGAGGAGAAACGATCACTAGCCTTTGCGGACATCACCAGCGACCCGAGCTACCAAGCCGCAGCTCGCGGAGCGAAAGGCCTAAGTTGGGGATTCCGGTCAGCTGCGGGTCTGCCGATTACGATTGGGCTGCGGCCGATCGGCGTGATCTACGTCTACGGTCGAACCGTTCGGGAATTCAATGCACAAGACATTGAGTTGCTCTCAGCGATGGGCGGACAGATCGGCTTCGCCATAGAGAACGCGCGGCTGTTCAGCGAGACCGAGGCGCGCTATCGGCAGCTCCAAACTCTCCACGCGATCAGCGACACGATCTTGGAGTCCCTTGACCTTAGAATTATGATGGAACGGATTCTCGATCAGGCCTTTGAGATTGGCAACTTCGATATCGGTGTGGTCCGCCTCTTGGATTCTACGGGTGAGTCTTTGGCGCCGGTGGCGAGCCGCGGCTATCGCAATCCAACAAACGTTGAAGCTCACAGCAAAAAACTGGAGGGTTACACAAATGGCGCTGGCTCTGCCCGGGTGATCGATGACAATACCGTTCATGTGGTCGATCTCACTCAGACCAGCGGCATGCGGACTTTCAGAAGAGAGGAGGTCAGCGTGATTGTTGCTGTCCCCCTTCGGAGCCATGAGGAGGTGCTGGGAGTCATGCAACTCGGTAGCCGCGCACAGCGAGAGTTTCAGGAAAGCGAGCTGCGGATCCTGGACGCAATCGGCGGACAGGCGGGCATCGCGATCCAAAAGGCCCGGCTCCACGAAAACACCCAGCGGGCGCAAGCAGCCTTGGCGCAACAAGCAGCAGAGCTGGCCCGCTCGAATAGTGAGCTGCAGCATTTCACCGAGGAAATCAAAGTCGCGAAGGAGAAACTCGAAAAGGTCAATAGTGTCCTGACCGTCCAGGCGGCCGAGCTGGCCCATTCCAATACCGAGCTGGAGCAATTTGCCTATATCGCCTCGCATGATTTACAGGAACCATTGAGAATGGTGGCGAGCTATGTGCAGCTTTTGGCTCGCCGCTACAAGGGAAAACTTGAAGCCGAGGCGGATGAATTTATTGGTTTTGCGGTGGATGGCGCCAAACGCATGCAGGAACTGATTAATGCCTTGTTGGTCTATTCGCGCATAGGGACCAAGGGGAAAGAGTTTGGGCCGATTGACTGCGAGACCGTTCTTCAGATCGCTCTCAAGAATCTTCAGATCGCCATCGAAGACAGTCAGGCGATGGTCACTTACGATGCTTTGCCGACCATCAGGGGCGACACCACTCAACTTGGACAGCTATTTCAAAACCTGATTGGCAACGCCATCAAGTTTCGTGGCGATAAGCGGCCTGCCGTTCATGTATCGGCCGAGCGCAATGGTAAGGAATGGGGTTTCTCGTTTCGCGATGACGGTATCGGCATCGACTCTCAATACGCGGAGCGGATTTTTGTCATTTTTCAGCGCTTGCACAGTAAAGAAGAGTATCCGGGGACGGGCATTGGTCTTGCGCTTTGCAGAAAGATCGTCGAACGACACGGCGGGCGAATCTGGGTGGAGTCGGAACCGGGAAAGGGCTCGACGTTTCGCTTTAGCATGCCGGCATGAAAATTGTAAAAAAGGAGAAGAAGCCCTATGAGTAATGGATCTATTCAGGTGCTGTTGGTGGAAGACAATCCCGGAGACGTCCGGTTGACGAAGGAAGCGCTCAAGGAAGGAAAAATGTTGAATCGAGTGACCGTCGTCGGGGACGGCGTGGAGGCCCTCTCATTCCTTCGCCGGCAGGGTAAATACGCCGATGCCGGTCAGCCAGACCTCATTCTTCTGGATTTGAATCTGCCCAAGAAAGACGGCCGTCAAGTTTTGGCCGAGATCAAAGCGGACCCCGGCTTGAAACGGATTCCCGTGGTCGTGTTGACGACTTCGTCGGCGGAAGAAGATATTCTTAAAACTTATGATCTGCACGCTAACTGCTACGTCACCAAGCCCGTGGACCTGGAACAGTTCATGCGCGTGGTTAAGTCCATCGAGGACTTTTGGGTAACGGTAGTCAAACTGCCATCGGAGGATGCAGAGAGATGAGCGTCGGCCCGATCAGAGTCTTGCTCGTCGAAGACAACCCGGGAGACGCTCGTCTTTTGCGCGAGCTTCTGAAGGAGGCGGGAGGATCTCAGTTTGACCTGGTCCATGTGGATCGACTCGGGGAAGCTTTGAGGGTGCTCAAACAGGAGCAGTTCCCCGTGGTGCTGCTTGATCTCTCGCTGCCCGACGCGCAGGGGCTGGATAACATCAGTCGTCTAAACAGTCACGCAGAAGGAACACCGATCGTGGTTTTGACGGGTCTGAACGATGAGGATGTTGCGGTCAAGGCATTGCAGCAGGGAGCCCAAGACTACTTGATCAAGGGACAGGTCGACGGGCAGTTGCTCGTCCGTTCGTTGCGTTATGCCATCCAGCGTCAAAAAATCGAGGAAGTGCTCAAATCCCACAACAAGGAGCTATCGATCCTCAGAGAGATCAGCGAAACGATTCTGGGTTCTTTGGATTTGCGATCCGTGCTCGAGAGCATCCTCGAAAAAACCATGTTGAGCGGCTCTTTTGATCTGGGGAACATTCGTCTGCTGGACCGCAGCGGTCAGATGCTCGAGTTGGTGACCAGCAGAGGTTATCGGGATCCCAAAAACGTGCTGAGCCATCGACGGCTCTCTCTGGCCGAGGACAGAGCCTCGTCTACTTTCGGGAAGCGCATTTTTACGGAGCCTTGCGTCGAGGAAAATGTCCAAGGACGCACGGGACTCCGGACGTTACGAAAAGAAGGGGTTCAATCTCTCATCGCAGTTCCAATTCGCGCGGAAGGTGAAGTCCTGGGGATTATTCAACTTGGCGGCCGCGAGCAACGGAAGTTCAGGCCGGAAGAGGTGAACCTCTTGGCGACGATCGGCAATCAGATGGGCGTTGCGGTGCAGAGGGCGCAGCTCTATGAGGAGACCAAAAGACAGGCGGTTGAGCTGGAAAAAGCAAATAAACTGCAGGCGGATTTCACCGCGATGATCGCCCATGACCTGCGCTCTCCGCTGATGAATATCATGGGAACAGCGGAGGTGATGACGGATGGTATGTTTGGACCCGTGAGCGAAGAACAAAAAAGGTGGCTGGCAAAGATTCGCGGCAACAGCCGCGCCCTGATGGACCTTGTGAGCGACTTTCTCGACGTCACCAAGCTTGAAGCGGGATATGTCGATGTGCGAAAGGAAGCGGTGGAGCTACGGCGGCTGATCCAAAAAAGTGTGGAGGACTACGCCCTTTTGGCCCAGGACAAAAAGATTGCCCTCACAGCCAACGTCGATCCGGCCCTACCGACGATCAACGTCGATCCTCGACGGCTCGACCAGGTCCTCACCAATTTGATCAGCAACGCCCTCAAGTTCACGGCGGAAGGAGGCAAGGTGGAGGTCGGAGGGGCGCGTGTGAATGCAACCCAGGCGAACGTGTGGGTGAGAGATAGCGGTAACGGGATACCGGCGGACGAGTTGGGTCATCTCTTTGCCAAGTATCGCCAGTGTAGCAACGCGAGAGTGTCCGACCAGAAAGGGACCGGTCTCGGCCTCGTGATCTGCAAGATGATCGTCGAAGCCCACGGCGGAAAGATATGGGTTGAGAGCCAGGAAGGAAAGGGGAGCACCTTTTATTTCTCGCTGCCGCTGAGTTCGTGAGAGCTGCTTTTTCGAATTCAAACCGGCATCACGCCGTGTTTTTTCCTCGGTCGCTCTTCTTTTTTCTCTTTCAGAATCGACAGCGATTGTATCAGCCGCAGGCGAGTTTCGGGCGGTCGTATGACTGCGTGGGCAAACTGCTTGGAAAGCGCTTCAAAGGGCCCGCTGAACCGCTCGGCGAATTCCGCCAGTTTTTCTCTTCTAGTTTTTTCCGGGTCTTGTGACTGTTCGATCTCCCGCTTGTAGAGCACGTTGACCGCGCCGCCGCCGCCCATGACCGCGAGCTCCACTCCTGGCCAGACAAAGAGCTGATCGGCACCCATCTCGCGCGTGCACATGGCCTGCTTCGCGCCACCGTAGCCTTTGCGCAAAATCAGGGTAATCTTCGGCACCGTCGCCTCAGCATAGGAGTAAAGCATTTTGGCGCCATGCCGGATGATGCCCTTTTGCTCTTGTCGTTTGCCGGGAAAGAAGCCGGGAACATCCATCAAGGTGATGATCGGTATGTTGAAAGCATCGCAGAAACGAATGAAGCGCGCCGCCTTGTCCGAGGCATCAACATCGAGACTCCCTCCCAGGAACATCGGCTGATTGGCGACAAAACCTACGGAGTCGCCGTCGAGGCGACCTAGTCCGATCACGAGGTTGCGCGCAAACTTTGCTTTGAGCTCAAGAAAGTCTCCATCGTCGACTATGGTCTGGATGACTTGAAGCATGTTGTAGGCTTTGCGCAGATCTTCCGGGACGATCTTTTCGAGGGCGTCCAACGATCGGCCAGAGCCGTCATCGGTTGTTTTGCGCGGCGGCGCAGATTCGAAGTTCGATGGCAGAAATGCAATCAGCCGTCGAATCAATGCGAGACATTCTTCGTCAGTCTTGGCGACCAAGTCGGCCACGCCGGAGACCTCGGAATGGATCTTGCTCCCGCCCAATTCCTCCATTGTGACTTCTTCGCCCAGCACTTCCTTTATCACCGCCGGTCCGGTGATGAACATCTGGCTCGACTTCTCCACCATGACAATGAAGTCCGTGAGTGCCGGAGAATAAGAGCCGACGCCGATGCAAGGACCCATGATCGCCGAAATCTGAGGAATGGCTCCTGAGGTGATGCTGTTCTCGAAAAAAATCTTTCCTATCGCCGTGGTAACCGAGAGCCCTTCTTGAATCCTGGCTCCCGCGGAATCCCAGAGCCCGATCAGGGGAACCCCCAGCTTGCGGGCGGTTTGGATGACATAGGCGACTTTTTCCGCGTGGGCGCTGCCCACCGTGCCCGCCAGTATCGAACGGTCTTGAGCGAAGACGTAAACCGGGCGGCCGTCAATTTTGCCAGACCCCGTGATCACGCCGTCCGAGGGCAATTTCTTGTCCGCCATCCCGAAATCGGTGCATTGGGTTTCCGCCAGCATGAACTCCTCGATGAAGCTACCGGCGTCGAGAAGCTTGTCGACGCGTTCCCGGGCCGTCAGCTTGCCGTCGGATTTCAATCGCGCCGCGACTTTGGCATCCCCTTGCAGAGCGGAACGCTGCAGAGCGCTCAGTTTCTTCTCGAGATCTTCTTTGGATTTGGACATCTGATTTAGATCTTAATTTAGCCTACGATCCCCATTCCTTTAAGAACCGAAAGCATAACCGCCGCGGCGATAACGGAGCCGATCTGGCCGCCGGCGTTGGCGCTCATGGCATGCATCAACAGATAGCTTTTCTTATTGTACTTTTGGCCTTCCGCCTGGACAACTCGAGCGGACATGGGAAACGCCGAGATGCCCGCGGCGCCGATGAGCGGATTGATTTTGCCTCCGCTGAGCAAGCACATGAGCTTTCCGAAGAGCACTCCCATAGCGGTATCGAGGCCGATAGCAATCAAACCGAGCGCGAGAACCATGAGAGTCTGCGGTTGAAGAAATTGCTTCGCTTCCATGGTCGCGCCGATGCAAAGCCCAAGCAGCAAAGTGACGATATTCGTGATGTCATTTTCCGCGGCGAGTTTTAGCCGCTCTACGACACCGGATTCTTTCATTAGGTTGCCAAGCATAACCATGCCGATCAGCGGGGTGCCCAAAGGGGCGATGATGGAAGCCGCCACGGTTACGACGACGGGAAAGATGATCTTTGTCGTTTTTGAAACGGGCTGCTTTACAATGCCCATCATGATTTTTTTTTCTTTCTCGGTGGTAAGCCATTTCATGATCGGCGGCTGAATCAGGGGAACCAAAGACATGTAAGAATAGGCGGCGACCGAGACGGCGCCGAGCAAGTGCGGCGCGAATTTAGAGCTGACATAGATCGCGGTGGGGCCGTCGCATGCGCCAATGATGCCGACCGCCACGGCTTCCAGTTTGTCAAATCCGAGCGCCAGCGCCAGCAACAGAGTGAGGAAAATACCGAACTGCCCCGCCGCTCCGAGCAGGATGATCTTGGGGTTTTCCATGAGAGGTTGTAAATCGGTCATGGCGCCGATACCGATAAATATGAGCAGTGGAAAAACTTCCGTCAGAACGCCTGTGTCATAAAAAAACCTGAGCACGCCGTCCTTTTCCATCAAGCCCGCCAAAGGAATATTCACCAGAATCGCGCCGAAACCGATGGGCAGAAGAAGCAGCGGTTCATATCCTTTGCCGATGCCGAGATAGAGAAGAAGTGAGCCGATGAGGATCATGATCACATGACCCGTACCGAGATTGGTGAGTCCGAGCAACAGACCCTGGAGGCCCGAAACAATCGCCGATTCCATCAATTCCGTTTACCCTTTCTGTGATGCTGATTGCTCGGGCCGGTACGGGAAAATTTTCTTGAGAAGCAAAACTAAAAGGCTCAAGCACCACAAGACCAGCATCGTTCCACCCATGCCGATCAACGCCAGAGTCCAACCGAACGTCCACGTATCCATGGAATCTCCCTCGAAAAAGAAATTGTGCGCCGGTTATTCGATGACGGCGAGTGCTTGCTCCGCTTCGACGGCCTGCCCCGGCGAGACTTTTAATTCTTTCAGGACTCCAGAGGCTGGAGCGACGATGGGAATCTCCATTTTCATCGCTTCCATGATCAAAACGACGTCATCCTCTTCGACGCGATCGCCGACCTGTTTTTCGATTTTTAAAATTTTACCCACCATGGGTGCTTCAACGATCGTTGCCAAGGCGATTCTCCTTATTTCGAATTTGTAACTTGCAGGCGTGTCAATCGAGTATTGCCATTTAGTAAAGTTTCGCCGCGGTTGTCAATGCTGATGATCTGAAATTTCCGAGCGGATCGACGACTCGTGAAAATAGGGTCGATACTCGCTAATGGGCGCTACTGGTGCGGCGTTCCCGCAGCTTCAACCCACCTTGCTTTTGCGAATATGATACGGTAGAAACCGCATAGTTGGAGGACGAGTATGGCTAAACCGGCATCTCAAATCGACAACATAATGGACAATATCCCTTATTATGAGAAATGGCAGCTCGGCGAGGGAATCCCCATCGTCAAGACTTTTTTCGTCCAGGATTTAAAGAAAGTTGAACTCAAACCCTGGGATAGGACCGGAGGTAACGGAGCGTTTATCAATATGGAAGGCGCCGAGGGAGCAACGGGCGCCTACGTGAGCGAGATTCCCGCGGGAAAGAGCCTGAACCCTCAGCGCCATCTCTATGAAGACATGATTTACGTTCTCAAGGGACGAGGTGCAACGACGATTTGGAACGGTAAAGGAGCGAAGCAAACCTTCGAATGGCATGAGGGAAGCGTTTTCGCATTGCCGCTCAACTCATGGTATCGGCACTTCAACGGCCAAGGAGACGAAGCGGCCCGCCTGTTCTCCGTCAATAGCATGCCGATTGTCTTTAATCTCTTCCACAGTGCGGATTTCATCTTCAACACTCCGCGTGACTTTACCGATCGGTTCGACGGCGAGCCCGAATATTTCAGCGGCAGAGGAAAGGCCTATCCCGGCCGCGTCTGGGACACCAATTTTATTGCCGACGCTCGCAACTTCAAACTGGAAGAGTGGAAAGAGCGCGGCGCGGCCGGCAAAAACGTCATGCTCGAAATGGCTAACGGATCAATGGCTGCTCACATCTCGGAATTTCCTGTTGGGACCTATAAAAAAGCCCACCGCCATGGTCCGGGATTCAATGTGATTATCATCAAAGGAAAGGGCTTTTCTCTCTTCTGGAGAGAGGGCGAACCGATCAAGCGCTATGACTGGCAGGATGGTAGTGTCTTTACGCCGCCCGCGATGATGTGGCATCAACACTTCAACACCGGTGCGGAAGGGGCACGCTATTTACCCCCGCGTTTGGGCGGGATCAAATATAGCCTGGGGGAAGGCTTTGGCGACATCACCAAAGTGGACAAGGACGTGAAGGCGGGAGGCAACCAGATCGAGTACTACGACGAGGATCCTTCCATCCGAAAGATGTTCGAAGAGGAGCTGGCGAAGTCCGGAACCTACAGCCGCATGAATCCGGATTTTTACAAGAGACCGGCATAAACAGGGTTCGATTTTTTAACTTGATTCGAAAAGCCCCACATCAGTCATATGGTGTGGGGCTTTTTTTGACCGTGAAAAAGGCTCCTTGCAAGATAATGTATTGAGAGCAAAATAAACGCTGTAATAGTTTAGGGCGATGCCTGAAATGAGACGGTTGGCAATACTATTCCTCCTACTGTCTTCGTCTTTGTTCTTTGACAGCTCTGTTGTGCTAGCGGCGGAAATAAAAGCCACGATTCAAGTCACAAGTGCCAATCTAGGTGCCGGGCCAAGCTTGAATGAACCGTCAAAAGCAATTCTCAAAGAGGGTGATCAACTCAGAGTGGAAAGCGACAAAGGAGATTGGTATCTCGTTACCACTCCAGATGGCCAAAAAGGATATGTTTATCAGACCGTAGTAAAGCTTGCTGCCGTCGAGTCGCTTCCTATCCTCGAGAAATCACAGGAGCCAAAATCGTCTGTCGGTGAGCCCAACAAGCCTCCCCAACCGGCCCCTGCCAAATCACCGGCGGCAGCGCCCCCCTTGCCTCGATCGAAAGCCGCCGCAGATTCGGTTACACGACCTGCGGAACAAAAAGGTTCTCCGGCTGAATCCCCACCGCTTATCCGACTTTTAGAGGGACATGAAACGGATGTGTTGGTGTGGGCAGGTACCGCGGTCGCATTCTTTTTCGTCGGCTGGATTTGCGGCGGCAACTATTACCTGCGGCGCGAACGGCTTAGACGAACAAAGCTGCGATTCTAATCTAACGGCTCAACGGAACCTTATCGTCCGGCCATGGAATTCGTACTGGTTCTATTCGGTTACTTGTTGGGCTCCATCCCGACGGGTTATATCTTGGGATTTCTTGCAGGCGTCGACGTTCGAAAGGCGGGTAGCGGTAATGTCGGCGCGACCAATGTCGCTCGAGTCGTCGGGAAGCGCCAGGGATTGTTGACTCTCGTCGCTGATGCTGCCAAAGGATTCATTCCCGTTTTCGTTTCGGCGCAGTTCGGCCTGAGTGCCACAGCGATTGCCTTTGTGGGCGTGGCCGCTTTCTTGGGCCACCTTTTTCCGGTGTTTCTGAAGTTTCAGGGAGGCAAAGGGGTGGCCACGGCGCTCGGTGTCTTTTTAGGACTCGCGCCCCTGGCCAGCTTGATCTTGATCCTGATATTTACTGTCGTTATCTTGAGCAGTCGCTTGGTTTCACTCAGTTCGATGACAGCTGCGGTCTTAGCTCCAGTCGCGCTTTGGTTCTTTGCTTATCCCCCAATTCTGGTTGCTATGAGCGTCTTCCTCGCTTTCATGATTATCCTGCGCCATCGCGGCAATATTCAGCGATTACGCGATGGCACGGAACCAAGGTTCGGCTCTAGTTCTCGATAATCACTTCGACTCGCCGATTCTGACGGCGACCTTCTTCGGTGTCATTCGACGCGATCGGTGAGTGCGTTCCAAGTCCCCGAGTGGAGATTCGACTGTTGGCAAGACCGTCGCGCTCGAGCGCACCCGCGACGGTTTGTGCGCGCCGTTCGGAGAGACGCTGGTTGTAAGCATCCTGGGCAGCGCTTTCTTGGCTCGCGTGACCTTCAACTGAGAGGCGACGATCGGGCGCGTCCCGTTTTACGATGCTGGCGATCTGATCGACGCGATCTCGTCCCTCGGGGGTGAGCTCAGCCCTGTCGAATTGAAAGTTCACGCTCGGCAGATTGACCGCGACGCCACGGCTGGTCTCGCGCGCCTCGATATTGCGCTTCTTGAGTTCGTCAATGAGAGCTTGGTTTTTGGCGATCTCAGCTCTCTGCTGATCGATAGCCTTTTGCTGTTCAGCTTGCTTTTGCTCTTGACCCTGGAGCTGATCCCCGACCAAAGCTCCCGTGCCTAATCCCAGTGCGCCACCAATAGCCGCTCCCGCGCCCGGATGACCTACCGCCGCACCAATAATACCGCCAGCGGCCGCGCCACCGAGAGCGCCGATGCCTGCGCCTTTCTCACGCGTGGTGAGCGGTGCGGAACAGCCCGCCCCCGTTACGATCGCGATGATCATCGCAAGCAAGACGAATTGACGCTTTAGATCTTTAATCATGACGGCACCTCTTCAGAACGATGGATCTACCATTCTCCCCGTTTGTTGTTTTAATCGCTCGTTTTCTCTTCTTAGACGTTCGATTTCGGCTTGATTTGTATCAATAGCCCGTTGTTGGTCGTGTCAATGACGTGACCAGCAAAAATGTAATGAGGAGGTGCAAAAATCGCTTATCCACCCCGTACCTCCTACAGAATACGACTAATACTCGCCTTGCTTCTTCACTCTCTCGAGCTCTCGTCGCTGCCGATCCAACTCCGCCTGGTTGGCGTCAATTTGACGCTGTTGATCAGACTGCCTCTGTTCCTGGCCCAGCATCTGGTCTCCGACCAGCGCTCCGGTTCCTAATCCAAGTGCACCGCCGATGGCAGCCCCAGCACCGGGATGGCCTACCGCTGCACCGATGAGACCGCCAGCGGCCGCGCCGCCAAGGGCGCCGATACCTGCGCCCTTCTCACGGGTCGTCATCGGTCCGCCGGAGCATCCTACGGCGGAAACTAACAGCACAGTAGCGAAAAACGTGGTTAATGTTTGTTTCATGGTATCCTCCTTCAGCAAAGTGTATGGGTTTATAAAATGATTTTACAACGCATTTTAGCAGAAGGGGGGTTTACCATCAAGTTAAAGTTCAACCACGCATGCTACTCCTCGCTTGTAGTGATGCTCGTTTATTAGACTCGGTTTCCCGGAAAAGGTTAACAGTGAAAGCCGCTGTTGACATCATGGACCTTATAAGTCTATAGTTTTTTCTGACGAAAGGATTCCAGTGGAACACGCAACCCAAGAACAAATCGTTGAGGCTTTGAAAAAAGTCCAAGACCCTGAGCTGCACCGCGACATCGTGAGTCTTGGAATGGTAAAAAACTTGGCCGTCAATAACGGCAAGGTCACGTTTACCGTCGAGCTCACCACGCCGGCCTGTCCATTGCGTGAGAGCATCGACGCGGATTGCAAAAAGACGTTGGCCGGCATTCCCGGCGTGAGTAGCGTGGAAATCAACTTTGGCGCGCAAGTTCGGGGCAGCAAGTCGGGGGCAGGGCAAACCGATTTACTTCCGACGGTTAAAAATGTCGTGCTTGTGGCCGCGGGTAAGGGTGGTGTTGGCAAGTCAACTGTCGCAGCCAATCTGGCGGTGGCGCTGAAGATGCACGGCGCAGCCACCGGGCTTCTTGACGCCGATATCTACGGGCCGTCGGTCCCAATGATGATGGGAGTCAAGGGTGAGGCGAATAAAATTGAAGTGAATGGCGCTTATAAAATCGCTCCGCCCTTGGCGCATGGCCTGCCGGTCATGTCCATAGGCTTTTTCCTCGATCCGGACCAGGCAGTCATCTGGCGCGGCCCCATGCTAGGGAAAGCGTTGCATCAGTTGATGGCGGATGTTCACTGGGGCGAGCTGGATTACCTTGTAGTCGATATGCCGCCAGGCACGGGCGACGTGCAGATTACATTCTCCCAACAACTCAAGGTCAGCGGAGCGCTTTTGGTCGCGACTCCTCAGGACGTTGCGCTCGCGGATGTCATTCGAGCCAAGTCGATGTTCGACAAAGTGATGATTCCGATCGTCGGCATTATCGAGAATATGAGCTACTTCATCTGCGACGGCTGTGGAAAAAACCATGAGATTTTTTCCCGCGGCGGAGCGCAGCGGGCCGCGGAGCGCTTCAACATTCCCTATCTCGGTGAAATTCCAATCACCGCCGCGCTTCGGGAAGGCGGCGATAAAGGAATACCGATTCTCATTCAAGAGCCGAAATCCGAGGTGAGCAAGAGATTCTTGGAAATCGCCGCCAGATTGGCCGGTCAGCTTTCGATCGCTTCAGAAAGGGCGAGAAAGAATGGTCCAACGATTATTACGACTTCGTAGGTACATAACGCTTGCCGGTGGATCATATCAATATTGAAAAGAAGGATACCTGGTATGATAACTAAAGAACAAGTCTATGAAGCACTGCACGAATGCTACGACCCAGAGATCCCGGTAAACATCGTGGACTTGGGTCTAGTTTATGACGTGCAAGTCGATGACGACAAAGTAGCAGTCAAGATGACGCTGACGGCGCCCGGCTGCGGCATGGGCACGATGATCGCTGCTGATGCGCGGCAGCGCATCCTCGCTTTGGACGGAGTCGGTGACGCCACGGTTGATCTGGTTTGGGATCCACCTTGGAACCCGAACATGATCAGCGATGAAGCGAAGCAAAAGCTGGGAATTAGCTAGACTGATCTCGACAATTTCACGGCTGCCGATCCGGGGCTCAATTGGTATCTGTTGAATCCATTCTTCTCATCGTCGAAACAGCATGAGAATCGTTTCCATCTCAAATTACTTCTAGCTTCGTTCCAAAAGATGGATCTTCTTCCCCGCCTGCGGCCGATTGAGGCCATCCCTTTTCAACAAGACGGAAAAACCCTCATCTATCTGAAAGATCCGCTGAATCTTGCCACTCCCTTAGGAGTATCGCCGGTGGGGTATTTCATCATGTCGCACTTTGACGGCAGGCGCTCCCTTGTCGACATTCAAGAAATCTACGCCAAACAATTCGGCACTCTTTTACTCAGCGATGAGCTCAGACAATTCATCGCAATGTTGGATCAGCACTACTACTTGTTGAGCGAGCGGTTTTTGAGCTACCAGAGAAGTGTCGTTGAGGAGTTTCGGCGGCAACCGACTCGCGCGCCGGCACACGTGGGAGGCGTGTATCCACAAGATCCGATTGGCTTGAAGGCTCAGCTCGACGGATATTTTCTCTCACCGAGCGGTCCCGGACTGCCAAAGCCCGACCCCAACACTTCGACTCCCAAGGCGATTGTCGCGCCGCACATCGATTTTCATCGCGGCGGGCCGGCGTACGCTTGGGCTTATAAAAAGCTAGCCGAAAGCGATGGCGCGGATCTGTACATTCTTCTCGGAACGTCACACTGTGGCGGCGAGAAGCCGTTTATCTTGACGCTCAAAGATTTCCAGACTCCGTTGGGCACCGTCGAGACGGACAAACAGTTTGTGAACAGCCTTCAAGAAAAATGCAACGATGATCTTTTCGCCGACGAGTATCTTCACCGCGGGGAACACTCGCTGGAATTTCAGGTGGTGTTTTTAAAATACATCGCGCAGGGACGCGCTGAGCTGACCGGCCAAACCGAAAGGCCATTCAAGATCGTGCCGATCCTGGTCTCCTCGTTTCATGCGATGATGATTAACCAGACGCCTCCTGAACAAAATATCGCCGTCGGGAATTTTTTGAACGCTCTAAAGGATTTGGTCGCCAAAGAGACCAGGCGCGTATGTTTCATTGCCGGCGTTGATCTAGCCCACGTGGGCGCGCAGTTTGGTGACCGTGAGCCGATTACCGACGAATTTCTCAAGTGGGTCGAGGCGGAAGATCAACGCCTCATCGATCGGCTTACGGCCCGGGATGCGCTGGGTTTTTTCAAAGAGATCGCGAAGGATCAGGACAAGAGAAGAATTTGCGGATTCTCGCCTCTCTATTCCTTAATTCACCTCTTGGATGGAAGCCAGGGGAGGCATCTCAAGTACAGTCAGGCCTTCACGCCGGAGACCGGCTCTGCCGTGACCTTCACCAGCATGGTGTTCGAATAGTTTTACAATGCACGCGCAGGTTTCCGCGGCCAGTTAGTGCATGTTCATCCCCCCGTCGACGCCGATGGATTGCCCGGTCATGAAATCACTGTCGTCCGAAGCTAGGAAGATGACCGTGCCCACTAAATCCTTCGGGTACTGATCGCGCTGAAAGCAGCGGCGCTTTCTGCGGTCGGCCAATTGCTCGGCTGTCATCACGGCTTCTTGATTAGATCCTGATATCGTCAATCCCGGCATGATCGAGTTCACGCAGATGTTGTCGCCACCCACTTCGCGCGCCAACGCGCGGGTAAAGCCGATGACGCCGGCTTTGGAGGAAACGTAGTGAAGAAAGAAAGGCGATCCGCTAAGCGCGGTCCCCGACGAGATGTTGATAATCTTCCCTTTGCCTTGTCGCTGCATCGCCGGATAGACCGCCTTTACGCAGAGGAACCCACTCATCCGGATCGATCTCCATAAAATTTTTCTTCTTCAATGCCGAGTAGAGGCCGGCGTTGTTTACCAAAACGTCGATGTGGCCATATGCTTTTAATGTAGCCGCGGCCATCGCTTGAGTTTTCTCCGGCGAGGTGACGTCGACGGCTACGGCGATAGCTTCGCCGCCGGCCGCTTTGATGTCGGCGGCAACTTTCTTCGCTTCCGCCTCCTGAATATCGGCAACGATGACCGCGGCTCCTTCTTTGGCTAACCCGTGCGCGTATGCCCTGCCGATACCGACTCCGCCGCCGGTTACGATTGCAACTTTGTCTTTCAAGCGCATAGCGAACCTCCGTCTCGCTTAGATCTTGAGCTGGTAAAAATTGATCGGGTTGTCGTACAGGATCTGCTGTTTGGTATTGTCGTCGATATCCGCGCGTTCGAGAAATTCCGGGATGTCATGCTTGAACATGTACGGCAGTCGCTCGTGGGGATAATCCGATGGCCACATGAGGCAGCGCGGATTAAATTGCTTCAACACCTGAGGCAATGCTTTTTCTTCGACTTCACAAGTGGTCCAGACTTGGCCCGAACGGATATATTCACT
>VBKE01000390.1 GCA_005879605.1 Deltaproteobacteria bacterium
AATCGCCTGTCAGGCGGTTTGATTTGCAAGATCTCGACATCGGTTGTTGGCGCATACTGAGAGGAGGTGTAGCGCATAAACCGAATTTGAGGGGCACAGGCCCCCGCAGCTAGACACAACGAAACAATGACCGCTACCCGCCTTCGCCATAGCGCTATAGCGCACTCAATCACTGTATTCTGTCTAGGCCGATATGCTTTCTCAGCCACACGTCTCCCATCATAATGACCATCGTTGTGATATCTTCCACATTCAGATCCATAGCAGCGGCGATGGTCGCTAGGCCAAGGTAAAACGACTCTGGTAGGTTACGCATCGCCGCAACGGCTTGATCTTCTCTGATCCGTTGCGTGATTTGTTGTCGCGGAACTATCACATAGCTCCTCCTCTCTTCGTAGCTCGTATAGCAACGATTCGAGCTTGGCGTCAAGGAGGAATTAGTTATTGGGAGCAATGGACCGTCTCTTAATTGTTTGTTAGCGCTATGTCGGCCGTCTTGATTTTCGTCCATCGCCGGTAGACTAAATCCGCTTGCACGGGACTAGCCGTGATCAGCAAAAGCCGATGCCCTCCCGCACGGTCTGGCCCCATTCTTTCGAGCGGGAGAATCCGACGGGATGCGGGACATGGCGCGCACCAGGCCCAGCGAGGCATTGAGAAATTCCATTGTGGGTTCGGCCCAAGGTATACCCTTATTTGTCACGCAGAAAATTTTTGCTTGACTTCAGAAAAAATCTCTTATGGTGAATTTAGATACGTGACCGAAAGGTCGAAGCTCCGCGGGAGAAATCGCGGCTAGACGGTCGTAACATTCCTGGCTGAAGTGGTCCGCGAAATTGGATTCGCGGTACGCCCAGAGGGCATCTTCAGCCTGCGAAAGGCCGCTGGAAATGGGAAATGGACTCCATTGGAGTCAACCAATTTCGGCGGCCTTTTTTTTGGCCAAAATGTCGGCAGTCAGCTAAGAACTAACACAGAACGAGCACAATCGAAGACAGTGGCAGAACAAGTGACTCTTGAGACGAAACCCAACGAGTTGAATGAATTGGGAAAAATTGGTGGGCCGCCGGAGACTCGAACTCCGGACCCGCTGATTAAGAGTCAGCTGCTCTACCAACTGAGCTAGCGGCCCATCACAAAACCAGTAAGCCAGCGTGCAGTTCTCAGTCGGCAGGGAATTCTTTCTGCCCGCTGCTATCTGCCGTCTTTTGAATCTGGGGTGAGTGAAGGGATTTGAACCCTCAACCCCTGGAGCCACAGTCCAGTGCTCTAACCAGTTGAGCTACACTCACCACATCTAAACCATTCTGGCGCGCCAGAAGGGATTCGAACCCCTGACCTACGGCTTAGAAGGCCGTTGCTCTATCCAGCTGAGCTACTGGCGCGATGACAGCAGGCGGAAAGCAGCGGGCAGTCAGCGGCAAGAAAACCGGCTGCCTACTGCTTACTGGAAACCGCCTGCTGTATTTCTGGTCGGGGCGAGAAGATTTGAACTTCCGACCCCCTGCGCCCAAGGCAGGTGCGCTACCAGGCTGCGCTACGCCCCGTCAATTGACCAGAGTCATTCTACATGGGCAATGCCTGAAATCAAGGTTTTGCGTTCAAATCGACTAGCGATGGCAGCATTTCTGCCAGTTTTTTAAGCGCCTTACCGCGATGACTGACCGTGGCCTTGATCGCGCGATCGATTTCGCCGAAAGTCTTGCCCAACGACGGGTAGAAAAAAAGCGGATCATAGCCGAAACCGTTTTCCCCTTTGAGCTCAAATGAGATGCGCCCTTCACAGGAATCCCGGACGGTCCATTCCTTCATGCCGTGAGACTTCGGCGCGCAAAGCGCGAGGGCGCAAACGAATCTCCCGGTTCGTTTCTCTTCCGAAATTTCCCTCAATTCGTGCATCAGTTTTTCATTATTTTTTTTATCATTCCCCTCTTCACCGCAATAGCGCGCCGAATAAATCCCTGGTGCTCCGTTGAGAGCATCGACCTCGAGACCGGAGTCGTCGGCCAAAGTTAAATAACCAGAGTATTCGGCCAACGATCTCGCCTTTTTTAGAGCATTTTCTTCGAACGTGGCGCCATCCTCGATAATCTTCGGCCAGGTGGCAAGATCGGATAATGACAAGACTTCGAGCGGAAGCTGTCTGAGGAAATCTTTGACCTCGGCAAATTTCCCCGGATTGGTCGTAGCGACAAGTAGTTTGATCACGATGAAACGAAGTTAGCCACCGAGTGAAGCCAGAACTTTTTTCTGCGCGCCGAGCAGCTCGCGAATTCCGTCTTGCGCCATCTCCGCCATGCGCTCCATCTGTCTTTTGGTAAAGGGAGCGCTTTCGGCCGTTCCCTGGACCTCGACAAACTTACCCGAACCGGTCATGACGAAGTTCATGTCGACATTCGCCCGGCTGTCTTCCTCATAAGATAAGTCCAAAAGAATTTTGCCGTCGATGATGCCGATACTCACAGCCGCGACGGAATCTTTGATCGGATCTACTTTGATGATTCCCCTCTCGAGCCAGCGCTTAGTCGCGTCAACGAGCGCGACATAGGCTCCCGTGATCGAAGCGGTTCGAGTTCCGCCGTCGGCCTGGATCACGTCGCAATCGATCCAAATCGTCTTTTCACCGAGACTCGGCAGATCGGCAACTGCCCGCAAGCTTCGGCCAATCAGCCTCTGGATCTCGTGTGTTCTGCCGCCGACTTTGCCGCGGGATGATTCCCGCGCGATACGGACCTGCGACGACCCGGGCAACATGCCGTACTCCGCGGTAATCCACCCTTTGCCGCTGTTACGCAGAAACGGCGGCACTCGCTCTTCGAGTTTTGCCGTGCAGATGACTTTTGTATCGCCGAATTCAATTAACACCGAACCGTCCGCGGTCTTGATATAGCCAGGCGTAATCGTTAACGGTCTTAGTTGTTTCGGTTGTCGTCCGTCCGATCTCATTCCGTCTAATTAAAATCGTTCAAGCTGTTCAAGCCGTTCAATACGTTCAAACCGTCGAGGCCAATCGATTGTCTGCCTGATGGCTATTGCCTGCCGTCAACTATTCAAATGAAAGACAACCATCTTCAATTCCGTCATTTCTTCCACTGCATATCGCGGGCCTTCCTTGCCGAAGCCGGAATCTTTGAGCCCGCCGTAGGGCATCAAATCGACGCGCCACTGCGGCCCCCAATTGACGTGGAGGTTGCCGGCTTCCGCTTCGCGGGCGAATTTCATCGCCCATTCGACGTTCTCGGTGAAAATGCCGGCCGAGAGCCCGTACACGCTGTCATTCGCCAGCGCGATGGCGTCTTCAATCGCGTTGAACGGCGTCACCGCCACCGCCGGCCCAAACAATTCGTCGCGGGAAATGCGCATCTCCGGCTTCACGTCTGCCACGACGGCCGGCATGTATATCGCGCCGCGTCTTCCGCCACCGGCCACCAGGCGCGCGCCTCCGGCAACCGCTTCGTTAATCCAGTCCTCGACCCGCACCGCCTCACTTTCCTTAACCATCGGCCCGACCTTTGACTTTTCGTCGAGTTGGTTGCCCGTGGTAAGCGCTTCTACCCTGGGCTTCAGCACGCCAAGAAAATCGCCGTAAACCTGCTTCGACGTCAACACCCGTTGCGTGGAGATACATGTCTGGCCGGCATTTCCATAACCGGTCACTGCCACCGCGGCCGCCACTTTGTCCAAATTGGCATCGGGCATGATAATGAGCGGGCTGTTGGAGCCGAGTTCCATCGTTACCTTCTTGATGCCGGCCATGCGGCAGATTCGGTCGCCGATCTCCCGGCTGCCGGTAAATGTAATCTTGCGCACGCGCCGATCTTTGACGATGGTATCGCCGATTTCTCCGCCGGATCCGGTGATACATTGAATCCCTTCGGGGGGGAGTCCGGACTCGAGCAAAATCTCGGTGAGCTTTAAAGCCGAGAGCGGCGTGTCCGACGCCGGTTTCACAATCACGGAATTGCCCGCGGCCAAAGCCGGACCGACTTTATGACAGACCAGGTTGAGCGGGAAGTTGAACGGCGCGATCGCCGCCACGACGCCACAAGGCACGCGCAGTGTGAATCCGAACTTTTTGCTTCCCGTGGGATCCGCGTCCAGCGGAACGGTCTCGCCGTGGAGGCGCTTCGCTTCCTCCGCCGATCCCATTATCGTTTCAACCGCCCGGCTCGCCTCGCCTCGCCCTTCGGCGATGATTTTCCCCTCTTCTTTGGAAATCAGCTGGCCCAGCTCTTCGTTGCGCGCGGCCATCGTATCCGCGGCTTTGCGCAAAACCTTCCAGCGCTCGTAGCTTGAAAGCTTGGCCATCACTTTGGCGCCACGCTCGGCAAAAGCCAACGCCTTTTCGACGTCGCCACCGTCCGCTTTCGGCACATTATCAATAATCGAGTTGTCGAAAGGGTTTCGCACCTCGATCTTATTGGGCTTGTCCACCCAGTTTCCGCCTAGAAAAATCTTCATGTTTCCAAACCTCCTAAATGCTCATTTGGGAACGACTAGTGAGACTTCATGGGAGCCTTCACTCACCCCTAATGCAGCGAACGCGCCAGATCATAGAGAGTCTGAACGAGAAAACGCTGCAGGAAAATAATTGCGATCCAGACTACGAGCGGCGACAGATCAAGTCCCCCCGCAACAACCGGCACTACCCGGCGGACTCTATCCAAAACCGGTTCCGTCGCATTGTACACGAAACGAACAATTGAATTGTACGGATCCGCATTCACCCACGAGATGATAACCCGCGCGATAATAATCCACATGTAGGCCCACAATATATATTCCAGTACGTAAGCGACGGCAATGATGAAATTGGCGATGACAAACATATTTAGGTCTTCCTCGGACCAAAAAGCGCCGTGCCGATCCGCACGATGGTCGCCCCTTCTTCAATAGCGACGGTATAGTCGTGGGTCATTCCCATGGAGAGCTCCTTCAGACCAATGTTGGGAAGCCGGTGCTCTTGCAGCTTCAATTGCAACTCCCGTAGCTCCCTGAAGTAGGGACGAACCTCTTCGGGATTCTGTTTAAATGGCGGAACCGCCATGAGTCCCTCAACTGTAAGATTCGATAATTCGCTGATGGTCTTCAACAGATCCAAGAGCTTATCTTTAACGAGGCCGGATTTGGATTCTTCACCGGCCAAATTTACTTCGACAAAGGCCCGGACATTTTTTCCCTTTTTGCGACCTTCCTTCGCCAGCTCACGCGCCAAGGCGACACTATCCAAAGATTCAATCACACCGAACAGCTCTACCGCGACCTTGGCCTTGTTGCGCTGCAAGTGGCCGATCATATGCCATTCGGCCGTTTCTGAAATGGCGCGTCTCTTGTCCTGCGCTTCCTGGACATAGTTCTCGCCGATGAGCTTGATGCCGGCCGCAATGGCCGCCCGGGTCGCTTCAATACTCTGCGATTTAGCGGCCGCTAGGAGCTTGATCTCGCCGGGTTCCCTGCTTGACCGCAGCGCCGCCTCAGCAATCCGACCTTGAATCGCGCGGTAATTTGCGGCGACATCGACCATAGGCAAAGTTTGAAATATCATATCCCGCCAGGCAAATCACTTGCCGTAATAATCCAGGTTCGGCCGGTCCGTTCGTGTAGGGAAGTTCCGTATTGCGCTGTCAGAAATTTGCGTCTAACTGCAGGCTCGCCAGCCGCGCGCGTGTTCTACGCTTGGGATTTCACTAGTCCAATGCAACAGAAATGGGACAATCGAGACGCTTGAAAATAAAGCCTCACCAACAAAATCTTCCGGTACAAAAATTGCTCCTAAAGAAAAAGAAGGAGGATGAGCCATGAAAAAAACATTATATCTGCTATTGACGATTGCCGGCTTAGTGCAATGGGGTTGCAGCCCTTCATTTTGGGGCGGCGCAGCCGTGGGCGCTCTCGGCACAGGCGGGGGATATGAATACAACGCCAAGCGGCAGATGGATAAGCTGGAAGATGACCGCAGAAGCGGCCGGATCAGCCGGGACGAATACCAGGATAGAAAACGTCAAATAGAAAAAGGGTCGATCATCTACTAATCCGAGACATGATCTGCCGATCGCTTTGCGCTTTCGGCAGTTTTGCGTGTAACGCGGGTTGTTTGTCGGTTTCTTTGGAAGGGCAGAGCCGCTGGGCTTGTTGGAGGCGTCTATCCGTAGGATGGAACACGTCGCCGGTATAGTTTAGCTCCTGAAAATTTTTCAAAATGCGCACCCAGGTGTGGCAGTCCCAGTCGAGTTTATTCCAATAGGCCAGACCTTTTGCGTCCGCCTCGAGTTCTTTTTCCGTGGAGTAGTTATGCAGTTTCACATTCCGCGGGAGCCCCACATCTGTGGCCGACATGCCACGCCCAAACGTACCGCGGTTCAAGGAGGTGGTCCCGTTCTGCTTTGCGTGACCGGCGGTCTCATGCGCGATCTCGTGGGCCAAGGTTTGTCGGAGCAGCCAACGGTACCAGGAATACTTCAACGCCAGTCTCGCGAGCTTGTGATTTATGTAAATGCGCCGATTACCGATACTCATTCCCAGAATATCTTTCCGGGGGAAGTCGGAGAGAAAGATCCGATAATCAGCAACGCGATCCTTATCCTCGCTGACGGCTATAATCCGCGCCGCCTCGTCTCGGACCAAACGTTCGACTGAATCATCGGATATCGTCGGGATATCAATCTGCGTCGAGCACGATGTCAAAAGCAAACAGAAAATAATCAACCCGCAGAAGGGAAGGCTGCCTCGCGTCGATCTTGGGTTTGGCATCTCGTTATTTGATCACTTCCATGATCGTTACTTTCAATAAAATAAAGTAATGCAACCTAGCACATATTCTCTCCAGCCGCCAGAAGTCCGTCACAATTCCGGGGGTAGGCTTAGCGTTTTAGTTTGGTGATGGAGAGGATGTCACCAGCGCTAACCTGGATGACGCCTTGTTCCGACTTTAGCGAAAAGTTTCCAGAGTCATCCTTTTGCGTGATTTGACCTTCCATAGGATTTGGAAACCGACCAGTTTCCGGCCGAAGGGTAACCTTAACCCGATCACCGACCGCGAGCAGTTTCAACGCATTTGCCAGCGATTCGAATATCGCCATTGCCCCTCCTGAAAGAGCATTTTCAAAGACACGACGTCATTTCGTATTATGATATCGGCACGCAAATAAGTTATTTCCGCACCATCCCTCTGCGCAGTCACATTAACTCTTTTCAGATTCAATTTCTGCCTCACGTACGTCATTGACAAATTTCGCGGAATTGTTCGAGAGCGGCTCCAAGATCGTCGAGATCATTCCTACCGTCACTTGATCGCCTATCCCGCCCGTCCGAGCTGTCCTATCGATCCTATCCTCCAACCGGGAAAAAGGCGTGACTTATAAGGATCAGAATCACCATCAGCACGATACCTAGCCCCAGACTCCACCCAATGAGCTTCTTTTCGATGGGCAGAAGCGGCTCGTAGGGCATTTTCTGCATTTCTTGACCGATCTTCGGTTGTTGTTCCATGATTTTTGCCTCCTCACCGTGGCTAGCCTGCTACCAACGGTGGATTAACGCCGCCAAAAAAGATAAAGGAAATCACCAACCCCACCCAGATGACAAAGCCGAACAGGCAGAGCAGATAAACCGCCGCCAGCCTGCCGATACCTTCCTCCCAAAGCTTTCTGAAATTGCTCATCACGCCGATCGTGAAAAACGTCATAACGAAAAAGATACCGCGAAAAGTATTGGCTTCCCCCATGGCCGATTTGAGCTTCCCGGTAAACTCAGGCGTAGCGCCCAACGCCAGGACCAGAATCACCACGAAAGTCACAACGTAGCCGATGATAAACTTCGGAAAGCGCTGCCAGATCTCCGCAACCCTGGCCTTCTCCCCTACGCGCACATCGATGCGCGTTGTCCAGATGTAAGCGAGAATGAACGCCCAAATGCCGATGAAGACATCGATGAAAACCTTAACTGTCGCGGTGGTGCCAAGGATCCAACCTTTCTGAAAATTCATTCCTCGCGCCGCCGCGCTCGCCAGGATCAGCGATTCTGTAATGCCGCCGCTCGCGACTGCGGCGCCATCTGTTTTTACCGCCAGCCCCATCCAGGCACCGGCTACCATCGGTTCGTGGGACAGGAAGGTCTGCGCAGCGAATGGCAGTATCAGTAGCTCAACGACGGCAAAGATCACGACCAGCGAGGCCACCATGATGGGAACCACCGGCCGAGCGCGGATCGCGCTGCCGGTAGCGATCGCTGCCGATACGCCGCAGATGGAGATTCCAGAGGCGAGCGGCGCTGCCCATTCGCGGCTGAATTTGAACCACTTGCGCGCTACGAAATAGACGACGGCCCAATAGATCAGATATGCTTCGATGATGGCGGCGAGGCCTCTGAACATCAGCGACGTCGCAAGGCTCAGCTTCTCGGCCGCTGTGATTCCAAGAAAACCGCCGAGTATGACAATCGCGGTTTTGATGTACCACTCCGGCCGCACCGCCTCTTTCATCCACTCGGCAAAGCCGGCCAGGAAGTTTCCCACGATGAGGCCGGCGATCAGCGCGACAATAAATCCGCCTTCATTGGTGAGTTTAAGGGACCAGGTGATGCCGAATTTTTGCATGTCAGCTGGCGTCGTCACCGCGAAGTTGGCGTAGCTCCCGATGATCCAGCACAGGTAACTGATCAAGAACACCGCGCTGAAGCCGACCAGAAAGCGCTTGATATCGGCCTTGAGCGCCACCGCGCCGGCCGTCATGACGGCAAGCAGCGCCACATATGTCGCAATCAGAGCGCCTATCCCGCCGATGCTCGCATAAGCCTTCGAAGCTGGTGTGAGAGCTTTGGAAAGATCGTTCCACACGCCGGTGGTGACGACCCATCCTAGGATGTCTGAGCCAACAAGCACTCCCAGCGAAAGCAAAAAAACCAGCAGGCCGATCCATACCGACAACCAATCTTCACTCATGGCCTGACGAGTTTGTTCCATACTCCCTCCCTTAGTTTTTCACGGGCCGCCAAGGCGATAGGAAGTGCTCCGGTATCGAGTCATTGTCGCAATCACCGTTTGGACCTAGTCGAC
>VBKE01000391.1 GCA_005879605.1 Deltaproteobacteria bacterium
CATAATCTTCTGCGTTCCTTCGGAATTGGTGTGGATGTAGTGGTTGCCTTCCGAATATGCCGTAGCGAAGCGGCGAATCAGATCGGGTCTGCGGTTGATAAAACTCCGCGTCGTGTACACGCCGTTCTGCTGGTACTCGATATCGATATCCGCGAAATTGGCGAGAATCCGGTAGCCGAGTTCCTTCGCCTTCACTGTCTCGGGCGGGATAAGGAGCGCGCCCATCACCGATCCGTTGACTAACGCCGCGAACCGGCTGGGCACGGAGCCGACCTGAACAATGTTCAATTCTTTATCCGGCTGGATGCCGAGTTTCGGCAAAACGAACATTGTCGCTGTATGGTCGGCGGAGCCGATGCGCGAAACGGCGAATCGCTTTCCCTTGAGATCGGAGAGCTGTTTGATGCTCGCGGGAACGACGAGCTGATACGGGAAGCGGTTCGCACCGCCGAGAATGATGTAGGTCCCCGACCCTTTGAGATTGGATTGGATCGAGCCCACGACGCCGCCCTGGCTGATTGCGACTTCGCCGGACATGAGCGCGGCGGTGCCCACGGGCGCCCCGCTGATGTAAACCAATTCGACGTCGAGGCCATGCTTTTTGAAAAAACCCGCGTCGAGAGGAACCCAGACGTTGACTTGGCTCGTACTGATGGACGAGATCGCGACCCGAAGCTTTTCGGTCTGGCCTTCGGCGGCGATCGCAGAGATCATCGCTGCGAACGCGAATAGGCAAAAGACGAACCGCAGGAAGGAAGCTCTTTTCATCGGGAGTAGGCCGTCGCAATCGGTCATCGTAAAGTTTGTCTCAGACATAAGAGCCTCCATGGATTGATGAGCCGTTAAAAGTCTGGCGACGTGCTAATTTCCTTCAAATCGAAAAGTAACGCGCCAATTAACGCTTACCGCTATAGCCTATCATGGCGGCGCGTGAAGTCGATCAATGGTATTTGCCATGTTGACATTGATACGGAGAGCATGAGACTAACCAGAAGCTGCGAGGATCGCATGTAATGAAAAAAACTCAGGTGATTATTGTTCGCCACGGTCAGACGCAGTGGAATCTCAAGCTTATACGCCAGGGCCATTTGGATAGTCCCCTTACGGAGAAGGGAATGGCTCAGGCCAAGGCATTGGCTCAGAGGCTGGCGCAAGAAAAATTTAGCGCGCTGTATAGCAGCGATTTGGGGCGTGCTGTTCAGACCGCGGAGATGATCGCGGCCGTGACCGGGCACGAGATTGTCACGGACGCGCGCTTACGAGAAAGGAACCTCGGTGTCTTTCAAGGGCTCAACGGCGACGAGATCAAGGAAAAATTTCCGGAAGAGTACCGTTTCCATCGGAGCCTTGGCCCCGATTACGTCATTCCGAACGGCGAGAGCGTGAAACAGCAGGTTGAAAGAAATATCATTTGCCTAAGCGAGATTGCGGAAAAGCATTTTGGCGAGGCCATCGTGGTGGTGACCCACGGCGGAGTTTTGAGCGGGCTCTTTCGGCACACGTTCTCAATTCCCTTTGTGGCTCCTCGGCGCTTTGAATTCATGAACGCAAGCCTCAACGTTTTCAACTATGAGGACGGGAATTGGTTCCTTCAGACGTGGGGTGATGTCAGCCATCTGGGGGTGGTAGGCACGGCGGACGGTGACGATCCTTAACAGGCCGGCCCAAAACCCTCATCTGCTTCATTGCGCTCGCCGCCTCGCTCCAACGTAACCCCTGCCTGGACGACTTGAACAGTTTCAACGGTTGAAACCGTTCGATCGTGCCCTTGCAGCTGAAACTTTTTTCACCAGCCTGAGTCAATGGTTCCTGAAAGTCAAAGCGCTGCTCGTTTTTCCAGCCTCACTGAGAAGTCGGGTCGCTTGATGTAGATTTGGTTCGAGTCTTTCCGCTTGCTGAGTTGTTCGATCAGCTTCACCAAGGGTTGAGTCGCGTCCAAATACTCGTCCGGCTTGCCGTCATTGGGCAGCGCGTTAACGTAGTCGTCACCGGCGAAAAAACGCAAGATCAGCTCCTCGTCTGAGATATTCGCCCCGAACTTTTGCCGAATTTCGTGGAGAGAGGGCTCCGGCTGCCGCCAATCGGTCCACTCTTTGGCGCGCGGCCGGCTGAGGATTTTGTCTTTGACTTGCGGATCCATCAACTCGGCGCCTTCCTTGCCCCAAATGCCCAACGCGTATTGGATGACTTGGTCAGGCACTTCTTTGTATCGGTCGCCGAGGATTACGTTGATAGCCGCTTGGGTGCCGACGTACTGGGAGAGGGGAGTAACCATAATCGGATAGCCGAATTCGGCGCGAACTCGACCGGACTCTTCCAATGCCGCTTCCATCTTGTTTTCCAGGCCGACGATTTTGAGTTGGTGTCGCATGTTGGAGATCATGCCGCCGGGCACTTGATGTAAATATTGAGAGTAATCGTATTCCAGTGGCTTCCCGATCGGCAGGCCATTTTTCTTCGCGACGTAGGTGAAATGCTTTTCGACGGGCTCGAGCGGTTTCAAGTCCACAGCAGGCGTATAACCCAAGGCCTTTAGATTGCTCGCAATGTTGAAAACGGAAGGCTGGCCAGATCCGTTGGCCAGCGGCGGCACTGCGGTATGCAGTATCCTCATGCCGAGTTTGACGCCTTCGAGATAGCAAAGCGGCGCCTGCCCGCTGTTGCAGTGGGCGTGAAATTCGATCGGGATATCGCCGGCGCTCTTAAGAATCGTAGGAATCAACGTTCGCGCCCGCTCCGGCGTTAACAGTCCGCCTACATCTTTGAAACAAATGCGCCACGGCTTTGCGGCGGCGGCTTCGCGTGCCTTTCGCGCATAATACTCGTCCGTATGGCGAGGAGAAACCGAGTAGATCAGGTTGGCGACCGTATCCATCCCATTTTTCTTAAGATCATCGATTTCCTCTTTGAAGGCGCCGTAATCGTTCCAGGGATTGGATGTGCGCGTCAACGTGAGACCGTAGGAGACCAGCCGTTCGACCAAAAGCTTGAGTACGCAGTGGGGCGTTTTTTCGAAAGCGCTGTGCATGCCGCCATGATAGCGCAGGCGAGTCTTCTTGAGGCGCTTCGTTCCTTCTCGCAGCCAGTACCAAGGGTTCTCTTTGTGTTCGCGCACGTACTTCTTGAACATCACACTGAGAAAAAATTCCATGGACTCAAAGCCGGCGTGATCCATAGGCTCCGCCGCCGGAAGCATCGCGCCGATTCGCATGTTGAGGGCCCACAAGCTCTGATTTCCGTCTCGCAACGTCGTGTCGATAAAACGAACCTCGCTCATCTATCCTCCAATAGAATTCAATTCAAAGCTGGTTTATATTCTCTACAAATTCTTACAGAATAGATCAAACCGAACGGTAGGCTTCTGTCTCGCGAAAATTTGTAGGGGCCACCTAGTGGGGTCGCCCGGAAAACTCCGGATCGAGTGTCGTTTCTTTTTGGCGATCTCAATGCCAACTGATGGGAGATCGCCAGCGCAGCCGGTTAAACGAAATTAGCTGGCACGCTCGTTAGCCCTAGTCTATGGTTGGAGGGGAATGCTCATGAATCGACGAATGCCGCGCATCTGTTCATGCTTTCTTCTTTGCAGTGTCCTTTTGAGACCGTCTCTAGCCCAGGCTGCCGATAGGTTGTACGTGATGTATACCGCCCGAGTGATGTCTCAGGCCTATCCGTGGATCGCTCAAGAAACGGGACTTTTTAAAAAGTACGACTTGAATATTCCGCTCGTTTTTGTGACACCCGGCGCGCCGGCGGTCGCGACGATTCTATCCGGCGATAGCGAGATCTCGCATCAAGGCGCCGCGGGATTGACGCGAGCCTTCGTTCAAGGAAACCGCGATATTGTTTTTATTGGTGGAGTAAAAAACATGCTAACCCACAGCATCGTCGCCAAATCGGATATTAAGAATCCCGAGAACCTCAGGGGAAAAAGGATCGGTGTATCACGCATCGGCAGTAATCCCCATTATTTCGCGGTGCAAGCCTTACGCCACTATGGTATCGGTGAGCGTGATGTGAGTTACATCCAGACCGGCGGAGCGCCCGAAACTCTCGCGGCGTTGGTAGCTCGAGGGATTGACGCAGCGGTTTTGACTGTGCCCACGGACGTTCAGGCGCTGCAGCTCGGCTACCACTACGTTATCTACGGGCCTGATCTTCATATCGCTTATGCAGCCCTGACGTTCAACACGCGGCGCTCGATCATCGCCAAGCGTTCGGCGGTTATTGGGCGATTCATGCGCGCCATTGCGGAAGCGGCAAAGATCATGCACGTGGATCGAGAGATGACCTATAGAGTCTTGCAAAAATATCTGCGCGTCGACGACAGAAAGCTTTTGGAAGCCAGTTACAATGTAGAGATCAAAGCGTTGGAGCCGAAGCTGGCGCTTAAGCTCGATGGCCTTCAATCGACGCTCGACGAAATAGCGCCCACGGATCCGCGCGCCAAAAACGTGAAGCCTCAAGAAATGACGGATACCCGATACCTGGATGAGATGGAGAAGAGCGGTTTCTTCGATCAATTGTGGGGAGGTAAGAAATGAAAGCGGAACAAACCTTCACCACGAAGGCACGAAGTACACGAAGATTTTTGTAGGGTGCGCTCCGCGCACCGGTCAGTTCATAGCTCGGATACAGCTTAATGGAAATCCCGGATCTTGCTATCTACACCGATGGGGCGAAGCCGTCTCTCTTCTCTCCCCGCGACCGGGGAGATGTCAGAGGGGGATTTTTCGACACTTTTTATTTGGTTGCGGCGTAGCCGCGCTAGGTTTTGCCTCGTGAAAAAGAACATGACTGTTGTTGTTGGTACATTGTTTTTGTGGCTGACCCTCTCTGTCGTTGCGCCGGTTCGGGCCCAAACGAAGATCACCGTTGGCTATGCGGCCATAAGTCCCAGGACCATTCCACTGATCATCGCTCAAGAGCAAGGCATTTTCGCTAAACGCGGCATCGAAACGAGGCTCGTGCTCATCAAAGGCGCGCCGATCTTGGTTGCGAGCCTCCTCACTGGCGATATTGAGGTCGGATATACGGGCGGCACCTCCGTGTTGGGAGCGGCGGCTCAAGGGCCATACCTTAAAATTCTCGCGTCGATTTCGAGCAAGCTGACCCACATGATGATCGCCAGCCCGAACTTTAAAAGCGCTGAACAGTTGCGCGGCAAGCGCTTCGGCATCCAGAGCATGGGCGGCAGCACCTGGATGCATACCATTCTCGGGCTCGAGCATGTCGGCCTCGACGTCAAGCGGGACAACATCAATATACTGATCATCGGCGACTCGGTGCTGATTGGCCAGTCTCTGGAGGCCGGCAGAATCGATGCCGCGGTGCTCGACGGTGCTCTCGTACGACGGCTCATCAGCAAAGGCTTCTCGGTCATCGCCGATTTAACACCGGCCGATATTCCCATGCTCAATCAGGCCGTCGTGGTGACCCCTGAGTTTGTACAAAGACGTGGCGAGCTTGCCGAAAGGATTCTCATGACGCTGGTGGAAAGCCTTGCCTTCACGATGGCGCCGGCGAACAAAAGTATCGTGGTCAAAACGATGATGCGGCGTTTCCAAATCAGCGATCCGAAGGTTGCCGACGAAGGCTACCAGGATCTTCTCGCAAGCATCGACCGCAAGCCATTTCCTTCGCTCGACGGGCTGCGCAATATTCGCCGGCTCATGGCCACCCAGAACCCCAAAGCGGCGAACGTCAAGGTCGAAGATCTGATCGACAGCCGTCTCATCCGCAAGCTCGATGAGAACGGCTACATCGACAAGGTCGCCGCGGCGTACGGGCTAAAGTAGCGAGCGAGGGGTTCGAATCGCGATCAGATGCAGGAGTCGGCGTTTAACCGCTCACGTCCGCGCGAAGTCGATTCCGAAGTTATCTTCCTCTAAAGGATGGATTGGTCTTCTCTAGAAAAGATCTTGTTCCCTCCCGGAAATCTTCCGTAGAGGCGACCAAGCCAAAATAATCTGCGCCAAGAAGTGTTGATTCTTCCAAAGTCAGATTTAGACCACGATGAATGGCTTCCCACGTCATTCTTACAGAAATGGGCGCCTGAGACAGGATTTCAAGGACGAGGTTTTCTGTTTCCTGAAGCAGCTTCTCTGGCTCGACGACTCTGTGAACGAGCCCCATCTGTAGAGCCTTTTCTGCTGTGACGAGTCTTCCCGTAAGAAGCAGTTCTGTAGCGCGTCCTTTTCCGATCAATCTGGGAAGTCTCGTTGTACCTCCAAAACCAGCAATTGCCCCGATACGAACCTCAGGATGTCCTAACATGGCGTGCCGAACAGCGACGCGGAGCATACAAGCCTCCGCTAACTCCAGCCCACCCCCAAGGGCATACCCGTTCATGGCAGCAACGACTACTTTTCCGAGCGTTTCAATCTTGTTATTGACTGAAACAGCCATCCGAGCTAATTCCCGTACCTCGAGCGGTGAGGCCTGATTGAGGAACTTAATTTCAGCTCCAGCCGAAAAGGCCTCGCCTGTTCCGGTAATGATCACGGCTTTCGCGGCGTCATCTACCCTTACCTCGTCTAGGAGAAATGCGAGCTGCTGAAGTAAGTCCTGGTTCATGGCGTTGAGGGCTGCCGGTCTATTAAAGGAAATCCGGGCAATGCCCTTTTCTTGGTGATACAAGACTGATTCCTTCTCTGGCACGTTTGTTCCTCCTTTCAACGCACGCCCAATCACAAACTGGTGCGGTTCTCGCGTCAAACGCGATGCCGCTAATCTCCGATACGCCAGCGCAAGCGCTTCACGCGCCTCTAATTTCCTAACATTTTTTTGACCCTGTCGACGACCTCTGGAGGCTGAACCATGATTTCTTTGGCCACCGTTTCTAACTCTTCGCCGCTTAGGAGATCTATGTCCCATCCCCTTTTCTTGGCATCGGCTGAGAGCTGAGGATCGCTCATGGCCTTGGTAAAGGCTGCGCGCAAGACTTTGATGCGGTCCGCGGGCGTCCCTGGAGGAGCGATGAATGGACGACCGAGATCGCCGGAGGAGAGCAACACTTTAGCGAGACGTCTGGTGGCATCAGGCGCCTTGGATGATTCCAACAACTCATAGACGGTTGGGACGTCGGGCAACTTGGAGTAACGCGTTGCCCCGCTTTGGACCAAGGCGCGGACAAAACCGTTTTTCGCCCACGTGCGGGTAGGTTCACGCGCCACATAAGCCGAGACGGTTCCGGCGCGGCAGTGCACTTCTCCTTTCTCAATCGCGAGATTCATCTCGCCGCCGCCGCCGTAGCCCACCACCATATGAAACTTAATCCCGAGTCCCTCTTCGAGGATCCGCGGCAATAAATAACCCAGGCCGGAACGCCCCAAAGCCGCGCACCTCGGCGGCTCCGCCGCCTTGCGAATATCCTCCAAGTTTTTGTACGGAGTGTCCGCGCGAATGAACAGGACTTGATCGATCCGTTCCGGGGAGCCGATCCAGGAAAATTTCGGCCAGTCGAATTTTACTTCCTTTGCTCCGAGAAGCTGATCGATGTAGATGGCCGGGTTAATCAGCCCAAGGGTCAAGCCATCGGGTTTGGCGATATTATAGATATAGTTGGCCGCGATGATGGTCCCCGCACCCGGCATGTTTTGCACCACGATATCGGGACTCCCCGGAATGTGCTTGCCTAGATACTGCGCCACGAACCGCGCCCAGTCATCCTGCGCCCCTCCGCTCGAGTTCCCGACCACAAGCCTGATAGGCTTGCCCTTATAGAATTCAGGTGAGGTTGTATCCGCAGCGCTCGAGATTTGAGCGAAACCGAACAGGAAGGCTACGCAACAAATCGTTCTTTTCATAAGCTCACCCTCATCAGTCTTAGTTAGTTGTTCCCAAAGTTTATTCGACGCCTGCGGCGGTGAATAGCGCCTTCGCACCAGGTGTAATGAGGTAACGAATCAATGCCTGCGCCGCATCCCCGGAGGCGCTGGCCGCCATGACTGTAGCGCCGTAGGTCGTATAATTTTGAATCTCCGGTGGGAGCGGTCCGGCGAACTTCAATCCTTTGGCTTCCGCTTCGATGATGACCGTTGTGGCGCCCAGGCCGATTTCAGCGCCCTTGCCTTTGCTGATGTGATCGCGCACAGGAGCGAAATCCGGATACCGCGTCGTCTTGGCTGCCAATTGCGCGGCGATGCCAAGACGGACGAACAAGCCCTGAAGATAGATCCCGGTGGAGGCCTGATTGTGAACAATCGACTCGGCGTTCAGCAAAGACTGCTTGAATTCATCCACCGTGGCGATTTTCGGTAGCGGCGCGCCGCCGCGCACCATAACGCCGACCCCGATCCGGCCGACGATCACGCGCTCCGCCGCCTGAGCGTTTCCGGCTTTGACCAACTCGTCGAGTAAATCCGTCGGCGCGATTACGACAT
>VBKE01000392.1 GCA_005879605.1 Deltaproteobacteria bacterium
CCCGGCGGCGCCATTTCGCTGTTGCAGAAGTACATGGGCGGAATCAACGTTGAAGAGGCCAGTTTCCTCTATCACGAGCAGATCGATCTCTTTGAGGCCTTGCCCTTCCCCAGTGACAAAGCTCTCCAGGCGCTTCTCGATCGCGAGAGCGATCCCAAAGCAAAAAGCTCCAAGCCGGCGGATTTTTTCGATGTGAGCTTTCTTAGAGAAATTGAAAAGAGCGGTCTGATCAATCAATTGTATCGGAAATAACAAAACAAGAAAGGAGATTAACCATGCCACGCATTCGACACATTGCAATCCTTACAAAGGACACGACCAAGCTCGCGGAGTTTTACCGCGCCTCTTTCGGGCTCAAGGAGGTCGCAAGGAGCGGCGAAGAGCAAAACGCGATTTATCTGTCCGACGGCCATATCAACTTGGCCATTCTACCGGCCAGAAACCGCCGGGAAGGGATTTACCATTTTGGTATAGAGGTGGAAGACGTGCAGGGGGCCGTTGAAACCGCGCTCGCCGCCGGCGCCACTGGCGGCAAGGCCGAGCTTCCCAAAGATGGCCGTTTTGCTGAAACGTTCGTTCTTGATCCGGTGGGGACCCGAGTCGATTTGTCCAAAGGTTGGAAAGTTTAGCCGCTCCGAAAGTGAACCGTTCCGTTTCAGCTCGGGAGAGCCGTCTTTTGATGCCGAATCCCACCTCGGTTCGAAACGCGCTCCGTTACCGGTAAATATGCTTTCGCGGATAGTTAAGGGGCGCGATTCTTCCAATGGCGGTAAACGAAGAAGGAGCGCGTCTCGGCTGGAGTTTTACGCCTCTCTGCCCTCCGCCTGCCTTATCGCCTCCCAGAGCTTGGGCGCCGTGTACGGCATATCGATGTGATCGATGCCGAGGGGCGCCAGCGCGTCCATGAAAGCATTGGCGACCGCGGATGGCGCCCCATTGGTGCCGGCCTCGCCCACGCCCTTCACGCCCAGCGGGTTAAAAGGATTTGGCGTTACCGTCTCGCCCAGGATAAGCGGCGGCATGTCGGCGGCGCGCATAACCGCGTAGTTCATCAACGTGCCGGTGAGCACTTCGCCGTTTTCGCCGAAGAGCATCTGCTCGCGCAAAGCTTCACCGAGCCCCTGCGCAACGCCGCCGTGAACCTGCCCCTCGACGATCATCGGATTGATGATCACGCCGCAGTCGTCCACTAACACGAGTTTTTCGATGGTGGGCTTGCCGGTTTCTCGATCGATTCTCACGAGCGCCGCGTGGGCGCCAAAAGCCCACGCTTCGCGTCTGGGATCGAAGAAGGCCGTCTCCTGCAGACCCGGTTCCATGCCGGCGGGAAGTCGCCCGCCGTGGGCGGCAGCCGCAATCTGGCGCCAGGTAACTTTCTTTTCGGGGACACCGGCGACGGCAAATCCGCCGTCCGCCTGGACCATGTCCTCGGGCGCCGCTTCCACCAAATGCGCCGCGATGCGGCGCGCCTTTTCGATCACGCGCTCCGCCGCTTTGGCCATCGCCCCGCCGCCCATCACCATGCTGCGGCTGCCAAAGGTTCCGACGCCCTGCTGTATCGCCAGCGTGTCGCCGTGCCGGATCGCCACGTGGTCCATGGAAACCCGCATCTTGTCGGCGATGACCTGGGCGAACGAAGTTTCATGCCCCTGGCCATGGGAGCTGGAACCCGTCAGCACCGTGATTTCACCGGTGCGCTCCACTCGAACCGTGCCGCTTTCAAAGCCCGCGCCGCCGCTCGGCTCGACGAAGGTCGAAACACCGATACCGACGAGTTCGCCGCGGGCTCGCGCCTCGTCGCGATAGCGAACAAGCTGCTGGTAATCGGATATTCGCAGCGCCTCGTCGAGAGATTTTTCGTAGTCGCCGGAGTCGTATTCGACGCCGACACCGGATCGGTACGGAAACTGCTCGGGACGGATGAAGTTTTTGCGCCGGATTTCCAGCCGATCGATGCCCAACTCCTTCGCCGCCTTGTCAATCAAGCGCTCGATGTTCAACACCGACTCCGGCCTGCCGGCGCCGCGGTAGGGTCCGGTGGGCACGGTGTTCGTAAAGACCGCAACCACCTCGACGTGAACGTTCTGGATCTGATAGGAGCCCGGCGCCATGGCCATCATCCGCTGGGGTGGACCCGCCGTGCTGGAATACAGATATGCGCCGAGGTTTGCCACTACGCGCACCTTCAAGCCGAGCATGGTGCCGTCGCGTTTAAGCGCCAGCTCGGACGTCATGGCCTGGTCGCGGCCTTGAATCGTGGTGACGAAATCTTCACTGCGGGTCGCGATCCACTTTATCGGCCGGCCCAACTTAAGCGCCAAATGACAGGCGAGCACGTACTCGCGGTAAAGCGGTCCCTTGCTGCCGAAACCGCCGCCCACGTCGGGCGCGATGACGCGAATCTTGTGCTCCGGAAAGCCGAGCCCGGTCGCCAGATCGCCGCGCACGCGGTGCGGCGCCTGGGTAGAAAGCCACACCGTGAGTCCTTGTCCCATTGGCTCGGGGCTCGCGACGATGCCTCTCGGCTCGATGGCCAGCGCGACCTGACGCGGGCTGGCGATATGCATGCGGCAGATATGCTCGGCCTGCGCAAACGCCTTCTCCACATCGCCGCCTTTTTTCGTCGCGATGTAACAAACATTGCTGTCGAGTTCTTCGCGCGCGAGCGGTGCGCCTGGCTCAAGCGCTTTTTCTGCGTTGACTACCGAGGGCAGGGCTTCGTATTCGACCTCAATGGCATTGGCGCCATCCTGGGCCAGGGCGCGAGTTTGCGCCACGACCGCTGCTACCGGAACGCCGACGCAATGGACGGCTCCGCGCGCCAGCACGGGATGGGGTGGTATCTTCTGGCCCGGCACTATCGGCGCGGCAGGAATTTGTAAGCGCTCGCCGAGGTCTTCGCCGGTTACAACGGTGGTTACGCCGACCATCGCCTTTGCCGCGCTGGTGTCAATGGAAATTATCTTTGCATGCGGATACGGGCTACGTAGGACCGCCACGTGGAGCATGCCGGGCAACTGAATGTCGTCCACGTAGCATCCTTTGCCCGTGACGAGAACCGGGTCTTCCACCCGGCGAACTGACGCGCCGATGAATCCATTCGTAGCGTGCTCGGTTGTCATAAGTTGACCTCAAAAATAGTTTCGAGTTTCGCGTCTAGGGCCCCGGACCCAGATCCGGGGTCGAAATTTAAAACTCGCAACGCGAAACTGCGAGAGCGCGGATCCTTTGTTTGCAGAAGATTGTCAACTGTTGTTAAGAAGCGCTTCTGAGACATCGTTGATCCTCGTCACCCCGCGCTCCGCCGCACCGCCGCTTCGATGGCCCGCAGCGCATAGATCGTCGCCATGTGGCGTTTGTATGCCGCGCTCGCGTAAGAATCGTCATCGGGGTCGGTTTGTTCGGCCGCCTTGCTCGCCGCGGCAGCGATGACTTCGGGTGTAAGTTGTTTGCCTTGCAATTCCATTTCGCTCGCTGTCGCGCGAATCGGACCACTGCCCAATCCGCCGATGGCGATGCGCGCTGAAACGCATGAACCGGAGGGCTGGCGATTGATCAGCACGCCCGCGCTCACAACGACATAACCCGACGCGGGATGGCCGAGCTTGGCGTAGGCCGTACCCGCGTTGGATGGCGGCAGGGGCACACGAATCTCCGTCAATATTTCATTCGGCGCTAGCGCGGTGGTGTAAAAGTCGATGAAGAAATCATCTGCGGCTACGGTTCTTTTGCCCGACGGCGATTGCAATACGAACGAAGCATTCAGCGCCGTCAGAATAACCGGAAAGTCGGCCGCCGGATCGGCATGGGCGACGCTGCCGCCGATGGTGCCGCGATTGCGTACCTGCACGTCGCCGATGACCGACGCCGCGTCGGCCAATCCGGGGAGGTGCTTACGTGCTAGATCGGACGATGCTACGTCCGCGTGCACCGTGAGCGCGCCAATCGCCAACGCATCGCCGTCAACGCGGACACCGCGTAGACCGGGCACTGTTCCCAAATCAACCAAGTAGCGGGGCGACGCCAGCCTCAGTTTCATGGCGGGAATTAAACTATGGCCGCCGGCCAGCAGCTTGGCGTCGTCGCCATGTTCGGTCAATAGCCGGACCGCTTCCTCGACCGAATGCGCCGGGAGATACCCAAAACTAGCGGGAAACATTTTCGCCTCCCATCTTCTCCGCGGCCCAGCGAATCGACTCGACGATATTGACGTAGCCGGTGCAGCGGCACAGATTGCCTTCCAGCGCGTGACGGATTTCTTCTTCGGTCGGATTCGGATTCGTTTCCAACAAGTGCACCGCGGTCATAATCATGCCCGGCGTGCAGTAGCCGCATTGCAATCCGTGTTTCTCGCGAAATCCTTCCTGCACGGGATGGAGCGCGCCTTCGCGGGCGAGCCCTTCGATAGTCGTGATTTCCGTGCCGTTGGCCTGAACCGCCAGAATCGTGCACGACTTCACGGCGCGGCCGTTCAACTGAACCGTGCAGGCGCCGCACTGGCTCGTATCGCACCCGACATGGGTGCCGGTGAGGCCCAAATGCTCGCGCAAAAAGTAAACGAGCAAGGTGCGCGGCTCGACCGTCGCTTCATGCTTTACACCATTTACGGTCACGCTTATGGGAACAGCCGCGTATTCGGCTTCAGCAGTCATGTTTGCCGTTCCTCCATCGGTAAATTCTTCGATCCGTCCCGATCCAGAACTTCATCATAGGGATTGCGCCGTTTGACCGACGGGAGCTCTTAGATTTCGCAGACACTATTTTGGTTTCTTACACCTGATTCTGACGGGTCTCAAGACTTGGTCGTAAAAACCCGCAGCAAAAACCAGTCTAACGCAGATTGACATCGAGATTACCCTCTATTATCGTCCGTTAAGTTTTTGTACTCAGAAGCAAGCCTGCGATCGGGAGTTATAAAATGAATGACGCGCTTCAAGGAGTTCGTGTTATCGAAATGTCGAGCTATGTCACCGGGCCATTTGCCGGTGCGATGCTGTCCGATCTGGGCGCCGATGTCATCAAGGTTGAAGAGCCGGGAAAAGGAGATCCCTTTCGGGGTTGGGGCGACAGACTTTACTCCGCGACTTTTTGCAGTCTCAATCGGAACAAGCGGAGCATCACACTCGACATTCGTCAGGATGAAGGCAGGGATATCTTGCTGAGATTTCTCGCTGCTGCGGATGTGTTTATCGAGAACTTCCGCCCCGGTACTTTGGCCAAGCGCGGTCTGGGATACGAGGCGGTCCGGGAATTGAATCCGAAAATTGTCTACTGTTCGATTTCCGGCTTCGGACACACCGGCCCGTACCGGGATCGCCCGGGGTATGACACGGTTGGCCAGGCTATGAGCGGCCTTCTCAGCTTGCTCACGGACCCCGGCGATCCTAAGGGAATGGGTCTCTCCTTCTCCGATCATTTGACGGGCTTCTACGCCTGTTATGGGATACTGGGCGCGCTGGTAAACCGGCTGATTACCGGTCAGGGACAAAAGGTCGAGACCTCGCTTCTTCGGGCGTCGCTTTCCTTTCTCGCCGAAAGCGCATCACGCTACTTTGAGACCGGTGAAGTGCCGCGGCGGGCGCACAGGACGCACACGGCGGGAGTTTTTGCCTTCGAGGACCAAGACGGTCTTCCTTTCGTCATTCATCTCTCCTCTCCGGAAAAATTCTGGCGCGGCTTTCTCGATGTCCTCGGCAAGCCGGAATGGGTGGAAGATCCGCGCTTCCAAGATCGCAAGGGACGAACTGCAAATCACGATGCATTGTCGAGCCTGTCGCAAGAAATCTTTCGTCGCGGCCGGCGCAGCGACTGGCTCCGGCGTTTGGAAGAAAGGGACGTGCCATGCGCTCCTTTGAATACTCTGGAGGAAGTGTTTCAAGATCCCCAGGTGCGCGAATATGGCTTTCCGATCGAAGTCGAACACCCGAAAATGGGCAAGATGCGCATGCTGGGCAGCGCCATCGAGCTCAGTCGCACACCGCCGAAAATCAAGTCAGCGCCGCCGATCTTGGGCGAGCACACCGAAGAGATCCTGCGCGAGTTCGGCCATGATGAAAACACCATCGGCAGGCTCAAGAGCGCGGGGATAATCTGACCTTTTCTGATAACCTTGAGGTCTGGGAATAGCTTTTACGCAGCGAGCTGCGGGAAATTGACCCAAAGACCAAAGAGATAAAGTAAGCTGGACAATGGCTCCGGGAAAAAAACCACGTACTGATAAAAATCGGCGACGAAAAATTTGGCTGGCGGCCATGATTTTGGTGGTGCTTTTTGGCATGGCCGCGGCGTGGAAATGGACGCCCCTCGCCAATCAGATCGATATTCGGAAAGTTTCAGCCTGGGCCCTTGGGTTACGGAATAACCCGGCGCGCCCAGTGGTCATTCTTGCCGCGTATGTCATCGGTAGTCTTCTTTTGGTTCCCATAACCGTCTTGATCATTGCCACGGCGATCGTGTTCGGCCCCATACTGGGCTCTGCCTACGCTTTAGCCGGATGCTTTTTAGGGGCGGGGGTGACGTATGCCGTGGGTTATTTTCTCGGGCGGGATTTTGTCCGGCAGATAACCGGTCCCAAATGGAAGCGCGTGGAAAATAAAATCGGTCAAACCGGCATCATCGCAGTTGCGACCCTGCGGCTTCTTCCCGTCGCGCCCTTCACTATAGTCAATGTAATTTCGGGTGCATTCCAAGTTCCGATCCGCGACTACATCATCGGATCATTCCTTGGACTGGCGCCGGGAATTCTCTTGATCAATTTATTTACGCACCAATTTGTCAGGGCCATTCGGAATCCCGGTATGGGAAGTTTTCTTCTTTTGGGAGGGTTGATGGTGATCAGCGCGTTGGGAATCCTATGGCTGCGCCGAAAGATCGCGACCGACGGGTAAATCCATCAGCCGCGCAGCGACTCGAGGGGAAGAGTCTGCTGAGGCGCGCTTTCATGGATGCCGCGCAGGAGTTGCACGACCTCACCGATCAACATCTCCCACTCTTGATGCTGCGGCGTAAAGGAGAGGCGGCCATCCGGCGCGAGCCGAAATTTGCTCTTTGGTTTTCTAATCAGCTCGAGCAGCTTCTCCACCTTCACCGGCGACTCCGGATGGAACAGCAAGAAGACCTTGCCGTTCGACACGCTGATTTGCTTCACGAGAAATTCTTTGAGCACCCGCCTGAGATCCATCACCATGAATAGATTTTCCACCACTGGAGCGTACGGCCCGAAGCGGTCTTGGATCTCTTCTTTCAGTTCGGCGAGTTCTAAGGGGTTGCGCACACTCGCAAGCCGCTTGTAAAAAAGCAAGCGCTGGTTGGCGTCTGGGATATAGTTCTCGGGAAAATAAGCCGGAATCTCCAAACGAATTTCAGGCTCCACTTCCGGCGCCACGATTTCGCCTTTGAGCTCGCTCACGGCTTTCTCCATCATTTCCGTATAGAGCTCGAACCCGATGGCATTGATTTGACCCGACTGCTGCTCGCCCAATAGATTGCCCGCGCCGCGAATCTCAAGATCGTGCAGCGCGAGCTTAAAGCCGCCGCCGAGCCCGTCGAGCTCCTGGAGCGCCCGCAGTCTCCGCTCCGCGTCCGGCGTAATCGCCTTTTCACCGGGGATCAACAAATAGGCATAGGCATGGCGATGCGAACGGCCGACCCGCCCCCGCAACTGATAGAGTTGCGCGAGACCGAACTTGTCGGCGCGGTTAATAATGATGGTATTGGCGTTGGGAAAATCGAGCCCCGATTCGATGATCGCCGAGCAAACCAAGACCTGCGTCTTGTTTTCCAGAAAATCGAGCATGACTTTCTCCAGCTCCCTGGGCCGCATTTGGCCGTGCGCTACGGCCAGCTTTGCCTCGGGGACCGAGTCGGCCAGCTTGAGCGCCAACCGGTCGATGGTTTCGACCCGATTGTGGAGGAAAAACACCTGCCCACCGCGCTGCACCTCACGCAGGATCGCGTCGCGAATGACCCGTTCGTCGTAGCGGGTCACGTAAGTTTGGATCGCCAGCCGATCCGCCGGCGGTGTTTCGATGATGCTCAACTCGCGAATGCCGACCAGCGACATATGCAAGGTGCGCGGGATCGGCGTCGCCGTTAAACTAACCACGTCGACGAGCTGGCGCAGCTTCTTGAGCCGCTCCTTGTGGACCACGCCGAAGCGATGTTCCTCGTCGATGATGACGAGCCCGAGGTTCTTGAACTTGACCGATCCCTGCAGGAGCTTGTGCGTGCCGATGACGATGTCCATGCTGCCCGCGGCGAGCTCCGCCACCGTCTTCGCCGCTTCCTTGGCGCTCCTGAAGCGCGAGAGCTCGGCGATGCGCACCGGCCAGTCGGCGAAGCGATCGTTGAACGTATGGAAGTGCTGCTCGGCGAGCAGCGTCGTCGGGCAGAGCACCACGACCTGCTTGCCGTCGGCGACCGCGACGAACGTGGCACGCAGCGCCACCTCGGTCTTGCCGAAGCCGACGTCGCCGCACACCAGGCGATCCATCGGCTTGCCCGAGGCCATGTCGGCGATGACCGCCTCGATCGCCTGCGCCTGGTCGGGCGTTTCCTCGAAGCCGAAGCCGGCGGCGAAGGCCTCGAGATCGTGCTGCTGGATGCCGAAGGCATGGCCGTGGCGCGAAGCCCGCTTGGCGTAGAGCGCGAGGAGCTCCGCCGCCGTGTCGCGCACCTGCTTCGCCGCGCGCGCCTTCGCCTTGTCCCACTGGCCGCTGCCGAGCTTGTGCAGCGGCGCCTCCTCGGGCTGCGCGCCGCTGTAGCGGCCGATCACGCCAAGCTGGGAGACGGGGACGTAGAGCTTGTCGCCACCCTCATATTGCAAAAATAGAAATTCGGCCTTGCCGTCCTCCAGGTCCAACGTCACCAGGCCCTGGTAGCGCCCGATGCCGTGCTCCTCGTGCACCACCGGGTCGCCGATCTTGAGCTCGGAAAGGTCGCGCAGCATGCCCTCGACCGAGCTGCGCTTCTCGACGGCGCGCGTGCGCCGACGCACCACGCCGGCATAGAGCTCGGCTTCGGTGACGACCGCCCAGCCTTCGGCGGGCACGCGCGGCTGCGGCGGGTTTGAGACCGTACTCGGCGAAGTACGTCGCCATGGTCTCGCGCCGGCCGGGCGATTCTGCCGCCACCAGCACCTTGAGCTTGGCGCCCTCCAGAAATGTTTTCAGGGCAGCGAGTGGATCCTGCGCCCGCCGGTCCGCCGCCAGCGGCGGCAGCGCGCTGGTCGCGAGCGGGCCGTCGCCGGCCTCGTCGGTCTCCTGCACATCGAGGCGCGGATGCTCCTTGGCGCGCAGATAGAACTCTTCCGCCGGCAAGAACATCTGCGGCGGCGCGAGCAGCGGCCGGTCCGGATCGCCGCCCTGCATGCGATAGCGCGAGTTGATGTCGCGCCAGAAATCAGTGATCGCTGCGCTGACATCCCGATGCAGCGCGAGCGTGGACCCCTTGGGCAGATAGTCGAACAGCGTGGCGCTCGCCTCGAAAAACAGCGGCAGGTAGTACTCGATGCCCGCGGCGGGCACGCCATTCGAGACGTCGCGGTACAGGCGCTTCTTCGACGGATCGCCTTCGAAGAGTTCGCGCCAGCGGCTGCGGAAGCGCATGCGGCCGGCCTCATCGAGCGGGAACTCGCGCGCCGGCAGCATCCGGATCTCGTTCACCGCATAGAGCGTGCGCTGCGTATCGACATCGAAAGTCTTGATGGAGTCGATCAGCTCATCGTCGAGATCGAGGCGATAGGGGAGCGCGCTGCCCATCGGGAACAGATCGATCAGCCCACCGCGCACGCAGACTTCGCCGGGCGCGACCACCTGCGTGACGTGCTGGTAGCCCGCGGTGGCGAGCTGCGCCTTCAGCTGAGCGAGGTCGAGCTCGGCGCCGGTGCGGAGGAAAAACGTGAGCCCGGCGATATACGCCGGCGGGCACATGCGCACCAGCGCCGTGGATGCAGGCACGATGGCGACGTCGAACTCGCCGCGCTGGATGCGATAAAGCGTCGCGAGACGTTCGGAGACTAGATCGTGATGCGGCGAGAACTGATCGTAAGGCAGCGTCTCCCAGTCCGGGAGCAGGCAGATGCGCGATCGGATGCTCCTCCTGCGCGAGGCGCGCGAGCGCGAGCGCGTCAGCCGAACCGGCGAGCCGGGTATAGCGTCTGCGGGCGGGAAGCGGATCGCGCTGCATCAAGAGACAAAGCGTGTAATTATATCGCCCTGAATTAAAACAACTTTGGCCACCTTCGCCCTGATTCCCGCCGCCGGCAGCGGTACGCGCCTCGCCGCCGCGTCGCCGAAGCAATATCTCGCGCTCGCGGGCAAGCCCATGCTGTGGCACGCGATTCGTGCACTTTGCGTGCCGCAGGTCGCGGCGGTGTTCGTTGTACTCGGCGCGAATGACGAGCATTTCGCGCGCCACGACTGGCAAGCGTTCGGCGAAAAGCTGCATGCCCTGTATTGCGGCGGCGAAACGCGGCGCGAGTCGGTGTTCAATGGCCTGGTCGCTATTGGGGGGACGGTGAACGCGGACGACTGGATGCTGGTGCACGACGCGGCGCGCCCCTGCCTGCCGGCTGCGGACTTGCGCAGATTGCTCGACGAAGGCGCAGGCGACGCCATTGGCGCGATCCTCGCGCTTCCGGTCGCCGAGACGGTGAAGACCGCGGGCAAGGACGAAGCCGGCGTGCAGCGCATCGCCGCGACGCAG
>VBKE01000393.1:0-9023 GCA_005879605.1 Deltaproteobacteria bacterium
GCCCCCCGACCATGCAGGCGCTGCCCAAACCATAGCGCGCGTTGCGTCTTTTGAACTCGTAGATCAAGGTCGTTGTCAGTCGAGTTCCCGTTGCCCCGAGAGGATGACCGATGGCGATGGCCCCGCCATTGACATTCACTTTTGTCCTATCAAGTTCAAGTTCCTTTTCCACGGCAAGATACTGACAGGCGAAAGCTTCATTGACCTCGATGAGATCGATTTCCTTGAGAGCGAGGCCGGCTCGATCCAGAGCCATTTTCATGGCGGGAACAGGGCCGATGCCCATTCCCGCGGGTTCGCACCCGGCGATGCCCCAGGAGACGATTCGGGCCAACGGTTGGATTCCTCGTTGTCGGGCTTTGTCTGACGTAGAGAGAACCACTGCCGCCGCTCCATCCGAAATTCCGCTGGCATTCCCCGCGGTGACAATGCCATCTTTCCGAAAGGCAGGCTTCAACGCTGCGAGCGCTTCCCGCGTGGTGTTGGGCCTGGGATGCTCATCTCGGTCGAGGAATCCAACGATGGGCACGATTTCCAGGCTCAAGCGTCCTGACTCCTGGGCCGACTTAGTCCGCATTTGGCTCTGGTAAGCAAAGTCGTCCGCTTCCTCTCGGGTGATACCGTACCTGCGCGCGAGATTTTCCGCCGTCTCAGCCATATTGAGATTGCAGTAGGTATCGGTCAAGGCCGACCAGAGAGAGTCTTCCAGTTGTCCTTCGCCCAGCGGAATACCAGAGCGCGCGCCGCGGATTACATGCGGCGCTTGACTCATGTTTTCCGTGCCACCGGCGAGAATGAAACTTGCCTCACCTAACAAAAGAAACTGCGCGCCGCTCACGATCGATTGAAACCCGGAACCACAGATCCGATTCACTGTCAGCGCTGGGACAGAGGGCGGTACGCCCGCCTTGAGGCCGATATGCCTGGCCAAGTAGATTGCATCCACGCTTGTCTGTTGCGCGTTGCCAAAGATAACATGGTCGATCTCCTCCGGACGGACGCCTGCTCTCACAATCGCGGTGCGACCAGTGATGACGCCCAGTTCAGTAGCCGAGAGATCTTTAAGCGCACCGCAGAATTTGCCGAAGGGAGTCCGCACCGCCGAGAGAACAACGATTTCCTTCTCTAACCCTGGCATATTTATATTCTATAGGAATGCGGTGGGTGAGTGCTACTTCAGCTAAAGAATCAACAATAGCTTAACCTTCCTATCGCGTGCCAGGGACCAGCAGAGGAGCTTGCGCGTGAGCAAAACCCTGGACCGGCTCAGCTGACTTACTCTTCCACCTGCGTCGTCGTGCTCCCTTTGGCTGTTAAAGCAATGTGGGAGAATGAGGAATCAGCCGTGGCGCCATGCCAATGTTTCTCTTCCGCCGTAATGTGCACGACATCGCCCACGCTAATGATCTCCTGGCGCGCTTCCGTGGCGATGATACCCTTGCCCGCGGTGACAAACAGCACTTGGTCGCTGCTATGAGTGTGCATTTTGTTTCGGGCACCAGAACTGAAGTTGACGACGGCAAGATTGAAGTAATTGCTACTCTCAGGCGTCAGCAGCGTTTGCCGCGTCACGTGACCACCCGTGAACAGGGGACTGTTCGCTGATTCTGCGGGAATCTCGTCGGGTTTGAGTACCTTCATTAGAGCATCCTCCTTCCAGTCTGTCGCCTGGGGATATGGTAGATTTCAGTCATCTGTTTCTTTTCCCTCTCACTTTTGAACCTTCCTATTCCCAAGTAATTTAGCTCCTCCATAACCCAAGGCCGAGAAAATTTCCACTCCTGTCTGCAAGCCAACGCGAAGTTGACATAACTGCGCGTTATCGGATACTCTCCGCCCAAAACGGCCATCGGAGGGCTCGTTCACTCTTTGCAGTGGCTGCTCAGGTTTCCCGAAGGTGTAAGCCACTGGTCGCGGCGCAATTCATCTGCGTTCCGAACCGGCGCATGAAAAGCAATCTCCTATCATCGATTGGCGGGTAACGAGTGACGGGTGTCGAATGATGAGTGGTTTCACCCTCGACTCTGAATCCTCGTCCCTCGTTGTTCCCTCGACACTCATTCCTCGACAGCCGGATACACTATAGCCGAAATGAGAATCACCAAAGTCGAGACGATCGTCGTTAACATGCCGATGGTCATCGAGGGCTCGGTGCTCCCGCAGCAGGGCGGGCGGCCACGCACCAGCATGGATACGCTGCTCGTGCGCGTGGACACCGACGGGGGCGTCACCGGCTGGGGCGAGGGCTTCGGGCACCGCATTTTCCCGGCGACCAAGGCAGCGCTCGATACCCTGATCGGCCCGATGTGCGTGGGGCGCGACCCCAGCGCGATCGCCGCGCTCATGGACGAGCTGCAGCGCAATCTCACCGGCGTGGGCCGCAACGGTCCCGCGATGTACGCGCTCTCCGCGATCGACATCGCGCTGTGGGACATCGCCGGCAAGCTCGCAGGGCTGCCCCTTTACCGCCTGCTAGGTGGATCGTCGCGCAAGACATTGCCGGCTTACGCGAGCCTGCTGCGCTACCGAGAGCCAGGCGCCGTCACCCATTACGTCGAGCGCGCACTGAAGCGCGGCTATCGCCACATCAAGCTGCACGAAATTACCGTCGAGCCGATCCGGGCGGCGCGGGAGGCGGCCGGCCCAGACATCCCGATCATGGTAGACTGCAACTGCGCGTGGTCGGTCGGCGAGGCGATCGGGATGGCGCACAGGCTCATGCCGTTCAATCTCAAGTGGCTGGAGGAGCCGGTGTGGCCGCCGGAAGACCACGTCGGGCTGGCGCGCGTGCAGGCGCAGGGCGGCATTCCGACCGCGGCAGGGGAGAACGCGATGCTGCCCGAGTTCAAAGGCATGCTCGAAGCCGGCGCGATCACCTACGCGCAGCCCAGCGTAACCAAGGTGGGCGGCGTCACGCAGATGCGCAGGGTGATGGCGCTGGCGGACGCCTTCGGGATCACGGTCGTCCCGCATTCCGCCTACTTCGGCCCGGGTCTCATCGCCTCCATCCATTGCATCGCTGCCCTGTCGGGCGGCAACCTGGTGGAACGCTACGACGCCGATTTCGCGGTGAACCCGATGCACGACGCCATCCTGCCCGACAAGAATGGTTGCTTGGCGCTGCCGCAAGGCCCGGGGCTGGGCGTTGACCCGGACCCGGCCGTCATCGAGAAGCTGCGCGTCGGATGAGCTACGACCCACACGATGGCGCAGTCGCTGAAAGATTTGGAGCGCAAATTGTAGGGTCGAGGACTGGCGCGGTGTTCCGTAGGTGAAACCTATCTGTTCCGTCTCTTTCGTTTGACGGTGCCTCACTAGCTCCACCGTAAATCCGTTTCCAGCCCCCGCCACGTCAAACCGGACTTGACCCTTTCGGTCATCCGGCTTTCCTAGAGTCTTTCATCATAGGGCGCTATTTGCCTAGCGCGCTAGAGACACTTTCACGGGCGAGCGGTAGAAGTACTGGACACGGTAATCGTTGACCAGTCCCCACTCTTTGTAGATCGCCTCGTTACTCCATCTTTTCCAGCCACAGCCGGGGCGGCCTTTCTGTTTCATCACGAACCGACGTATCTTCCTCATGATCTCAAAACGTATCCAATCGAAGGCTCGACGCGAGTTGCCCACTCGGAAGTAATTGACCCAGCCCACTATCACGGGTCGGATCTGTTCAATGACCTCCTTGAGTTTGCGATGCCGTGAGTATTTGAATATCCGACCCACTCGCTTGAGCAGTTCACTTTGCTTCTTTCTCATCGGGGTCCGCAGAACGAATCGCTTGCCGAACCGATTACAGCCCGCTCTAAGATCAAAACCCAGAAATCCGAAACTCCCGCCACCGCCAAAGTCCACCACTTTTGTCTTTTCTTCATTGATCTCAATGTCCACTTTCCTCAGCTCTTGGCCCAGCCGCCTCTGTATCATCGCTATATGCGGCTGCCATTGCGGATAACCATCGACCAAGATCACCATGTCATCCGCGTATCTAGTGTACACAACCCGTTCCCATCTTCCCGCTCTTCGCCGCTTTATCATTTCTTCTTCCATTGCCTGGTCCAACTCGTTCAAATACAGATTGGCCAACAACGGTGAGAGCACCCCTCCTTGCGGAACTCCCTTGTTCCCGTTGGCCTTCAGTATCTGCTTGACCAGGTGAAGGACTTTAGGGTCTTGCACCCTCTTGGCTAACTTTTGAAGTAAATGATGATGGCGAACGTTGTCGAAATAACTCTTAAGATCTACGTCGACGACTTGGGTGAGCCCTTGCACCAGCCCGTGGACAACTCGATCCAATGCCTGATGAGCCGTACGTTTGGGCCGGTAAGCGAAAGAGCTTTGGTGAAAATCGGCTTCAAAGATCGGCTCCAAGATAAGCTTCAAAGCTCCCTGAACAACTCGATCCTTAATGGTGGGAATTCCGAGCCTGCGGGTCTTGCCATTCCCTTTGGGTATCTCTACCCGCCGGTTCTTGCTCGGCTTGTACCTGCCTGCGTGAAGCTCCCGTAGAATATCTCCGAGAAACTTCCCGACGCCTCGGATCTCGATGGATTGAAAACTCTCTCCATCAATACCCGGCGACCCGTCATTGGCCTTTGCTTCTTGATACGCCGCTGTTAAGGTCTCTGTCTTTGTGACATGTACATAGAGACCCCAAAACCGCCACTGCTTCTCGGCTTTCGCCTTACGGTATATCCTTCGCCTCAGTTCTTGCAGATTAACGGAAGGCTTTATCATCCCTCCCTGCCTCACCTTGCGGTCGAAGGAATCAAACTCAGCATGGCCCCTTCGCTCCATCCGCATTACCAGACTTCATTGCTACTATGGGCCACTCCGCCATCCTGTTTGCCTTCGGCCCTTTTCCCGTGTCCACAGTTATAGGACCGATCCTTCTCCAGGAATTTCTCCTGGGGCAAGCAGGACTTCTCCAGTTTCCATCGTGTCTTTGTTACCGTGTCGCCGCCAATACCCCGCCGATGTAAACTATTCCCTCAGCCAGTCTGAAATAGCCCATATTGTCTTCGCCGACTTTTGAACGGCTCGACCATCGGAAACTAACCCGTCTTTGACGAGGCTTGCTCAGCGTTCACTCACGTTGCAACCCGGTCACTTGCTCATCAGCCTTGCGCTGACTTTGTCGGTAGGCTTCAGCATGTCGATTACTCTTCATGCTGCTACTCAAGCTAGGCGGCTTCTGGCTCTTACCGCCGCGGGACTTCCCTCACGCAGTGAGAGTCACCCTATGGATCACGACAGCAATTCATCTGGACACACCAAGAATCAGGAACCCTGACCCTCAAACTCTAGTTGCTCAAGCTCGGGTGCTCTCTGGTGACCGAACGACGACGGCCCCGTGATCGGAGGAAAGACCATGGCACGCCTGACGAAGGCGGACGTGTTGAAGAAGGCCGAGGATCTCAAGAACTGGGGCAAGTGGGGCCCCGACGACGAGTTGGGCGTCCTGAACTACGTCACGCCCGAGGACATCGTCAACGCCGCCAAACTGGTGCGGAAGGGCAAGGTCTTCCGGCTCGGTCTCAATCTCGACGAGAACGGGCCGCAGCGCGGCCTTTTCGGCGGATGCTGGAACCCGTTGCACCAGATGCTGGCGACGGGCACCGATGCCATGGCCGGCAAGCACGACGTGACGCCGGGGCTGCGCTACGCGGATGACGCCATCAATCTGCCGACGCAGGCCGCTACGCAGTGGGATGCGCTGTCGCACGTGTTCCTCGGCGACAAGATGTGGAACGGCTATCCGGCCTCGCTCGTCGACAGCCGCGGAGCGCACAAGAACGGCATCGAGAAGTTGGCGAACAAGATGGTCGGCCGGGGCGTGCTGCTCGACGTGGCCCGCCACAAGGGCGTCGACTGTCTCGACGACGGGTATCCCATCACGGTCGCCGACCTCGACGGGACTGCTCACATGCAGGGCGTCGAGGTACGACGCGCCGACTTCGTGATCATCCGCACGGGACAGATGGAGGATCGCTTGCGGAAGGGCGAGTGGGGTGGCTATGCCGGCGGTCCCGCGCCGGGCCTGGCCTTCGAGACGCTGGACTGGATCCATGGCCGACAGATCGCGGGCATCTGCAGCGACACCTGGGGGATCGAGGTCCGCCCGAACGACACCGAGCCGGACGTGTTCCAGCCCTGGCACTGGGTCACGATCCCCGCGATCGGCATCGTCCACGGCGAGATCTTCTACCTCGAGGAGCTCGCCGCAGATTGCGCGGCCGACCGCGTCTACGAGTTCTTCTTCTGCGCGCCGCCGCTGGTCATCACCCGGGGCACCGGCTCGCCGATCAACCCCCAGGCGATCAAGTAAGCTCGGCGGGAGCGTTGGCTCGCGGCGTGCGGCGCGTCAGCGCGCGGCGGCCACGGCCTCCAGCTTCTCCACGACCACGGTCGGGTGCACTAAGCCGATTAAGTTTGACCTACGACCAGCTTATCCGATACTTTCCGCCCAAAACGGCCATCGGAGGGCTCGTTCGCTCTTTCCAGTAGCTGCTTAGGTTTCGAAGCTGGGCTAAGCCACTGGTCGCAGGGTGATTCATCTGTGTTCCGTATCGGCGCATCAAAAGCAATTTCCTATCATCTAAAGCTAAAGGTATATACCCTCTCGCGATGGACGAGACACAAAAGACAGCGCCGCTACCGGAACCGCTTGAATCACTCCTTACCTGCGCACAGTGGACCCTTGGGACGCTGGTAGCATCGACGCTGTTCGGTTGGGAAGACGCGGTAGGATTCTTACTCTGGGTTCTTCTGTTCCTGGCGTTGCTTCACCCCTCGCTCTCTGTCTTTTACTCACATTACCTTCGGTGGCGGAAGTAAGCGATGGCACGCGGGCGAGGCAAAAAGGCTGAAGTTGATCCGAAGAGGGGTGAGGCTGTGATGCAACAAAGGGCAACTCCCCCCTTTATGCTGACCACCAACTATATTTCTAACTGCACTTTGGATCAGATTGATGATCTCAAGATCGCAGCCCTGTATTTCGACAGGATTACTATCGTAGAGCACAGATTGTACAATGTGGAGCGGGTCTCAAGGGATGAAGGTGTCGTCAAGGACATTGTTCACTTTGTGCAAAACGATTTCAGGGCGCACACCAGCTTCCTCGCTAGTGAGGGAATCATAGAATATAGCGATCAAGCTGGATCGCTCAAAGAAGCGTTACGCAAGAAGATGAGGATTCAATCAGAAAAGATTATCTCAGAAGCTATAAACGTTTTATACCTCGAAGAAAATGTGGTTAGAAACAGCAAAGGGGATAAGGTCAGGGCGGGGTTTGCATTCTCCGACCCGGAGGTGGCCGCAATCCATAAAGCTTTCTTGTGGCCCATAGGGATCGGTAAGACAGTGGAGCTCGGTCTTATTACTCAATATTACACAACGCTCCTCGAATCGATGTTAGCATCTCTCTTATCTAATAACACGAGCCTTACCGCGAGCAAGCTACTTAATCGATTGATAAAGTACTCGTACGAGAAGGACGCCATTAAATCCCGTCGCGAGAGAATAGTACAAGATGCTGGAGTTACATCTGCGCTGGCTTATGAGGCAATCAAGATTGCTTTGCCGGATGTGTCGATGTTTTCCTTTGAAGACATTCTAGAGATCCGGTATCAGCTACGGAACGAGCTTGAGCGATTTAGGCGAGACATGGAGAAAATGAATGACGGTCTTATCGCTGCGCAGGACGCCCTTTACGTAGTCAGCAACGCGGAAAAAATTGTTAAAAAAAATATTGCGCCTGCCCTCGAAGACCTGAATAAAAAAATCAAACGTGCACGTACTGGCATTTTGCGTAAGTTGTTTGATGAAATCAGAGACCCTAAATCTTACACACCGCTCATTGGAACTTTGTTTGAGCAAGTTCCGGTTCATATAGCAGCCCTGCTCAGCTTAGGTCTTATAAGCACAGCCACTGCCTGGGACTACCTGCGTGAGATGAGGGAAATCAAGGAGAGCGGGCTTTATTATCTTATTGGATTACAAAAGCGTGGCTGAGTCTCTGGGACGGTTGAGTCTGCGCAGAGCAGTAGTTACGATGCGATGACCCGGTGGGGATCAAATCCTGGGGTAGGAGGTCTCGCGTCTCTCACGAAATCACTACCGGGAGGTGACGGCGGGTGAGTAGTGTGCGCTAGAGCAAGCCGCAATCGCTGAGCGAGTAGAACCGATCCGTTCAAGCCGTGTGATCCCACATCTCAGTTGTCGCAAGATTGCAAATCTCAATTGTCGTAATATCGTAATATATGAACGCAATACAGAAGTCTGAGCGTAACTAGCATAACGAGATAAGAATTGAACCTAAATCCAGAAGTTGAGAGCACCATTTTTCAAAGTCGGTGATATATTCTAAGTATTTGTTGTTCAAATGTTTTTCACCAAAACGGTTTACTGCGGAGCAGTTGAAATTCCTTAAGATCTAGTCGGTTAAAGCGAGTGAGCTCAGGGATCTCCCGGATTTAGGTTCAAGAATGCCATGCTAAGCCGGATCATCCACGGCGACGCGCGATCCTCGAGCGCCTGAAGTGGGCCTGAAATGGAACGAGGAGGCACGGAGCTGACGAGATCAAACTCCCACGGGTAGCAACACTGTTGATAGGGTTCACTTTTTGTTCGTCGTTCGGACAGGCGAAAGTACGAATCTCTACGGCAATTCTCTAGTGGAGGGTTTATGATACGAAATCGCAGTCGCGTCGCGATTGTATTTTGCTACTTGGCTTTTGCTGGCGGACCTGCGCGGATGGCCGAAGCGAAGAGCTACTTCGCCTACATATCCGATTCCCCGGCCACGGCCTCCGCGTATTGGGTGACCAAGGACGCAGGATTCTTTAAAAAGCATGGTCTGGATGTCGACCTGATTTTCATCGACGGCAGCAGCCGCGGCATCCAGAGTCTCATGTCGGGGGACATTCCCTTTACCAGCGCCGTCGGGACCGCAGTCATCAACGGCAAGCTGGCCGGCGGGGACATCGCCATCGTCAACAGTCTGGTCAACACGCTGCCCTATTATG
>VBKE01000393.1:9060-9654 GCA_005879605.1 Deltaproteobacteria bacterium
GCCTGAGATTAAGTCGCCGGAAGATCTCAAGGGCAGGTCCGCCGCGATGCATATTCCGGGGACGGCGGCGGACTTCGCTTTGCGGTTAGCCCTCAAAGGCATCGGTTTCTCGCTCAAAGATATCAAAGGAGTCACCGTCGGCGGCGCCCCGGCCCGTGTGACTGCCGTAGCTACCGGACAGCTCGACTTCACGGTGGGCACCGAAGCGGAAAAAATTCGCGGCGAAAAACTCGGTCTCAAAATGATTATCGACATGGCCAAGCTCAATATTCCGTTTCAGTTTACCTGTACGGTAGCTACCAGGCGCACGATTCGGGAAAATCCCGATCTGGTTCAGCGCATGGTCAGGGCTATGGCCGAAGCGGTCCATTACTATAAAAACCATAAAGACTCGGTCGTGAAGATCATGCAAAAATATTCGCGCGGGCCGAGTCGCACTTTCTTCGAGGAGGTCTACGACTCCAGTAGGGAGTTGCTGGTCGAGGATACTTATCCGACCATCGAGGGGTTAAAAAACACCCTGGAGATCCAGGCCAGCCTGGATCCTAAGGCCGCAAAGGCCAAGGCGGAGGATTTCGTCGATCTGCGCTTCGT
>VBKE01000394.1 GCA_005879605.1 Deltaproteobacteria bacterium
GAGGCCGTGAAGTGGGCGCGCAAGGACGCGGAGCTGCGCCCCAACTTTTTAACCCAGGACGGGCTCGCGTGGGCGCTCTATCGCAACGGCCAATTTGCCGCGGCGCGCGCAACCGCGGAGAAAACGCTTTCGTCCGGAGTGAAAGACCCGCATCTATTTTTCCACGCCGGGATGATTTATCTGGCCGACGGCCGCACCGGCGAGGGCAAACGGTTTTTGCAAACGGTCGCGGAAATTAACCCGGGCTATGAGAATTTCCATGTCCATCGTTGAGCGATTCACATCGTTGCTTGTATGCGCGCTTGCCGTGACGACGTTCCAGACGCGCGCGGCTGGCGCCCATCCGGTTTCGCAAGGCGCGCTGGAGGTCGTGGTTTTTGCCGAGCGCGTCAGCGTAACGGCGAGGGTTTCGATGGAAGAGGTCCTCGTGGCCGCAGCCTATGCCGGACGGAAAGATCTGACGGCGCTCGAGATGGTGCGGCAACACGGCGACTATCTCATCGCGCACCTCCGCGTCGCGGCCGATGGCCGGCCGCTCGACGGGCGGGTGGTCAAAGTTCCCGCAGAAGCCGACGGGCGGCCGGTTTACGAGATCGAATATCGAATCGCCGGCGGCGCTCCAGCGCGCATCGCTTTCGAGGAAGACGTGCTCCGCGAGTTCGAGTTCGCGCCGGGGAATCCCTGGGAGGCGAGTTACGTCGTGCGCGCCCGGCGCGACGGAGAGTCTCCGATGGAAGGGCTGTTGCTGACTTCCAGAGAGCCGCTCGTCCTCGACGTGAACGCGCTCGCGAGCGGCTCGGCGTCGCGGCTCGACAGGGCGCGCATGGCGAAGGAATACATCCGCCACGGCATCATGCATATTCTCTCGGGCTACGATCATCTGCTCTTCATCGCCGCGCTCGCCCTGGCGGTAGCGACGCTGTGGGATTTGGTAAGAGTCATCAGCGCCTTCACACTCGCCCACTCGATCACGCTCACGTTCTCGGTGCTGAACATCGTCAGGCTGCCGTCGAATATCGTCGAGCCGATGATCGCGGCCAGCATCGTTTTCGTCGCGCTTCAGAACGTGATCGTGCCGGAGAAGAGCCGCGGCGCCGGCAGGCTCTTGGTCGCTTTCTTTTTCGGTCTTTTCCACGGCCTCGGCTTTGCCGGCGGACTGCTCAGCGCGATGGAAGGAATGGCGGGTCTTGCCGTAGGGCTGGCCATCGTCGCGTTTAGCCTGGGCGTCGAGATCGGCCACCAGATGGTCGTGCTGCCGATCTTCGGCGCGCTCAAGGCGGCGCGCCGCGCGGCGCCGCAAGCCGCGCAGATTCCGCTGCGTGTGCAGCGCTACGGCTCGGCGGGAATTTTTGTGGCCGGACTATTTTATCTGGCTTCGGCGTTGCTCGAAGTGATGAAAGCGTAATCGACGAAAAGGCGGCAAGGAGGTAGCTTATGCGCATTTTGGAAGGCGGGCTCGGCTTTTTACCGGCGGCTCTGCTCTGCACCGTTATTCTCGGCGCTTGCAGAGGTCCGCAGCCGGGCTCCGTAGTGGACGAGGCGATGACGGCGGGTCTCACCGCCAAGGACCTGCCTGGATCGGATGATGACTACCTGCGCGCCATGGACCGCGGCCTGGACTCAGAGGCGGTGCACAAAGCGCTGCCCTTCCTCTCGAAGGAAGAAGCCTGGAAGGCTTATAACAGAGGGCGCAACAACTGGGTCGTCTGGACCGCGGGCAACGATACGTTGTGGGATTTTTTGGCCAACAACACCTTCGGCGCCTTCGATCTATTGAAGATCGTCTCGTCTCATCCGGGCATCAGGTATTGCGGGAACAAAAACCCCGTGTACGGCTACGGCGAAGGGGGCAAGGGCGGCTACGCTAAAGGCGAGCAGTCCGGATACGCAAAAGACCAACAATCGGGATACGAAAAGGACAAGCAGTCCGGATACGCCAAAGACAAATCTTCGCCGGCGCCCTATCCGCCCGGCTACTACGCTTACGACGAAGACGACGAGTGCAAGGGCGAAGACCGCCAATTCTACGAAGTCTCCCGCCAGAACCGCTGGAAATATCTCGGCCTGGTGAACGAACCGGGTTTTCAGCAGTGGGACCTCAAGGGCTGCGACTGGAAGAACGACAAGAAGACCGATGCCGAGCCGTACGGCAAGTGCGGCGACCCCAACCGCTTTGGCCTATGGCTGGACAAGCGCGTCGGCTCTCCCGAGCCGTTCGAGGACGAAAAAAAATATCCGGGCGTCAAAGTCGGCGCGCGCGGTAAGACGGTGCCGTTAGGCTCTTACTACGGCTACGCGAGCGGAGTCGTCGGCCTGCGACTCTTTCCTAACCCCGCTTTCGACGAGGCGGCGAAGAAAAAATGGGATCCGGTCAGGTACTACAACGACCCCGACTACTACAATGACAAGAACCTGGTGCGCCCGTATCGGGTCGGGATGTCGTGCGGCTTTTGCCACGTCGGTCCGAGCCCGATCGATCCGCCCAAAGATCCCGAGAATCCGGAGTGGAAGAACCTGAACTCGAACCCCGGTGCGCAGTACTTCTGGCTGGACAGAATTTTTTTCTGGAATCCGTACAAGCGGCACGAGAACTTCATCTACCAGCTCTTCCACACTTCGCTTCCGGGATCACTCGACACCTCGCTTGTCTCGAGCGACAACATCAACAACCCGCGCACGATGAACGCGGTCTACAGCATCGCGGCGCGTCTCAAGATGGCCGAGTTTCACCCGGAAAAATTGACCGGCGGCGAGCTGAACAACAAGCAATTCAACGACTACGACAGGACCAAGGTCCTATCCAAATTTTTCACACCGCCTGACACGGTTCTTACCGCCCACGTCCTCAAAGACGGCGCCGACTCGGTGGGCATCCTCGGAGCGTTGAACCGCGTGTATCTCAATATCGGTCTCTTCAGCGAGGAATGGCTGCTCCATTTCAAGCCGCTGATCGGGAATCTCCCCGGAAAAAGGATCACGCCGATCGAGATCGCCGTGTTGGAGAAAACCTCTACGTATTGGAACGCCAACGTGGCGCAGACTCCCGACGTGGCGCTGTTTTTCCTCGCGGGCGCCCGGCCCGATTACTTGAAAGACGCGCCGGGCGGCAAGACGCATCTCGCCACGGATCAAAACAAGCTCAATCGCGGCAAGATCGTTTTCGCCGAGACCTGCGCGCGCTGCCACTCGGGCAAGCAACCGCCGGCGCCGCCCGAAATCGACTACGCAAAGTGCGGAGGGCCAGGCTACCTGGATTGCTGGAACCGCTACTGGGCCTGGACCAAGACCGAAGCGTACAAGAAGCCGATGCGCGAGATCGTCATGCGCTCCGACTTCCTGGAGGACAATTTCCTTTCCACCGAGCTGCGCGTTCCGGTCACCTTGCTCGACACCAACGCGTGCAGCCCGCTCGCGACCAATGGTATCCGCAACAACATCTGGGACAACTTTACCTCCACGACCTACAAGGACCTGACGGCCGTCGGCAAGTTCACGGTGCATAATCCGAAGACGGGCGAGGCCTGGGAGTATCCGATGCCCGGCAACGGCCGCGGTTACACCCGCCCAGCGTCGCTGATCAGCCTGTGGTCGACGGCGCCGTATCTGCTCAACAACGCCGTCGGACCTTTCTACGGGGAACCGAGCGTCGAGGCGCGCATGGCGTCTTTCAACGATTCGATCCAACAGATGCTCTGGCCGGAAAAGCGTCGGAAGGACTCGCTGCTGGGAGACAAAGTTCCCGGCTATATGCAGCGCACGACGACAGACAGCTATCTCAGAGTTGCATGGGGATATCTGCCGGGGAAGTTCGCGGTCTTTATGGACTGGCTGAGCGACTGGCTCCCCTGGCTCTTTAGCAAAAACGGACTTGAAGTCGGTCCGATTCCCGCGGGGACGCCGGTCGGCTTGTTGGCCAACCTGCCGCTCGTCTCTGATGGGACGCGTTTCCCAGAACGGCTCGACCACTTTGAACGGTTGAAACAGTTGCTTAAGAAAGCGACGAAGGATTTGAAGGCGGCCGAAAAGGAGTCACCGGAAAAAAAGCGCGAGGCGTTTGCCAATCTGGTCGATCCGCTACTCGAGCTCAGCAAGTGCCCCGACTTCGTCGTCAATCGCGGCCATTATTTCGGCACCAACTACTTCAAGGATAAAGACGAGGTCCCGCTCAGCGACGACGACAAATTGGCCCTGATCGAGTTTTTGAAGACTTTCTAGCTCGATGTGCGACAGCACGATGAAAAGGGGATCACGGATGAAAAAGGCAAGTATCCTATCGCTCGCTCTCGCGCTGCTTCTTTTTCCGGCAGCCATCAACAGCTCGGATCACGCCGATCCTATCAACCTCGAAGTGTTGGAATCCGGCATCACCGACCTTTTCGTGTTTCCCGACGGCGATCAGATGATCGTTATGCTCAACGCGCGGCGGGCGCTCACGGCCCCACCGCCGTACCAGCTCGAGCCGTTCGAGTTCGCAATCTATATGGATCTGCACAGCAAAGTGACCGTGGACAACAAGGAGGAGCGCGCGCGCTACGGCGGCTCGATCGCCAGTCCCGAGGGGATCAAAGAGGATGTGGCGATCAAAATCCGGCTCAAAAACGACGCCAGCTTGAACAGCGTCAAGTACGAAGGCTTACAGAACCCCGACCGTATCAAGGTCTTCACCGGGGTGCGCGACGACCCGTTCATCTTTCCGCGCTTCTTCAAGCGGAACACGATTGCGATGGTGCTCGCCATCCCGTTCTCATCGTTTCCCAAAAGCCAGCGGGACTGGATTTTGTGGGGGACATCGACGCGACTGAAAGACGGCGTGCAAATCGATCACGTCGGCCGCTCGAATCGCTCGCAGCAGGGCCGGTTCGACTTCCTGAACACTCTCCATCCGAGCCAGCACGCCGCCGCGATCAAGGCGCACAATCAGACCAGGGCCCGGATCGAGAAGACCCTGATGCAGTACCTGCCGCCGCTCGTGAACGCGTATCAACCACTGTTCAAAATCCGGCCCTACGACGAATTTCCCGACGTGATGATCTACACCAACCAGTATCCGATCGGATTTCCCAATGGGCGAAAGCTGACCGACGACGTGGCGGCGCTCACTTGCGACCAGGGCGACTGCGCGCTGGTCGAGGGTGCCTACATTGACAGCCCGCAGTGGCCGCGCGCGACGGTGAACGACAAGCCGTTCCTGAAAGAGTTCCCTTATCTCGCCGAGCCGTGGCCAACGTCGCCCCCGCTTGCGCCGCCGAACGTCGGCCTCTCGGGTGCGCTCGCCTCACTCAGCGATACCGTGGCGTTCTTTAAGGAAGCAACCGCCAACTGCTGCGAACCAATCAAGATGACCGGGATGGTGACGATCATCGCAGTGATCCTGATCATAGTCATCGTCGTCTGGCTGATTACGCGATGGCGCTATAAGCGTGCGAATGCCTGATTTTTATGGGGGCGTGATATGGAGCCGAAATTTTTTGGGATCGAAGGAATCACCGATGAAGATCGCGCCTATCAAGGGTCGCGGTTCTCCGAGGTGCGTGACGCGATCTTTGCCAATCCTTATCAAAAAGTATGGGGGCGCGCCGGCGAGCCGCCGTTGCCGGTCTACGAAGTGACGACGCGGAGTGTTTTGCGCGGCGTCCTGCCGTTCGGCGCGCCCTATCTTTTTCGCAAGGCCACCGAGCGCGCCGTCGATTCCCACGCCGATTTGCGCTGGGGAGCCGACCGCAAGGGCTATCGCCGTTTGCTGCATCCGAACGGCATTTGCCTCACGGGCTTTTGGGAGATCACGGAAGAAAATCCGTATTCAGGTTACTTCAAAAAAGGCAGCCGGGCGCTGGCGATCGGACGCTATTCCACGTGCTGCACGGAGACGCGGCGCGGCCACGCGCGCTCGCTGGCCCTGGTAGGGAAGCTCTATCCCACAACGGACCCGAATCACGCCGAGCTGCTTCGCACCGCCAACTTCATCACACAGCAGGACCTCGGCGGAGATTACAGCAACTATATCAACGACGCGGAGGTTCGAAACGCTCCCGATACTCGCGCATGGCGGCGCGGCGGTGCCTTGCCGGTCCTGCTGGTCACCGGCGCCGTCTTTCAGGGCGTCGATAAGCAACCTTCGCAGCGGCAGCTGTATCAGATCGCCGAGCTCGGCAAACCGAAGGGCGAAGGGACGCGGGCGCCGGAGTTCCTGCGCTTTTTGGTCGCGCCGGAGCAGCCGCGGATCGAAGGCGAGGCGCTGGACTTTCGCGACGAGATCATGGCGCAGATTTTCGACAAGGGCGATCCCAAGCCCAAGCGCACGCTCACCTTCAACATTGAAGTGACCGACGAGGGCACGACGCGCGGGCTGCCGGTCTTTCAGCGGCGCTCGTTCAAAAATTGGCGGCGTATTGGAAGGATCGTTTTCGACAACGCCGTCGCTTCCTACAACGGCGATTTCGTCATCCACTTCAGCCATCCGACCTGGCGCAACGATCGCAACGATTCGTCGACGGTCGCGCGCGTAAACGGGCGCAAGGTGCGCTGATGGTGCGGCACGCAACCGAAGCTAGAAAGGGAGATTTAGCATGAGCGAATCTGACGCAAAATTCGAATACATCGTAGTCGGCTCGGGCGCCGGAGGCGGGACCGTCGCGGCTCGATTGGCGGAGGCCGGGCACAAGGTGCTTGTTTTGGAAGCGGGCGGCGATCCGAAAAAACTGATGGGTGGCGTCCGCTGGGACCCAAAGAGAATCAGTTTGCCGGACGACTACGACGTCCCGGTTTTTCACGGCATCTCCACCGAATCCGACGCGCTGCGATGGGATTTTTGGGTCCGCCATTACAGCAACGATCAGCAGCAGAAGAAAGACCCCAAGCACCGCGACATCGACGGGGAACCGAGAATACTCTATCCGCGGGCAGGGGCATTGGGCGGCTGCACGACGCACAACGCCATGATCATGGTCTACCCGCACAACAAGGACTGGGACGATCTTGCGGATTTGACGGGCGATCCCTCGTGGAAGGCGGAGAACATGCGCAAGTACTACGAGCGCATGGAGAACTGCGCCTACCGAAGGTTTCCGTGGCGGTGGATCTATAAACTCTTTGGCTGGAACCCCACGCGTCATGGTTACGAGGGCTGGCTCTCGACAGAAGTCGCGGTTCCAGTGGAGGCTCTGAAGAAAGATAAACGGCTGGTCAAGGTCATTGTCGACTCGGCCAGAGCTGCAGCTAAGAGCGTGGAGCTGCCGTTCAAGCGCATCTGGTGGTCCTTGCTCGGCCGGCTCGATCCGAACGACTGGCGCTTGGTACAAGATAACGCGGTCGGACTTCGCCTGCCGCCTCTGGCCACATCCCAGCGCCGGCGGAACGGCACGCGCGAATTTCTGCTGGACGTCCAGGAGAAATATCCCGGCAATCTGACCATCGAGCTCGACGCGCTCGCGACCAAGGTGCTTTTCGACGAAAAAAATCGAGCGATCGGCGTCGAGTATCTCAAAGGCGAACGGCTTTACCAGGCGCACTGCGATCCGAGCCAACAGCCCGGTGAGAAGAAATCGGTCCACGCCACACGCGAAGTGATTCTCGCGGGCGGCGCTTTCAACACGCCGCAGCTCTTGATGCTCTCCGGTATCGGGCCGAGGGACGAGCTAAAAAAATACCGGATCGACGTGCGCGTTGATCTGCCCGGCGTCGGAAAGAATCTCCAGGACCGCTATGAGGTGGGAATCGTCAACCGGATGAAGACGGATTGGAAGGTCCTCGAAGGCGCCCTCTTTGACAACAAAGACCCGCAGTACAAAATGTGGAAGAGCCGGCGCGGCGTCTACATCACCAACGGGGCTGTCCTCGCAGTCATAAAAAAATCGGCCAAGTCCCGCCCTCTGCCCGATCTCTTTTGCTTCGCGCTGGTGGGCAGATTCCGCGGCTACGAGCCGGACTATTCGAAGGAAACCGTCGTTCATCACAACTATCTCACGTGGGCGGTTTTGAAGGCACATACGAACAACACGGGAGGAATGGTCACTTTGAAATCGGCCGACCCGCGCGAACGGCCGGAGATTAATTTCCGCTACTTCCAGGAGGGAACAGGCAATTGGCAGGAAGATGTAGAGTCTGTCGTCGATGGAGTTAAGTTTGTCCGCGGGATCAACTCGCACCTCCGAGATGTCTTCGAGGAAGAAGAGGCACCCGACAAGGAGGGGCGAAAGGATCTGACCCAATTCGTAAAGGATAACGCCTAGGGCCATCACGCCTCCTGCACCTGCAAGATCGGCAAGAAGGACGATCCGATGGCTGCGCTCGACGGTAATTTCCGGGTCTATGGCACTCAGGGGTTGCGCGTCGTCGACGCCTCCGTGTTTCCTCGGATTCCCGGTTTCTTCATCGTGAGCGCTGTCTACATGATCGCGGAAAAGGCGGCGGACGTGATTCTCGCCGATGCAAGACGATAAGGAGGTTGAGCCATGCCCGGTCCAGTGCAAAAATTCTTCACGCTCATCGGCTTGCTCAAATACGGGATCGTCTTGTCCGTGCTGCTGATCTATCTGCCGCTCACGGCTGTTGTTACGGGCGCGCCGGGGTACGACATCACCGGCAACATGTTTGTCGAGCTTTCTGCACGGGGCGTTCTCTTCGCGATGATGTTTTTGCTCGCGGTCGTGTGGAGCATCATGGTCACCGATGGGCTCATCGTCAACGGCAGCCAGAATCGATTCGACAAAACCAAGGCAGTGTACCGAAGCCTGCGAGC
>VBKE01000001.1 GCA_005879605.1 Deltaproteobacteria bacterium
CCTACTGTAGCGGCGTACAACTCTCCGACGAACACGCCGATCAATGCCCGTCCGACCGCCAATCGCAAACCCGTCAAAACAAAAGGCACCGTAGAAGGAGCTACCACGCTTTTAAATATCTGCCACTGCGAAGCGCCAAAGCTTCTTGCCGCATCGACCAGACTGATCATCTGACTCTCCGTGGCGTTGCATTTCTGAGACACCCTTTCCAACTGAGGACCCAGACTTATTTGTTCTTCGCAGTTGACAGTTTGGACCGCATCGGAAAGAATTTCTCTGCTTGGCGGGCGTGTGATCGACTGGAGGGACGTATGGCGTTGTTGGGGAGCGGAGTCAAAGGCTGCGTATCGCCGGTCAGAGTATCGCCGATTTCGCGGCCTTTGGCGGTCAACTCAATTCAGTTAAACTAACGGTTGTCCTCGGAGCGGTATGAGTCCCGCATATTAATCGGCGCGACCGCCGCGGTAATCATAACCCACGCGCCAATAAAAGTATCCGACCGTATCTCCGTTCCTTTCGATGGACTCCCGGAAAACATCGCTGGTGCGAGAGAAATAACGGGCTAAGAGAGGATTCGATAGCGTGTCATGCCTGAAGTCGATCATGACCATCGTTCTGCCGACCTCTGCCGAGCTTGGGAACCAATATTCCCACATCAGACCTCGGCCGCCGAACAGGTGAGGTCCGCCCGCGTTTTGAAATCTATCCAGATCGAGCGGATCATCGTAGAAGGCTAGCTCGCTGGATATAAAATATTTGTCCATCCCGAAGATTAATGGTTGGGAGCCCGTTTCGTTTTCCATTTTTCTCTCGATGACATCCACCTTTTCCCCCATGCTCTTCCATGGGCCAAAAAGCTGCTTCGATGACATCGGTCCAATGCCCGGCAGCCCGAGCGCAAGATAATAGAACCATAGGCCGATAATCAGTAGGAGCGCGGCAGCCGTCGGCACCCAGACTCGCTCCATGAATGAGAATAGTGTGCGGGCTGTTTGACGCAGCGGCATGGCCATGTCTTGAGCGACCCAGGGGAGGCATGCAAGCCAGAGCGGTCCCGTCCAGTTGAGCCTTGGTGCGTGCTGGAGGCTATAAATAACAAAAAGCGAAAGGGGGACTAACGTGAACACTAGAGCGAATAGTCGTTGCCGGCGCTCGCCGGTCGGTGGCGAGAAAGGCGTTGAGAGCGCGGTTACCGAGTGGAAGAGCGTTTGAACCACTCCGGCGACACCCACCGGAGTGAGCAGCAGTAGAATCGAGCCGATCAACACAGGCAGGGAAAACTCTGCGGGGCCAGCCCATCTGTCTGACCCTTGAAAGATGAACGACGCCCAGCCGTTTTTCGCGTTCCACAACAGTACCGGAAAAAAAAGGGCCAACGACAGCAAGGCTGCAAAGTACGGCTCGCCCCGGCGCCACCATCTCCTTGACCGCTGGTCGAGTAGCAGATAAATCCCGGTGCTCAGACCCAGCAGTAGAATACTGTACTTCGACAGCATGCCCAGCCCCATGCATAGACCGACACCCCACCACGCACGGCCCTTTTGAGTCACCAAGGCCTGGTGGAGATAGTAGAGGCAACCCGCCCAAGCAGCCAAAAGCGGCGCGTCGGGCGTCATAAAAAAACCGAACCCAAAATAGATGGGCAGGAGGGTGAGCAATAACAGACAGCAGCACGCTGTTACCCTTGAGAAAAGGGAGCGGGTCCATTGAAACATGAACGCGGCGGCAACGGCCCAGGAGATCAGCGACGGAAGACGAACCGAGAGCTCCGACTTGCCCAGAAGATAGGTGGAAAGCCATATGAGCCAGGCGACCATGGGCGGATGATCCAGATAGCTCCAGTCCAGATGCTGTGCGTAGTTCCAATAATAGGCTTCTTCAGGGATCAGATTAATCGGGCCCATGCACGCCAGCCTTAAAAGGACGGTATAGGCAACGGCGGCTATGGCGAGCACCTGCCAACGGGACGGGGACGGACGCAGCCACGAGCCCGGAACAAATACGATCAGCCCTAATCCGATCGACTGGGCGAGTTGGCCCACGAAGGCGGCGAGAAAGATCGCGACTTGGGGCGACCAGTTCCAGGCTCCCGTCAACTGAGCAAGCAAAGCACCTTGGAGCAGCAGCACAAGCACTGAGGTGATCAGCGCGCGGCCAACGATGGCACGCTTCGACGGAACATCGGAGTCGAATGAAACCGGTGCGCTTCGCATGAGCAACATGAAAGCCAACACGGCTCCAAATGAAAAGCCGAGTACATTTGCCGTCAAGATGTTTAAACGAGCTGTGGATAACCCTTGAAAGACCAAAAGGTTCAGGAGGTAACTTAATATTCCGACGGACGCCAAACGCGCCCAGTCGGACGCCGCGCTTGCGTCAAAGTTCCAGTTGGTTCGATTCATGCGAACGCCTTGCGCTCGAGATTGATGCCGCTTCGTTGATCGTTAATAAATCGCCCGTAGCATCTCTCGCCACCGACAAGCGTGACGGCGAAATTTAACACACTTATCATCTCTCTTGATATTCTTCCACCACCGCAGGCCGGGCGTCGGGTTCAGCGAAGGACGCGGAGACAATCCGGAATGCGTTTCGGTGATTGATGTTGTCTACTCGGAGTGAAACAATTAGCCTGCTTGACGGGCGTGTACTGAAAACGGAGATCGTATGGCGTCGTTGCAGAGTGAAGTCGTGCCGAAAAATTCCGGTGCGGCCTTTGAGATGAGAAGGGGACAGAGGCTGCGAGTCGCCGGCAAGAGCATCGTCGACTTCGTCGCCTTTAACCTGCGCGATTTAAACGAGCGATTCGATCAAGCGAGAACAAAGACGAATCAGGTGAAAATCTTCATCAGCACCGGCGACGCGTTATTCTCGAAGCGGAACAATCCAATGCTGACAATCGTTGAAGATACCTTCACGGAAGGGCGGCACGATCTGCAGAAGGGGATGTGCAGCCGGAAGCGCTTCGAAATGGTGGCGCAGGGGACGGCTAAGCGGGTGTTTGCTGAAGGAGTCGATATCAATCCCAAAAAGCCGGAGGAAATCCCCGATCACGGCTGCTGGGAGAATCTCAGCGAGGCGGTGAAGCCATGGAATATCTCGCCGGACGATGTGCCGAGCCCGTTTAATATCTTTCAGTGCATGCGCATCGATCCCGAGACGGGCATGATGTACGACACGATGATTCGTCCGAAGGATGAAGCGCACGTAGATTTCCGAGCGGAAATGGATTGTCTTGTGGCGGTCAGCGCTTGTCCGGAATCGGGAAGAGGACAGGCGATTAGGGTCGAGATATTTGACGATTAGTGTCTCACGTCGTTATCTACTACAGCTTGAGCGAAAAGTAAGTCACGTCATGCCCACGAAAAGCGAGCATCCTGGGTCGTTCTGGACAATCCAAGAACACAAAGACTGGATTCCCGCTGGCGTGATAATGACGGAAGGATAGGTAGATCGGCTCTCCATTAAACATTTTTGAAATCGCACGGCTTGAAGCCGGGGAGAGTGGGATAGTTGTCAAAGAGCCTTGGGGATGTTCCCTACGCCAAGCGTAGTCGCCAATTTTTTTAATTCGGTCCACGCTCCTTCGTCAACCTCTACGCCTTCTTTAATTTGTCGCGCCTCGTTTTTTCGCCCCTGCTCGCCCGGCAAAAGAATTTCTTTGACTCCTGGAGCTGTCTTTCGCGATTTTACGAAGGAAACGAGTTCATCGATTCGATCCAGAAATTCATCAAGCGGCTGGAATTCCTCTACGGCGATCGCTTGAAGAAAGACTCCGTTGATGCCGTGGCCGCCTTTTTCCCACCAATTTTTGGCCAAGCCGTTGCCTGACAGTAGACCGCCAAGAATCTCGGTGATCAGGGCGACGCCTGAACCTTTGTAGCCGCCAAAGGGTAAAAAGACGCCGCGCGGCGGACCACGGAAAGCTTTGAAATCGTTTGTCGGGTTGCCGCGCCCGTCGAGCATGACGCCGTCGGGAATGGTTTCTTTTCTCGCCACCTGTTTTTGGATCTCGCCCATGCTCATGGACGCTGTGGCAAAATCGAGGATGATATGCCGGCCGTTTCTCGCGGGTATGCCGAAGGCCATCGGATTGGTCCCGACGATGCGTTCCATGCCGCCGTAGAGAGTGGTCGTGCCTGAGCCGACGCTTACGGCGCCCATTCCGATCAGGCCTGCTTCGGTCGCCATCTCCATGTAGTCTGCGAGCCGTCCAGTATGGCTGGCGCGGCGAAGAGAGACAACTCCGACGCCGTGTTCTTTGGCTTTCGCAATTGCCAATCCCATTCCCATTCGAGCAACAACCTGGCCGATGTAGTGATTGCCATCGATCACGGCCGTTGTTTTGCCGTCGCGCAGGACCTTGGGGTTTTCACGGATGTTTATGGTGCCATTCTGAATAAACGATAAATACTGGGGAATGCGAGTCACTCCATGTCCTGGATACCCACGCAGCTCTGCTTTGACGAGAAGCTCGGCGACGAGCTTCGAGTCAGCTTGCGGCATGCCGCCAGTTGAGAGCAGTTGTTCGCTAAAGCTTAGTAGTTCGTTGTGATCAAGTCTGGGCACGGAACAATCCTTCAACGAGATTATTTCTGATAGCGGTCCAATTTGATTTCGACAACGCGGCTATGGTACGGGCAAGCCCCCGTGCTTGCCCGTTTTGGGCGACCAGAGGGGGTCGCCCCGACAATTTTCGCGAAACTGAACCCCTAACCTATTTCTGGACAGGGAAGTAGCGCGCCAGCCACTCGGAGACGATGCGCGTTAAACGCGGATTTTCTTCGTTGAACGTGAAGTGGTCGACGTCGGACAGCAAATGCAGTTCAGCCGGCTGTCCCGCGCGCTTGAACATTTCGATCGATTCATAGGTCGGAGTTACCGAATCGTTGGCACTGTGCAACAGCAGCAGCGGCCGGGGTGAAATGTTACCGACCTGATCGTCGGCGCGAAAATCGTTCATGCTCTGCGCCGTCTCGGCGGGAAATTCCATGATGGAGCCTGCGCTCATATTGCGGCGCAGCCGTTCGGGAATGGGCACGATATCGTAGCGCGGTACCATCAGCGACTTGCCCGTGCGCTCGCGGTGGCGTTTCCCTTCTTCCAACATGTTAGTGAAGCGAGCCCACGCCTCGGGCGTCGGATGCTGGCCGCGAAACTTGCGTTCGCCGTTTCCCCAACCGCCGCAAGAAATCACGGCGGCGACGCGCTGGTCCGCGCCTCCTGTGAATACGGCCACCGCGGCGCCGAAGCTGCTGCCTACCAAAGCGATGCGATTGGGATCCACTTCTGGACGCGTGGCGAGGTACGTGATGGCGTTGCGCGTGTCGGCCACCTGATCGAGGCAGATAATTCGGCCGTGCTCGCCTTCGCTTTCGCCGCAGCCCCTGAAATCGATGCGCAGCGTGACGTAGCCCCACTGGGTAAATTGCTTGGCGACAACGGTCTGCCCCTGGCCGTCTTTGTTGCCGCCGAAGCCGTGCAGTACCACAAACGCCGGCCGGCGCTCGCCGGGACGGAGATCCTCCGGAGTGTTCACTATGCCGGCCAGCTTTAGTCCATCTGATTGAAAACTAATTTTCTCTTCCATCGCCGTCGCTCCTTAGCTCTTTTTTTCTTTCAGCAGAAGGTCGCCGCCCCAGATCTCTTTCAGGAAGCCACTTTTCTCCAGGTTTTCCGCAAAACTATTATCGTAGACTTCTTGGGGTTTTCTTCTTATCTGGGTTCCCGCCTGGCGCTCCGCCTCCACCGCCTCTGCCACGGCGTCTCCCGGCACTACCATGCGGCGATTTACCAGGGATTTGGCGTAGGCTTCATAGGCGGACTGCAGGACCTCCTGATCATTCAAGTTGAGGACCTTCGCCAAGGCGGCCTTGCCTTTCTCCGGATTCTTCTCGACGAAGTTAACGGACTCTGCCAGGGCTGCGACAAAACGCTGGACTAAGACCGGCCGCTCTTTCAAGCTTTTGAAGTTCGTAAATATCGAGCTGTAGACGGCCGGGGCATTCAGCTCGTTGAGGTTGTAGATTATAGCGAAACCGTCTCTTTTCGCATGAACATCCAAGGGAGGCGTGAGAAGGACGGCCTGGACCAGACCCTGCAACATGGCGTTGTAGGGCTCGAGTTGGCCCGTGCCGCCAATGTGAACGAGCTTGACATCCTGCGTTGTCAGATTGAATTTTTTTAGCACTGCTTTGGCGAGTTGGTCCGTCAGCCCTCCGGGGCGGGCGACCGCGATGCTTTTACCCTTCAGGTCCGCGGGTCTTTTAATATCTTTACGCCCCACTAGCACCCATGGGAGGCCTACCAGCGGCGATCCCACGAGCTTAGCCTCGGCGCCCGCAGCCACGCGGGGAATCATGGCATCGGCGGAGCAATAGACGAACTGTATTTCGTCGGCGGCCAGGGCCGCGAGGCTTACAATTCCGCCTCGAAGCACAACGTACTCGACTTTGATGCCGTATTTGTCGAACAGGCCGTTGAACAACGCGCTGTAAAAGTGAATGAAGCCGCCGGTGATCGCGCAGGTGCCGACGCGCGCCGGTACCGGCGCTTCACCGGCTTTGGGAAGATAGGGATTGGCCCCGGCCGATCCTGCCGTAAGTGACAGGGTTATGGCGAAAATCCAAGTGTACCCAGGCGTTTTTTTCATTCCGTCGTTAGGCTGAAGTCAGAGCGACCCAGGTTCCGACACTTAAGCTGCATGATTCAACGCGCAATCTGAAACTGAATAATCTCCCGTGGCGCTTTCTGGTAGACCTCGAGCCCGCTATCCTCGCTCATTCCGCCTTCGATCGACAACATGCGCGCGCGCACGGAGACACGCAGGGGCGAGACGTCAAACGGATAGGGATCGAAGCGCACCGCGTTGCCGTCAGGAACAATGCGCAGCTCAACTTCCTCGGTGCTGTCGTAAGCGACGCGCACAGGCGCGATGCTATATTCCTTGAACTGGCTGTCGGACGCATAACCGTCACAGCAAAAGTAAAGCGACAATAGATCAAAGATCTGCAACGCGCGGTAGTTATACGCCAGCTCGTTTTCGAAACCGGGATTGCCCGCTGCCAGCTCCTGCTTGTACTCCTCTTGTTTTCTCTCCAACTCTTTTTTGACGGCTTGCACTTCAGGACTTCGTTCCCGAAGCCTCATGGACGGTTGAGTAAAGACGTTGTAACGATTTTGCCAGAGTCCGGTTCGGTGCATGGAAACCAGCAAGCCGGCATACGGATCGTGCGAGCGCACCCAATCGACGTTCCTGCCGTAGGCTTGGAGCTCGATGGCCTCAAACGACGGCACCTCCTCACGGTGCGCGTAGGGGCGGCCTTTTTGGACATTGATCGGCGGGTTGCCTTCAAATTCTCGGTAGCCGCTGTCGTGAAACGTCGTCGCGAACACCATGGTCTTGTAAGGACGTAATTGTGAAAACCGCTCGTTCCCCCAATGCGCTGCAAATTGCGCCGAAAGCTCCGCGTGATCTTCTTGCGTGCTGACAAAGCAGCGCCCGTCTTTTAATTCTCGTACGACCATTTTGCTCCCTCCTATGTTGAAACTGCTCCATCCGAACTCTCGCTTTTACTTAAAACCCAAAACTCGGAACGCGAAACCATTTTCCTTATCCCCACGGGCCCAGGAAAGGTTCACCCATGTAAGCATTCGAATCCCCATCAAGCAGTTCCGGCCAATCCTTCAGGCTCCGCGGCTTTCTGGACTCCTTCGGTCGCGGCTTTCCCTCCCAGCCGATCTGTTCCATCGCGTAATAGAGTTGGATACAGTGACCGTCCGGGTCAAAAACATGGGCCGCATAGTCGATGCCCGGGTGAAGCTCGGGCGGTATCGCGTCCGTGACTCTCACGTCGTGCGCTTGCAAAAACTTTACGGCTTCCCGCAGTTGTCGGTAGTTGGCGAGCTGCAGTCCAAACGCGGCGCATTTCGAATGAGAGCTGAGACCGAGAACTTCCCGGAGCGCGAGCGGGAAAAGCGCCAAAGAGTGATGCTCCGTGTTGCAGCGCAGGAACAAGCAGCGGTGCCCGTTCCAGATGATTTCCTCGGTCAGCGTGAAGCCCAAGGTGTCACGGTAAAATACTTCGGCGGCTTCGAGATTCTCCACGAAAAGATTGACCGGCCCGAGGCGCACAGTCTTGAAGGGACGCGGCAGCAAAATGCCATCTACATCGTACCTGGCCGGAAGCCGCTCAAGATGGCGGTAGCCTGATTGCAAATCTACGTTCTTGGCTAACGCATCTTGGACTTCCTGTTGTTCCGAGATCTGGGGTAGAGGGGGCGGCTCATTGAAGCCCCGGTCGTACATGACCCTCGGCTTGCTGTGGCCGTTCCAGCCGATTTGCTCGATACCATAATACAGCTCGTTCTGGTGGCCGTCCGGATCAAAAAGGTAGGTGTGCCAGTTAGATCCGGGCATGTCGCGGCCCGACCGCTGAATCTTGATGTTGCGTTCCCGGAACCATTTGATACCTTCACCGACCTCCTGCAAGCTTCCGACCTGCCAGGTGATTTGATTGACGGTGATACCCGGCTTTTCACTTCGGCCCAGTGCATCGCGCACCCGCTTGGGGAATAACACCATCGCATGGTGATCCGTGCCGTATCGGGTGAAGTAACCGTTAGGATCTCCCAGACCCGCGACCTGGTCGGGGCTCTTTGCGCGCTTTGAATAGTCCATCACGTCGGAGATGCGAAATCCCAGGAGATCGACGTAGAAACGCACGCCTTCATCCATATTGACGAGATTGAACCCGAAATGACCCAGGCGACGAATCTTGAAGGGCTGACGCAGAAGAACTCCGCCGACATTGAACGCGCCGTTCGAGGCTGGCATGTCGCACCTCCTGAAAGGACAAGTCGGGTTTCATATATAACGTTTCGAGACGGTCAACAACAGCGGCAAGAAGAAATGGGGTAATGGAGTAACGGCTGGAGTGTTGGAGTAATGGTCCCCCCAACACTCCAGTACTCCACTATTCCATTTCGGTCCTAGCGAAAGAGAAAGCGGATTTTTTTTCGGATGCCTCGGCCCAGCCGCTTTTTTGACTCGAACCAGATGCGCAGCAACCAGTTCCGCGAAAACCAAGCGAAGGATGTCGAGGTGCTGATCCACTGGTGGTCGAACTCGAAGTCGGCTTTGAATTTTCTGATATGAAGGGTCTTGCCAAACTTTCTCTTGAAGATCGCTTTGACGCTCACAGCGTTTCGCGATTCGACGAAAACGGTGATGGTTTCCACCGGCAGAAGATCGCGCACTCGTGAGAGTTTTTGTGCTAATGCCTGCTCATTGGAGGCGCTCACTTCGAAGATATTGTTCAAGAGCTCCTGATCTTGCAGCGTTTGATTGACAATTTCTCTGCGTAGTTTGATTTCCTGTCCGGCATCGCTGTCGTAGCCGCCAATGACCAGGTAGGTCCTATGCTTCGAGGTGAGCATCGACTTCTGCCACCAGTCCAGGGCCTTGTCCAAACCGATACGCGAGGCCTGGGAGAGCTTTTCGGAATCCAGACAGCCATAGGGCATAGCAAGAATGACGATGGAAGAAATAGAGCTGTTCTCCTTTGCTACCGAAAGCTTGTGGCGAGCCGCCTCTCACGGCTCATAAATCAAGACGTCGACTGGTTGGCCGCCGACGGGAAGGTCAGGGCAGGCGCTTAATGCCACGAGCAAATCTATCTCGGCGCGGAGCTCCATGTAATTGCCGGGCTTGGGCCGAACCTGCGTGTGCTCCATGCGTCCGGTGACGCCATCGATCTTCATATGTTGGTTCAAGTTGAAGGGGCTTGGAATATCCTCCGGGATGATCCCAAAGGGCGCCAAAGCCTTGGACAAATTCTCATAGCAGCCGTGATCGGGAATCTCGTTGATTTGCCGCGGATAGTATTCGCCGAGTCTGCCCTCCTGTTTGGCGAGCTGAAATCGGTAGCCGCTGCACATGCCCTTCTGCAGGTCGTGAGTGCCTTCTTTAAAGCCGTCCGCCAGGATGGTCATCATATGTTGATTGTTGCGGCCCATCAGCTTGTCACCCGTCGTGATGAATAATTTCATGTTGTAGACTTTGGTGCGGGCCTGGTCGAAGCGCTCGCGGAGATTCTGCCGACGAAGGCAGACGAAGTCTACCGTCGTCGTGGCGCTGATGCGAATCACCTGATCCTGCTTAAGCTCGCCCGCCCAGCCGGTGTTGTGGGGCACATGGACTTCATTGATTTTTTCCATAAAGCTCTTCCTCCTTCTGGCGAGAGCGGCCTCAACGGCCTTTGTAGAGGGCATCGACGAAGCCGCTTGAGACTAGCTCGCGAATGAATCGAGACTCGACAAAACGTTGTGGGGTGATGCCGCCAGGCAAGGGACGGGTGGCGGAGATCTCTTCGAGAATGGTTTGAATTCCGGCCGGGCCTGCCTCCGGTATCCTCTTTATGTATTGATTCGCGTAAACTTCGTAAATCTTTTCGGAGGCGGATGTCTGTTTTTGCTTCATGTGTTTCTCGAGCGTCATGAGCGCGAATTCTTTGTCCGTTTTGAAGCGGTGAATGCCCTCGACATACGCTTTCATGAAACGGCTGACTAAATCCGGATGACTCTTGAGAAACGACAGACGCGCAGCGAAAGGGCCAAACGGGTAGGCGAGTCCCGCCGCCGAAACATCGGCGAGGCGGAAATATCCGTCAGCTTGCGCGCGAACCGTCTCAACGCCCGTGGAAAGAACGCCGCTTTGGACCGATCCGCCTTTTAACGCGGCATAAACCTGAGGGCCAGCGCCCGCCTGAAAAATAGCCACGTCTTTGTCCGGCTGCAGTCCCCATTTCTTTAAGAGATAGCGCGCGATGAAATCGGTGGTCGCGCCGATCCGGCTCACCCCCAGCTTGGTGCCGCGGAGCTGATTCGACTCTTTGATCGTCGGCAGTGAATAAAGCTCGAAAGGCAGGCTATCAATGGTCGTGCCGATCAACACCACGTCCGAGCCGGATAAATTAGCGGCAACCACAGCGCCTGCGGCGGTGAACGAAATCGCGACATCCCCGGCAATCAATGCCTGCAACGAAGGCGGACCGCCGGCGATGTAGAGAAGTTCCGGGTCGATATTGTACTTTTTAAAGATCCCCGCTTCCTTGGTGAGCCACAGCGGGCCGTAGACCATCGCGATGGAGGTATAAGCGATGCGCAGCGGCTCGGCAAATGAAGCCGCGATGGTAAAGAAAAGGGCGGCGGTAAAAATGACGATGGCGAGAAAAGAATTCAAGGTCGATAGCAAACGGCTTTGATGGGCGTGCATGATGAACCTCGCCGCATGGGTAAAAGAGCTGTAAGTTAATTCGACGGTTCTGTCAAGCAAGATGTGAGGAGATAACGCTCTGCCCCTTCGAGTGGACTGTCATATTAAAATCGCTAGCCCCGTGGTTTGACAAAGCTCGCCATGAACGGCGTTTTCGCTGTTCCGTTCGTACTGAGCATGTCGAAGTGCGAACGGAATATTAGCAGCAAATCGACTGTTACAATCCACTAATGCGGAAAGTAATCCCGGAAAGCCGTGACCATTAGATTCGCGAGCCTTTCATTGTAACTCTCAACATGCCCGTAGTGTGTCAGCCTCGGGACGACGATCAGACGCAGATCCTCAGCGTAGGTCGCAAAACGTTTGAACGCGTAAACCTCGCGACGGAATTCAACTCCCTTCTCGCCGCCTTCAATCCAGTGTCCTTTGTCATACTCGCCGACGATGTGCAGCAGCTTCTTGCCGCGAAGGCGATTGAGATCGGCTTTGTACGTGACGAATAACTCTTCATCCGGTAAGCGGGATAGTTTCCGAATTTCCGGCAAGAGAACATCGTGGGCGCTGTGCTCTATGTCTTGCAGAAACGGCTTGAACTGCGGCCGGCGATGATTTTCCAATTCGAACCAGCGCTCGGCGCTGCCCCACGGTTGATTCGGCCCGGCGTAGCCGCTCTTCACATAGCCCTTCGGCGACCGCCGGCTCAAGTCGGTGAGGTTACGAAACGGCGCGCGCTCTTCGGGAGATTTTTGGGCGCAAACCAAATCCCATTCTTTGCGTATCCAAGCCGGCATTCCGGTACCGAAACCCAAGCCGCCGATAAGTTTGTTCCTCAGACCGTACTGTTCCAGCAAGTAAAAGTATTCGCCGCCGGTGGAGTGGCCCCAACAGAAGATTTTGAGATCGGGAAGAGTTTTCTCGATCAAGACTTTGATCGCCTCGACGCACATGCGGAAAGTGTAAACTGCAAGACGATTTTTCAGCTCTTCATCGCTCGGAATCTCGCCGATGATGAACTCCGGTCGCCGGTCGGGAATGGGCGGCCACGGACTTCGGCTGTAGTGGCCGGGCAACGAAATCGCCAGCACGGGAATTCCAAGTGAGGCCATATGCTGGGCGACACCCACGCGCGATTCAGTTGGCGATGTTTTTGTGAGATCCAGATACTTCTCCGGGCCGTCCGGCGTGAAGATGAATTCGTACTCATTCACGGCGCCGCCAGGGACCATCACAACGGCGATCCCGGGAATTGACGGCTTCGCCGGCGTGAAGAGTCTGCCGTGAATGTCCCATTCAAAAAGCTCTCCAGGTTTTCCGGGGTTGGAATATCGGCTGATGCGCGCTTCTGTTTCGGTTACCTTGAAAGTGGTGCGAGGATACGGGTCGGGAAAAGTTTTGTACTCGTCAAACGTCATCGAATAGATGAAGTCATCGTGCAAACCTTTACCTTTTGTCAGCGCGGCGACGTATCGCTCTATTGCTTCTTGGCTCATTTCTCTCTCCTTCAATCACTTCGAGTGAATTAGCAACGATTGTTGGCAAACATCTCGGCCCGCTGTCAAGCATGGTTCAAAGCTTGAAGCATTTATCGTGTGATATTCATCGGATCTACTTGACAATCTCGCTGAGTTCCAGCTAGAGAAATCCAGCGAATTTTTGCAGAAGAATGTACGAAATCCGGCGCCGAAGTAAAGATGCCCAAGTTCCCTTAAGCGGCGATTGACAAGGATGAGGGTTTTTCTTAATAATAGTTTTGTAACACTTCAATTACTAAACGAATTTGTGGAGGCAAAGGATGCTTAAACCGGTCGGACTCATCAACGGGCATTATGAATGCCGTTCGCTGGACGAAACACTTCCGATCTTTACCGACTTGCTCGCGTTGGAAGTAATGGAGCGCAAAGAAAAGGAGGCGATAGTTAAGCATCCCAACACCGAGTGGCGCTTGATCGTCCACGAGGGTGGGCCGAACGCTGCGAACAAGCCGCACAGCAATCACTATGGCTTCCGGGTCGGGACCTCCAAAGAGATCCCGAAGGCGTACGAATATCTCTCCGATCACAAAGCGCAATATAAACTCAAAAGCGTGACCAAGCCGCACGAAGCCCACTTCGCGTATTCGGTTTATTTCAAAGAGCCAGGCGGCAACGACCTCGAAATCGAGTATTACAATCCCGCGGCCATAAAACAGGGCCGAACCATCGCCGCGCCGCACTGGAAAGAACCCCTTACTGAAGAGCAATTCCCCGGTCGGGGTTACATTCCTCAGGCGATGACCCACGGCACGCTCAATTGTGATGATAAGCCCACCAACGACCGATTCTTGGAAGAAGTGCTGGGGTTTAAGATGGTCGGCGGTGGAAGAACTTCGACTTACATTCGTCACCCGGACACGCCGTGGTACATCGTCGTGCTGCCGACGACGCGACGTGAATACTTATCGCCTGCCAATCGCTTCACACTAAAAGTGGCGTCGCCCGAGGAAGTTGAAGACGCCCACCAAGGCTTTTCTAAGAACGGCAAACAGATCGGTATCCACGAGCTTTGGGATATGGAAGAGGAAAACGGACGAGCTTTTTTTATCTTCAGCGACATCAGCAAGAACTGGTGGGAAGTGACCTCGTAAACGATTCAATTCACAAGGGTGCAATCCCTCAAAACCGGAACGCCGCCGGCACTTAACGTGTGAGCGGCGTTGCTATTTTCTCGCGACGCGAACACCTCCTTGATTAGGTTGGGATGCTCGGAAGTTCACTTTCGAAACCGAGGTTTGACCTCTGTTGCAAAAGCTTCCACCGTCTCATGGTAGACCTTCCGCGCCGGCGTAAGCGTCGTAACCAAGCTCCGCGGCTCGCTGGGCCCGTCGATGGATTTCTTCGATAGTTTTCACGCTGCGTGAACGCTGTGAAGGCTGAATTCCATGCTGAACTTGATTTCCTCCGCGCGGATGAGAATGGTAATTAGGAACGGCTGAAGGTAACCAGGCCGCAACCGGTTGCCCACGGAGCTACCGGCTCGTAGGCGAGCAGCGTGGCTTTCCAGTCGGGCAACGCGCCGGCAAGCGTGATCCATGTCCTGATTTCATGCCCGCCTGAGCCGGCTCCGACGTTTATTTCTTCATGGGTATATCCGGCTAGTTGGCTACGATCGCCAGTCGTTAGAATGTCCAAGAATCGTTTGTCGAAGGGGATGTTGATCTTTCCATGCTTGGCTTCTCCTGGCCAATGGGACAGGCCGCCGGTGGCGACGATAGCAATTCGTTTAGAATGTTTCTCAAGCGTCTCTCCGAGCACACGACCCAATGCGTAGCAGCGCTTCGGTGATGGCATGGGTGGGGTGAGAGTATTGAGGATGAGCGGAACGACCGGAATATCCATTCTCGGCGTCAGGAAGTGAATCGGCAGCATGGTAGCATGATCGAAGAGCAGCTCATCGGAGAACGACAGATCGAATCCAGCCTCGAGACAGCCATCCAGCAGTTCTGCGGATAATTGACTGTCTCCGGGAATGCGGCTCTTCGAGATGCGCAGCCATTCTTCGACCGGTCCGTCGTAGTGATCCGCTCGTCCGATGCAGAAAGTCGGCATCTGGTTGAGAAAAAAATTCGCCCAGTGTTCGACACTGATGGCGAGGAGGGCATCCGGCTTCGTCGCGTCGAGCATCGCCTGAAGCTTGTGGTAACTGCCGATGATTTTGTCGGCTTGTTCTTTTGGTGCTGCTTCGGTCCAAGCCGTGATTCCCGGCGCGTGACTCGCGGCACAGGCAAAAACGACAGCCATAGCTCACTCCAATCCTGCCAAGGCCTTGGCGTAATCCTCGTTTGAAACTTTATGGAGCAGCGTGAACGGCCGCAGTAGCAGGGAATGAACGCCAAGCGTGTAAAGCGCGCGCACATCCACGTTCAATGCCGCGGCGGCTTCCTGCTCGGTGAGGTCATAGCCTTTGATGAATTCCGCGGGATTTTGGCGATAGCGCTCGCGCTGGGCCTCATCGCGGTTTACGTGGTAAATCAATTTTTGCAGTTGATAGAGACTCATCTTTAGGTCTCCAGCCGTTTGTGTAGCCACGGGATAACAGTTTCAAACACGAACGGAATGTTTCCCATGTGGCCGCCGGGAAAGAGGCGGATCGTCTTGGGATTGCCGTGTTCCAGCAGGAGGTAGAAATCTTCTGGCGGCACCTGCTTGTCTTCTTTGCCGTTGACGAGCAGCATCGGCGCGCAAGGCTTGTCGAGCCAGCCTTGATCCAATAACGAAAGCGCCGGCATGGCCTGACATAATTCCTCGAAGGTCTTCTTTCCGAAGAGGTTGGCGCGGGCTTCGATGAGATCGAACAGGTAGGAATCGGCGTTGCGCGATCTCTCTTGCCACTCGGGCTGGAAAAATTTGTGGATACCGCCGCCCCAGTTCACGACTGCCCGCAATCGCTCGGGCTCTACGTGAGCCAACTTGGTTGCCCAGTAACCGCCGAAACTGGCGCCGACCACGGCAAGCCGATTGGCATTGACTTCGGGCCGGTTGGTCAAATAATTCAGCGCCGCGACATAGACTTGATGAGCCTCGGGGGACGCCAGCATCGGGCATTCGCCTGTGCCGGGGCTGTCCAGCACAAAACAGCCCCATCCTTCCTTCACGAACCGCTCCGCGAAGATGTAGCGTTCTTCTTTCCAATTATCGATGCCGCCCCAGTGCATGATCAGTGGTGCCGGAGTTTTCTTGGGTAGCCTCAAGTGGCCGACGATCTCCTTGCCTTGAAAAGGGATCGCGATCCGCTCCAACGGTATCTCAAAATAGCGCGATGCCGCGAGATGCATCTCACGCGCTTTTTGGTAAGCATATTGTTTCCCAGGCGTGCTCGGAAAGGGATGGCGACCGATGCCGTAGTAACCAAACGCCTTGAGGTAGGCTTCTTTCGCTTCCGCGCGGTTGCCGGCGGCCTCTGCTTTGCAAGCTTTTTCCTCGTAGCGCGCTCCGAGCTCGTTCCACGCGCTCGCCCAAGTCTCGCCATCTACGCTGGTCAGCTGCGCCAACGCTTCCTCGGCTTCCTGCTTATCAGCGTGATTGAACGGTGACCGATGGCCCACTCGGCTACGGATATCATTTTTGATTTCGTCCAGCGTGCGTGGCTTGTCCATGGCGCTCCTGTGCCCTGTTATCAAACTGTCATTTTCCTATCAAAACCCATTGTAGAAAGATAGATTGGTCGCAGTCATCGTTCGGTGGCCGCAGAAAATCCCCATAAAGTGACCCTGAATTGACATTTTGTTTACACCGCTTCACTGGCTTGGGTCGGCTCACCGCATGGCGCCTGCTTAATCGGTGAAAAGGGGTTGACCTTTGTCTGGCTCCATGTCATGCAAATAGAGGCATCACTTCTTTACAAACTTTTCTTTTTCGGTATAGGTTTTCAATCTTGATACGGAGTGAATATGGCATTCATCATAGACGGTAAAGCCGTAGCCAAAGAAGTGCAAAAACAAATCAAAGAAGAGGTCGAGGGATTGGAACGACGTTGGGGAATGGTGCCGGGGTTGGGAGTCGTATTGGTGGGAGATGACCCAGGTTCTCACCTCTATGTGAAGAACAAAGAGAAGGCGTGTAAAGAGGTAGGCATCAAATCTTACGAGCATCTGCTTCCCGCGACGATATCCGAAAGAGACCTGTTATCGCTGGTTCACAATCTGAACAAAGACAAGAATGTTCACGGAATTTTAGTTCAGCTGCCCTTGCCCGCCCATATCCGATCGGAGAAAATTCTGGAATCCGTCTCTCCGCACAAGGACGTGGATGGTTTCCACCCCGTGAGCCAGGGAATGCTTCTCCTCGGCGCCGATGGTTTCAAACCGTGCACCCCAATGGGGATTATCAAGCTTTTGGAATCAGTACATTGCGATCCGAAAGGGAAGAGCGCGGTGGTGGTCGGCCGGAGCAATATCGTCGGCAAGCCGGTCGGGTTAATGCTCCTCGAGCGGCACGCGACGGTAACGATCTGTCACTCGCGAACCGCAAGTTTACGCGATGAGGTGTCTCGCGCCGATATTCTTGTCGTCGCCATCGGCAAGGCGGGCTTGGTTCGGGGCGAGTGGATAAAGCCGGGCGCCGTCGTTATCGACGTCGGGGTGAATCGGTTGCCGAGTGGAAAGTTGGCCGGTGACGTCGAGTTTGAAACCGCAAAAGAACGCGCGTCGGCGATCACGCCGGTCCCCGGCGGGGTCGGCCCTATGACGATCTGCATGCTTCTGTACAATACGTTAAAAGCGGCCAAAGATTCTCTGCAGCGCGAACGTTAGACGAGCCGCAGCTAGAATTGAGAAATCTGTGGCGCCAGCAATAAAGAGAACCCCGCTTTATGCCGCGCATCGGCGCGCGGGGGCTAAGATGGTCGAGTTTGCCGGCTGGGAGATGCCGGTTCAATACAGCGGTGTCATGGGCGAGCATGTGGCGGTTCGTACTCACGCAGGACTCTTCGACGTAAGCCATATGGGAGAAATCGAGATTCGTGGTCCCGGCGCGCTGGCGCTCTGTCAAAAAATAACCGCCAACGACGTCTCGCGGATGAAATTGCAACAGGCCCAGTACAATCTTCTCATGAACGAAAACGGCGGCATCGTCGATGACGTCATTTTCTACCGGATCGAGCCCAGCTATTTTTTAATCTGCGTCAATGCGTCCAACAGCGATAAAGATTTCGCCTGGATCCAGAAACACGCGGACGGCGAGGTCGAGGTAGCAAACGCCAGTTCTCGCTATGCTCAGTTGGCCCTTCAGGGTCCGTTGGCAGCCAAGATCTTGCAGGCTTTGACGTCACTCCAACTCGGCGAGATAAAGCCATTCTTTTTCGCATCGGGCGACGTGTCGTCGATCCGTTGTTTGGTGGCGCGCACGGGCTACACGGGCGAAGATGGTTTCGAGGTTTATTGCGATTCGGCTGACGCCGAGAAGTTGTGGAATGCGTTGCTTGAAAGCGGGAGACCGATGGGGCTTGAACCCGCCGGTCTCGGCGCCCGTGACACGCTCCGACTCGAAAAGGCCTATCCTTTGTACGGTCACGAGTTGGATGATACGACCACACCACTGGAAGCGGGTTTGGAGTGGGTGATTAAGTTAGCCAAAGGGCCATTCGTTGGGCGCGAAGTCTTGCTAAAACAGAAAGAGGAAGGCGTTAAGCGTAAGCTCGTCGGGTTGGAACTCTTGGAACCGGGAATTGCGCGCAGCGAGTATCCCCTGTTCAAGGACGGAAAATCGATCGGTCGCGTGACCAGCGGGACGAAGTCTCCCTCGCTCGGGAAGTCGATCGCCCTCGCATACGTGACTATTGAGGAAGCTGAACTTGACAATACCGTCGATGCGGAGATTCGCGGTCGAAAAATTTCCGCGAGGATTGTTTCTTTACCGTTTTACCGGCGGTAACGGGATCGTTAAGAAGCACAAGGAGGTCAGATATGGAGTTTCCCGAAGGCCTAAGATATTCCAAAGAACATGAGTGGGTCCAGGTGGAAGGCAATACCGCCACGATTGGAATTACAGAGTTCGCCCAAGAAGAACTGGGCGACATCGTTTACGTGGAATTGCCGGAGATCGGGGAAAAGGTCGTGAAAGATGATCCGTTCGGCGCCGTCGAGTCGGTGAAGGCCGTTTCCGACGTTTACGCTCCCGTCAGCGGCACCGTTCTGGAAGTGAATGACGTGCTTCCGGATAATCCCGAAACAATCAACGACGATCCTTACGGCGACGGCTGGATGGTTCGGGTTGAAATGACGGACGAGGACGATCTCAAGGATCTTATGACTGCGGAAGAATACGCAGAATATGTGCAGCAGCAGAAGGAAGAAGAGGATGAGGAAGAAGAGGACGAAGCTGAAGACGAGGAAGAGGAATAAAATCGAGGAATGCGCTACACGCCCCATACCCCTTCCGATAAGGAGCAGATGCTCCGCGTCATTGGAATCGATTCTGTCGAGGAGCTGTATCGTCACGTCCCGGAAACGCTGCGTAACCGCGCGAAGATTGATCTTCCCGAGGGTTTGACCGAGCTGGCGGTTCGCAAACGGCTGGCAGCCCTAGCTTCAAGGAATGCGGCCGCTTCGGACTGGAGCTTCTTTCTGGGCGGCGGAATCTACCACCATTTTATACCCAGCGCGGTGGACGCCGTTATTTCGCGCTCGGAGTTTTCTACCTCATACACGCCTTACCAGCCGGAAGTCAGCCAGGGAACTCTGCAAGCGCTGTTCGAATATCAGACGTTGATCTGTCAGCTCACCGGGATGGAAATATCAAATGCCGGAGTTTACGACGGGGCGTCGGCGGCGGCCGAAGCCGTCCTCATGTCGCGTCGCATCCAATCCCCGAGTCGACGGCGCGTGTTGATATCGAGAGCCCTGCATCCGCATTATCGCGCGGTCATCGCGACCTATTTGAGGAATCTCGATGATATGCAGCTGGAGGAAGTCCCGTTCGACGCTGCCGGGGCAACGGATGTGGAAGCGCTCGCGCGGAAGCTTAATGACCAATCGATGTGCGTCGTCGTGGGTTATCCCAATTTCTTCGGCGTTGTCGAAGATCTCACGCCGATACGATCCGCCTGTGCAAATTCCGGCGCGCAGCTGGTGAGCGTTACCACCGAACCGTTGGCCCTGGGTCTATTGAAGCCGCCCGGCGCTTTCGGTGTCCACATGGCGGTCGGCGAAGGGCAGAGTCTGGGTGTGCCGATGTCGCTCGGCGGACCGGCTTTCGGATTTTTCGCAACGCGCAAATCGTTCATTCGTAACCTTCCGGGGAGACTGGTGGGCGAGACCGTCGACGTCGATAGCCAGCGCGGTTTTGTGTTAACCCTGGCGACGCGCGAGCAACATATCCGCCGTGAGAAGGCGACCTCCAATATTTGCACCAGTCAAACGTTATGCACCTTGGCATCAACCGTGTTTATGTCCCTGTTGGGAAAGAGCGGTATTCGGCGGCTTGCCGAGGTGAACGTCTCGCGCGCCCATGAGGCACGCGATCGGCTCGTCAGCCGGGCGAAGCTCGAAGCATGTTTCTCCGGTCCATTTTTTAACGAGTTCGTTCTCCGCGCAGGGAACTTGGAAGAGATTTTGAAACGCTGCGCGACGGCGCACATCGTGCCCGGAGTTCCATTAGGTCAGTGGTATTCCGAGCTCAGCGACTGCCTGCTGATTTGCGTCACGGAAATGAATGACAGAGAGGAGATCGATCGACTTGTCGGAGCCATCTGCAGTTAATCGCCCGTCGCGGGTCGCTCCGCCCCGGCTTCTCTTTGAGAGCGGGTCACTCGGGAGGAGTGGCTTTTATTGGCCAGCGGAGAATGGAAAAGTCCAGGCGGCGATTCCGGCTGGGCTACGGCGCGATGATATCCCTGGATTTCCCGAATTGGGCGAACTGGAAGTGTTGCGCCATTTTACCCGCCTGTCGCAGCGAAATTTCGGTATCGAAAGCCAATTCTATCCTTTAGGGTCTTGTACGATGAAGTACAATCCAAAGGTCAACGAAGTCGTGGCGCGTTTCCCGGGATTTGCGCTCATCCACCCGTTGGCTCCGATTGAGCTGCTGCAGGGAGCCATCGAGCTGCTTTACGAGCTTGAGCACATCCTGAGCGAAATAAGCGGAATGGAACATGTGAGCTTGCAGCCTTCGGCCGGCGCTCAGGGCGAGCTCACGGGATTGATGTTGATTCGCGCTCATCTGGCGGAAGAGGGAAATCCCCGAAAAAAAATCATTGTGCCGGACACCGCCCATGGAACCAATCCAGCGAGCTCAACGCTCTGCGGCTACGACGTGGTCCAAATTTCGTCCAGTGCCGGGGGAATCATCGACGCGGCGAGCGTTGAAAAAATGATGGACGAGGATGTGGCCGCTCTCATGATCACTAACCCGAACACCCTGGGACTCTTCGAGAAGAACATCGAGGCCGTAGCCGCGGTGGTTCACGCGAAGGGAGGCTTGGTTTATCTCGACGGCGCAAATCTCAACGCGCTGGTAGGTGTCGCCAAGCCCGGTCACATGGGCGTCGACGTACTGCATATGAATTTGCACAAGACGTTCTCCACACCTCACGGCGGGGGAGGGCCTGGGGCAGGCCCCGTCGCGGTCAAGGAACGTTTGCGCGCTTATCTTCCGGTTCCGCGGATCGTGAAAACGGCTGGCGTCTTCGCATTGCGAGACGATTGTCCCAAGTCCATCGGACGCGTGCGGTCGTTTTTCGGTAATTTCGGCGTATTGGTCCGCGCCTATAGCTATATCATCTCATTGGGGGCTGACGGGCTCGAGGAAGCAAGCCGCATGGCCCTGCTCAACGCCAACTATATTCGCAAGAAGTTAGAAAAGAGCTACCAGATTGCTTACGACGAACCTTGTATGCACGAGTGTATTTTTACCGACCGAATCCAACATAAGTCCGGTGTCAGTACGCTCGATATCGCCAAGCGGCTCTTGGATTACGGCTTCCACCCGCCGACCATTTACTTTCCGTTGGTGGTCGCCGGGGCGCTCATGATCGAACCCACCGAGACCGAAACCCCCGAGACCTTGGACGGCTTCGTGGAAGCAATGCTCTCCATCGCCCAGGAGGCCAAAGAAAACCCCGAGCTCGTCAAGAGCGCTCCCCATTCGACGCCGGTGAGACGTCTCGATGAAGCAAGAGCTGCCCGCAAACCGGTGGTGCGCTGGGAGCGACAAAGGGCCGACGGCGATGAGCGGCAAGGGTGATTTGGACGGACTGCGTAGGGCACGGAGCTTCGGTTCTTCAACGGCCGAGCCAGGCTTTAAAGCGACCGTCGCGGTATTCCATCGTGGCCGAAATCCACAAACGCTTCGGCTCTATCCAGCTCGGCAATCGTCGAAAAGGAGAGGATGCTTGGATGGCGCGGAGTACTTCTTCGTCGAGCAGCCGCGAACCCGACGACCGCACTAATCTGAGGTCTTCGACGCGGCCATTTTCCAGAATCATGAACTCGATGACAACTGTCCCTTGTAGTCCATACTGAATAGCTAATTCGGGATACTGCCAGTTTGCGTCAATTATTCTCTCAACATCTACCAGGTAGGTCCGATACTGCGGGTCACTGGTATTCAGCGGAATCGGTCTCTCGCTGGCTTTGCCGCTCCGCTCGCCTGACGGTCCGCCCAGCCTTGGCAGCAAGTCTTTAACCGTGGGCAGAGAGCGTTCCGCGACTACTGGATTTTCCTCGAATTCCTTCTGCGCAGCCGGTTCCTGCCGGTTCGCTTCCCTTGGTGCGAGCTTTTCCTGGGGCGCTATCGGCTTGTCTTGGAGGATCGGGGAATTTTTCTTGGCAATAATGGCGGGCGCCTGGGAAATGCGAGTGGGAGCTTCTTTAGGCATGCCTCTGGGAATTTTTTTCGCTGCCGGCGGTCGAGGAGTCGCTGCCGGTTTATCGGGCAGTTTCTCAGGAGCAGGGAGCAACGCAACCGGTATCGGTATGCTGGCCGGTCTGTTGATTGAAGACCTGGGCCAGAGTAATAACAAGACGAGATGAATGGCCAAGGACACTGCGAAAAAACGCAAAAAAGAACTGTCGAGATGAGCCACCATCTTATGGTACCGACTAGGCGCCGGAGGAGCAAACGGTCAGTTGCAAAGATTTCCTCCGGAGGCGTAATATGCGCTCAGAGGAGAATCAATGTTCGGTCTCGGCCTCGGTGAATTGCTGATCGTCCTGCTGATTGTCGTGCTTCTCTTCAATCGGCGCTTGCCCGATCTGGGCGAGAGTCTGGGTATGACTGTAAGAAAGTTTCGCAAAGCTATGCGTCAGTCTGACGAGATCGATGTCACGCCGAAAGAGGAGAGCGACAAAAAATAATTGTCTTCACCAATAACTCATCCGGCTAAGCAACTTCACCTTCCGCCGCGATCACCGCGCAGCGAAAATCTTTGATCCCCCTGGCGGATTTGAGAAAAACGATGGTGAAAGGCACCGAGTCGCCGGGTGGGATGTCGAAGGTTTTCAGAGGCGGGAGCCGCTGAAGATCAGAAATGTCCTGGGCCGTCATGCCACGGACGATTTTCGCCGAGATGGCGTTGCCGATCCAGACGGTCTGCTGCTCGACCTCTTTGCCTTCCTGGTTGTAAATCTGTCCTGCAAGTCTGACTTCACGAATCTTAACCGGATTCTGGTTCAACGCGACCCCGGTGATTACGAACACCTCTCGGTTCCCTTGGATGCTGTGATAATCCGCGCGAATGGATTGAAGAAGAACTCCGTTTTTCAAATGATTGTTTTTGAGCACCGAGGATCCGACTAGCGGAATTTTTCGTACGACACTTTCGGTGGCCGTCGGATGGGCGTAGTTGAAGACTGCCACAAACGAGTAAAAGAGGACCAGCAGTCCGAAGAGGGTCAAGTAGGGCATGATGGAAGCTTGCTGATCTCTGTACGGGTCAAGAGACAAAATATTGTCACCGGTCTCATGTTGGCTCGAAGTTGACCGGAATTGGGGTGCTTGTGGTCGCGTGTTCTCAGGCGCGCCGATGATCTTCTCGGTGTTTTCGGAAGCGTGTACATCTGAGAACGTAAAGCGTTGTTCTTTCTTTGATTCGCTATCGCTCATCGACCACTGATCCAAATGCTCTTTGCCTTCGGCTGAACGGGTCTCGCCTTGTGCGGCGGTGTCCGTGAATGACTCCGCATCCTCTTTCGCTTTGTGCGCAAACGCAAAGCTCAGCTCCCGATCTTCTGCCGGCCCAGGGGCGGCATGTTCCGGTGACGACGCTTCTTCGGTGGGCTCCTCTGCCGGCTCCTGCGCTTCAAGGTCAAACGTGTGCTTGCAGCGGGAGCAGCGAAACGCCGGAGCGATACCCTTGAGAGCTTCGTCTGATACTTTATAGGTGGTCTTGCATTGAGGGCATTTGACCAGCATTAGAGTAGGCCTCTGATATTTTTAGGATGAAATTCGTGAAAGTGTAAGAAAATCACAATAATTCTATGACAATTCGCGAAAAATTCAAGGTTTTGGTATGAACTTTGTTGCTTGTCTGAATAAACCTTGCTGTGGAACGTCTAAAAAACAGGATCCTTGTGGAGTTAAGCGACTGGGAGCTGGTCCAGAAGTGTCAATCGGGAGAGATGAGCGCATTTGAGGACCTCGTCTCACGATACTATCAGAAAGTCTACATGGTGATACTCGGGTTGTTGCGTAACCGTGACGACGCCATGGAAGTTGCGCAGGAAACATTCTTTCGCGCCTACAGGAAGATTAAGAGTTTCCAGGGAGGTTCGTCGTTCTACACCTGGCTTTATCGCATTGCCGTCAACATCGCGATTGATACGCAACGACGTCAAAAGAGAAATCCGTTAGACTTTCGCGAAACGATGGACGAGGTGTTAGAGGAGCAAAACGAGGTGGCGAAGGATCCGTTTTCAGACGTTCATGACAAAGAATTGCGAGACCGGCTGGTTGAAGCCATCAATGATTTGACGCCTGAGCACAAAGCGGTCATCGTCTTAAGGACCCTTGAAGGCCTTTCCTACAAGGATATCGGAGAAATCCTCGGCTGCTCCGAGGGCACCGTCATGAGTCGGCTTCACTATGCGCGAAAGAAATTACAAAGTAAGTTGGGCGGGTTTTTATGAAGAACTGCGATAGCACAAGAGAGTCCCTCGGGGCTTGGTTAGATGGCGAGTTGGACCGGGCCGAATCGGAAGCGGTTCGCGCACATCTCGAGGGATGCGTGGCCTGCAAAGAAGAGCAGCGGCAGTTAGAGAAATTACAGGTTGCTCTGAAGAGTGTTTTGGATTCGGAAGCGTCGCGCATCGCGTTTCCTCCTTTTTGGAGCAGTGTGCAACAACGGATAACAGAGAAAAGCGCGTGGCGTGAAGATCTCGTGGATTGGCTCCGTTCGGTTTTTAGCGGACCCAGAATCGCGTGGGCTATTCCCGCGGTGATCCTGCTGTTGCTTGGCGTGTTATCGGGGGATTCGTTGGTTTCCGGTTTCCGCAGCTTCGGGCAACGCAACAATTTCGCGTCCGTCGAGTCGATCGATGCTTATGGACGGAACGTCGCCCTGCTGCGTGAAGACGAAACCAAAACGACGGTCATTTGGTTATACCAGAATCAAGAAGGTGAAGATGAGTCAACGACTGAAACAAGGCATTCTTTTTAGCAGCTTGACGTTCTTCGTCGCGGCTTATTTGCGCGCGGCGGAGAATAGCCCACAAACAGTCTCAGTTAAAATCGAAACCATCCTGGCGAGTAACCAGTCCGGTGAGTTCGATTCGAGACTAAAGGCGTTAGAGAAACAACTGAGGGTGCTGAAGTATCGGTCCTATCGATTGCTGAATGAGGAAAGCAAGAACGTCCCTTCCCAGGGAAGTGCAAGTTTTGAAATTCCCGGCGGCCGCTCACTGATAGTTTGGCCCCAGGATTTTCGTAACCAGCAGGTGGCTCTCAAGGTTCGGTTGCAGGGAGGACAGAAGCCGTTGTTGGACACGACTATTCGGTTGCCGAACAAGGGCAACTTTATTTTAGGTGGTCCGCCGCACGATGGCGGGGTGCTGGTTCTTTCGATTTCAGCGAACGTACAGTAAGAAGCGCCTACTCGATAACATTCTTTTCAATCGGCTCGACAATCACGCCTTTTTCTTTGAGCCAACCGATAGCTTTTTCGACTTCGGCTGACTTCCCGTCGATTTCCAAGGCGACCAAACCCATTTCCGCCGTGACGGTGGAGCCGCGGATATTGAAAACGACGTCGAATTGTTTTGCCAGCAGGCTGAGGATCGGTTCCTTGATCAGGTCTTTGGGAAAAGTCAAATAAACCCGCTCGCGGACGCGCTCTTTTTTTGCTTTCATCGCCATCCGAGTCTAGATGGAAAATTTGAGATTTCCAACCGCCATCCGGTCACGCCAGCCGACCCACAAGTTTGTCGTGAGATATTTATCACCGAAGTCGGGAAATAGGGTAACGATGGTACCGGAGCGTAATTTGCGCGCAATTTTCAAGGCGGCAAACAGGGCCGCGCCCGACGACTGGCCGACGAGAAGGCCTTCTTCCTGACTGAGACGATAAACCATCGCGTAGGCGTCATCCGTTGCTACGGAAATCTTCTCGTCCAACTCCTCTTCATGGTAAATGCCCGGAACAATGGAGCTGGCCATGTGTTTAAGTCCCTCAAGTCCGTGAAGCGCGTCGTCGGGTTCTACGGCAATCACCTGAATCGCCGGATTCATTTCCTTGAGATAACGGCCGGTGCCCATGACCGTGCCGCCGGTACCGATTCCCGCAACAAAATGAGTGATGGTCTGATTCGTCTGCCGATAAATCTCAGGCCCGGTGGTATCATAGTGGGCCTGCGGATTCATTGGATTAAAATACTGGTCGGGTTTGAAATACTTATCGGGGTTTTCGTCGAGAATCTGGCGGCAAAGACGAATCGCGCCGTCGGATCCTTCCAACGGATCGCTATAGGTCACCTTTGCACCGTAGGCATAAATGATTTTTTTGCGCTCGATACTAACGTTGGCCGGAACGATCAGTTCGACCGGGTAGCCCAGAATTCTTCCGATCAGGGCGAGAGCAATACCCGTATTGCCCGAAGTCGAATCTAGAATTGTTTTGCCGGAACGTAACTTTCCTGTCCGAATCCCTTCCTGGACCATTCGCAGCGCCGGACGGTCCTTCACCGAGCCGCCGGGGTTAAACCCCTCAAGTTTAGCAAAGATCCGAACCCGTGAAGGTACGATTCCTTCCGTGATTTTGTGGATTTCCACAAGAGGGGTGTCGCCGATCAGGTCGAGAGCCGAGTCGACTTTCTTCGGCCCACTCGACGGCGATGGAATGAGGCGTAATTTTGTGGTGGCGATTGCCATCATCGACTTCAATTCAGCTCAACGGCCCCCCGCAATGGCCGGCACGATGGAGATATTATCTCCTTCTTTTAGCGCAGTATCCAGGTTTTGCAGAAAACGGATATCGTCACCATTGACGTAAACGTTAACAAAGCGCCGAATTTTGCCGGTCTCATCGCAGATTCGTTCTTTGATCCCCGGAAAGTTTTTTTCAAGATCTTCCACCAGCGTTCGCACATTGTTACCTTGTGCATTCACCTCGTCGGCGCCCTGGGTAAACTTGCGCAACGGGGTAGGGACACGAACTCGCATCGCCATATCAAACCTCCTTAAACGATTCTCGCGTGGTTCCGGACACTTTTTATAAACTTTCCCCCGAGACCTTTCAAGGCAAGTAACCCGATGGCGCTCCTCAAGGAAGGTCCCGCTCTCTAGATACCGGCCGCCTTTGCCTCGGCGGGCTGATCGAGCCGCTGATAGAGCTCGTCGAAATTCTGCAAAGTCGCGCTAATAGCGTAGGGCTTCTCAACGCTCTGCGCTACGGTTTCCAGCGTCTTGTAGCCGTTTCCAGTGATGCTGATCACGATGGATTCGTCTCTGGGAATCCTGCCGCTCTCAATCAGCTTTTTGGCGACGGCCACCTCGGTTCCGCCAGCGGGTTCAGTGAAGATCCCTTCGGTTCGCGCGAGCAACTTGATGCCTTCGAGGATTTCCTCATCCGTGACGCTCTCACCCCAGCCGCCGGATTCGCGCACCGCCTGAAGGACATAGTAGCCGTCAGCGGGATTGCCGATCGCGATTGAGCTGGCGATCGTATTGGGTTTCACGGGGCTGATCAGATCGGTCCCTTTCTTGAGTGCATTGATAATCGGCGCACACCCGGAAGCTTGTGCCGAATATATTTTACAGCCGGTATCGTTCACCAGCCCAATCTTCACCAGCTCTTTGAAAGCCTTGGCCAACTTTGGGAGGATCGTGCCTCCGGCGGATGCGACCACGATGTGCTTGGGGAGCTTCCAACCGAGTTGTTCGGCCACTTCAAATCCGTGGGTTTTTGCACCTTCGGAATAGTACGGCCGCAGATTGACGTTCACAAAAGCCCAACCGTATTTGTCGCCGATCTCGCTACAGAGACGATTCACATCATCGTAATTGCCTTTGATCGCGACGGTCCGCGGCCCGTAAATGGCAGAGCCGATGATTTTTCCTTGTTCCAAACCGTCGGGAATAAACACATAGCAATTTAGCCCAGCCTTGGCGGCGTGAGCGGCCACCGAATTGGCGAGATTGCCTGTCGAGGCGCACGAGACCGTGTCGAAGCCGAATTCGATCGCTTTGGAAATAGCCACGGAAACCACCCGGTCTTTGTAAGAAAAGGTTGGATGGTTGACGGAGTCGTCCTTGACATAAAGTTCTTTCACCCCAAGGGCCGCTGCGAGCCGGTGAGCTCGGACAAGCGGAGTGAATCCGGAATACAGTCCCACGCGAGGCTCGCCGTCGATCGGCAGTAATTCACGGTATCGCCAAAGGTTCTTCTCGCGCGCCGCGATCTTCTCCCGACTTATGGCTTTTTGAATGCCTTCGTAGTCGTAGACAATTTCCAGTGGGCCGAAGCAGGTTTCACACACGTGCAGCGGCTTCTTGGGATATTCCTGCCCGCATTCCCTGCATTGAAGTCCTTTGACAAAACCCATGTTGGTTCCTTTCTGCGCCTCCAGTTTCAGGCGGTCGTTGAAATTACCGGATCTGCTATTCTTGCGTCGCCGCACGCATTGCAACCGGGATCTCTTTTCACCTCGACAGTATGAAAGCTCATGGCCTTCGCATCGTAAGTCAGCAGCCGGTCTGTGAGTAAACCCTCTTCGAATCCGGTCAGATACTTGATGGCTTCCGTGGCTTGAATGGAGCCTAGGGTGCCCGCAACGGCGCCGAGAATACCGGCTTGTTGACAACTGAGAATCTCTTCGGGAGGCGGAGGCGCCTTAAAGAGACAGCGGTAGCAGGCGCTTTTCTTTGGAATCACAGTCATTGTCTGGCCTTGGAGCCGCACGATTCCTGCGTGAGAAAAAGCGATGCCGAGCTTTACAGCGATATCGTTTACGAGGAATTTAGTCGGAAAGTTGTCGCTGCCGTCGATGGCAAAGTGGTAATTAGCAAGTATCTCAGCAGCATTATTTTCTTCGAGCCGGACGGGATACGGCCTAACTTCCACTTCGGGATTCAATTGGTTCAACTTTGTGCTCGCCGATTCGACCTTCTGACGCCCGATGTCCGGAGTCGCATGAAGAATTTGACGTTGTAGGTTGGATAATTCGACTTTATCTGGATCGACTAATCCTAACGTTCCGACTCCGGCGGCGGCTAGATAAAATGCCGCGGGCGAACCTAAGCCGCCCGCGCCGATGACAAGGACTCGCGCTTGCCGCAGCCGTATCTGTCCCTTGCCGCCCAAATCAGGAACCATGATTTGGCGGCTGTAACGTTCGATCTGGTCGCTCGTGAGACGAATACTCATGCTAATTTTCGGTCCAAAAAAAAACCTCTTCCCAATGATAAGAAGAGGTTTTGGTGTTCAACCTCACCTTATCTTTCCCCCCGGTTAAGGGGGGGTAGGAATTAGCACCAGCGTTCCTATTGGAACCGGTTGCTGTGGCTTCGAAGGGCCGATCCCTCCACCACTCTGGATAAGGTGTCCAGATAATATTTAACGTTAACCTTAGCCGAGCAATCATGACCTGTCAAGAACCGTCGAGATTTCGAGCATCCGCGGGTGGTATGATTATGATATGGTTTGATCTGATGATGCGAGCAGGATTCTGATAGCGGTGGCCGTGGACTGGCAATAGATGCCTAACGCGCTAGGAAAGTAGATGAAAAACATCCTCAGTAGTGATATCAGTCTTTACTCGATGGTGATGATCGGTGAAGGGGTTTGAAGATGGGTTTGACGCAAGATGTCGCTAATTTCGTCTCGAAGACAAGGTATCGGGATATTCCGACGGAAGTTGTGTGTTTGGCGCGGGGCTTTATATTGGACGGGCTGGGAGTAGCATTGGCCGGTTCAACCGATGATTGTGCCCGTATTTTGCAAGCGCATGTTCGTCAAATCGGGGGCAGGGAGGAGGTGACGCTGCTGGGAACGGGTCTATCGGCCCCCGTGCCTAAGGCTGCCCTGGCCAACGGTGTCGCCGGTCACGCAATGGATTATGATGACACGCAACTCTCAACCTCCAAAGAAGCAGTCTACGGATTGCTCACCCACCCGACTACGCCTGTGCTCGCGGCAGTATTAGCCACAGGAGAAAAAGAGAAGATTCGCGGAAAAGATTTTCTGTTGGCGTATATTTTGGGAGTCGAGGTGGAATGCCGTATTGCCGATGCCATTAACCCGCACCATTACCAATCGGGGTTTCACTCCACGGCGACGATGGGCGGGTTCGGCGCGGCCATGGCGGTGGGGAAGATTTTGGCTCTCAAGGAAGAGGCGCTGATTCGCACTCTCGGAATTGCCGCCAGCATGGCCTCCGGCCTGCGGGAGAATTTTGGTACGATGACCAAGCCGCTCCATGCCGGACGCGCGGCGGAGAATGGCGTGACCGCCGCATGGTTGGCGCGGGAGGGATTCACTGCGGCCCTCAATATTTTGGAAGCGCGCAGAGGTTTTTACAACGCCATGGCTGGCGGATACGACGAGAGTAAAATCGCCGGCCGGTTGGGCCGCCCCTATTTTATGCAGGAGCCGGGGATCTCGATCAAGCCGTATCCGTCGGGTTCTCTCTCACATCCGGCCCAGGATCTCATTCTCGATCTAGTAAAAGAACACGATCTCCACGCTGAGGATATCGAGTCCATCGAAGTCGGAACCAATTCCAACGTTCCCAATGCGCTCATTTACCCCATGCCGAAGACGGCGCTGGAAGCGAAGTTCAGTATCCCTTTTTGCATGGCCATCGGGGTTCTGGAACGCAAAGCCGGCATCGCCCAGTTCAAAGATCGGAAGGTGCGCGATGCGAAAGTTGTCCAGCTTATGAAACGCGTGAGTCTCTATGTTGACGGCGAGTTGGAGTCGCTAGGTTACGACCAAGTTCGATCGCGTATTCGGATCAAACTCAAAAACGGCAAAATGATCGAAGGACGATACGACGTTGCGCGCGGTCACCCGGAAAAGCCCATGAGCTGGGCTGAACTCGGAGAGAAGTTTAAAGACTGCGCGAGCCTCGTGTTGCCTCGCAAGCACGTGGACGAAGCGATTCAGCTCGTGGCGCGGCTGGAGCAGCTTGAGACTTTGCGTCCGCTTCTGCGCACGCTCGCCGGGGGCAAAGATCGGCGCGCTAAAAGACTCAAGAAATCAGGGAGCAGAAAGTGGAGCCATACTCGCAAGTCGTAGGGCGATTCGCGCAGGGGCTGAGCCTCGCCGACGTCCCTCGTCATGTCATCGAGAAAGCCAAACTGGTTTTCCTCGACACTGTCGGTGTGGCTTTGGCCTCATCCACCATGGACTTCGGCCGGATGGTAGCAGGCGTGGCGCGAAAGCTAGGAGGCGCTGCAGAGAGTCATTTGATCGGCTCTTCAGTCAGAGTGGCAGCCGCCAACGCCGTGCTTGCCAATGGAACGTTGGCTCATGGCCTCGATTACGACGACACCTTGGAGGAAGCGATCGTTCACACCGGCTGCTGCGCCGGCATGACGGCGTTGGCGGTTGGGGAAGAATTAGCCGCCAGTGGTCGATCGGTCCTCGAAGCCGCTATCGCCGGCACTGAGGTCATGTGCAAGGTCGGCCTCGTCGCCGCCGGCAAGTTTCACGCGCGGGGCTTCCATCCCACGGCGCTTTGCTCGACCTTTGGCGCCGCAGCGGCGGCGGGCAAGCTCTACGGGCTTGACATATCCCGATGGACGGACGCATTTGGATTGTGTGGGAGTCAAAGCTCGGGGATCATCGAATATTTGGCGGATGGCAGTTGGACGAAGCGACTCCACCCGGGATGGTCGGCGCATGGCGGGATTATCGCGACCTTGCTCGCGCGCGAAGGCTTTCGCGGCCCTGGTACCGTATTCGAAGGCACGCATGGCTTTTACCGCTCCTTCGGCGGCGCGAACGACTACCCATTCGAAAAACTCGCGGAACTCGGCAAAGTCTGGGAGATCCCGCGGTTGACGTTCAAATCCTATCCCTGCGGTTCAATATCGCATCCTTACATGGATTGCGCGTTAAAGCTGAAACAAAAATATTCCTTCAATCCCGAGAGCGTCGTTGAGGTCGTGTGCCGGACGGCCGAGGGACCGGTGCACCGGCTTTGGGAGCCGCTTGCGGACAAGCAGCGACCGGCGAGCTCTTACGGTGCTAAATTCAGTTTGCCCTATAGCATCGCCGTCATGTTAATTCGGGGCAGGGCGGGACTGGAGGAATTTACCGACGAGGCGATCCGTGATTCTAGGGTGCTCGATTTGGCAAAGAAGGTTGGTTACGAACTCGATCCAACCATCGACTATCCGCGCCACTTTTCCGGCCATGTGAAGATCAAACTAAAAGGCGGTACCGTTTTGGAAGAGAACCAGCCTTATCCTCGAGGCGGCTTGGAAGAGCCGCTTCCGCCGGAAGAAATAGAGGACAAATTTCGCGCCAATGCGCGGCTGGCTTTGGCGGACGTGCGAGTTGAGCGAATTATCGATGCGGTGAGACAAATAGAGCAGCTTTCGTCCATTACAAGTCTTGCTGATCTCTTGGTTCCTGCATGACCTTAAGAACTAATTTGGCTAGGAGGTAATGAACATGAGAAAGAGTTTCTACTTTTTACTATTCCCTCTATGGGTTTCCCCCGCCTCTGTTTCTCTTGCCCAAGATGCTGCTCTTATTCAAGCGGCAAAAAAAGAGGGGAAGGTCGTCTGGTATACGTCGTTGGCGATTCCCTCATCCACGGCGATCGCCCACGCGTTTAGAACCAAATACGCGGGAGTCGACGTCGAGGTTCATCGCACCGGCTCACAACGCGTTTTACAGCGGGTCATGCAGGAGGCCGGGGCGGGGATCAAGAACGCCGATGTCATTCATACCTCTGACGCAGGCCACTTCGTGCTGTTCAAAGACAAAGGCATGCTCATGAAATATATTCCCAAAGGAGCGGAGATTTTTCCCGCAGGTTTCAAAGATAAAGACGGTTTTTACTTTGGCATGAGAGCGACTCTCTCCGTGATCGCGTACAATCCAAAAAGCGTTGCCGAAAAGGATGCGCCGAAAACCTGGAAGGATCTGCTAAATCCAAAATGGAAGGGCAAAATGGTCAGCGCTCATCCTGGCTACAGCGGAATTATTATGACCCATGTCTTGGCGCTGGTGAATCTCTATGGCTGGGAGTACTTCCGCGAGCTTGCGAAAAATGGTCTGCACGTGGTTCAATCAGCCAACGATCCGGCAGGCGTCGTCGCTTCAGGAGAGCGGCCCGTGGGTGCCAACGGGGCGGAATACTTTTATTATAAAACACAAAAACAGGGGAACCCGATCAAAATCATCTATCCCAACGAGGGAATTCCATTGGTCGTTTCGCCGGTGGCGATAGCCAAAGACGCGCCGCACCCAAACGCGGCCAAATTGTTTAGCGAATACATTTTTGCCAAAGAGTCGCAGCAATTGTTGGCGGATCGCGAAGGGCTCTATACGGGTCATCCGGAAGTCACCTATCCGGCGGACAAACCGAAGCTCAAGGATCTAAAGCTTTTGTCCGTGGACGCGGATGAGCTGGAAAAGAAAAACGCTGAAATCAAAAAGCGCTTCGTCGAATTTTTCGGCGCTTAGATTATAGAGTTCATGCTGGCAGCCGAGACAAGCGGCAGATATTGGGGCGGGCTCAAGCTGAAGGGCTGGGATTCCACCCTTCCCGTCTGGGCCGGCGCGTCGTTGCTCCTGGTGCTTTTGATGGCGTTTCCGCTGGGCGCCATTTTCTCGACCAGCGTACGCAATCAAGCAGGGCTGACGTTTGGCAACTATGCCGAGGTTTTTACCAAGCCGGCTTTTCTCACCGCTATCCGTAACACGATTATCATCTCCTTTTGGGTGGGGCTCATCGCCGTCATTGTCGGCGGATTACTCGGTTGGCTGGTGACGCGCACCGATCTTCCCTGGAAAAAAACGGTTCGCGCGCTGGTCATGGCGTCTTTCGTGACACCGCCGTTTCTCGGCGCTTTTGCCTGGACCCTGCTCGCCGGCCCCAACGCCGGCGCTCTCAACAAGCTATTTCGCGCCGTGACGGGGGGCGACGAGTTTCTCTTCAATATTTTTACGATGACAGGGCTGATCTTTGTCATGGCGCTCTACAGCTTCCCATACGCTTTTTCCATGATCGCCAACGTATGCGAGCTGATCTCCTCGGATTTGGAGGACGCAGCGGTTATCTTAGGGGCGAACAAGCTCAAGACCGCATGGACGATTACCTTACCCCTGGCCTTGCCGGCGTTGCTGAGCGGATTTATCATCGCTTTTCTCCATTCGCTTTCGCTCTTTGGCGCGCCGGCGATCCTTGGGCTGCCGGCAGGAATTCATACGATTACGACCCAGATCTGGACTTTGTTTCAGTACCCGCCGCGCCTGGAGCTAGCCGCGGCCTTTTCCGTACCGCTCCTGCTCGCTACCATGGTGCTGATCGGATTGCAAAAGAGAATTCTCGGCCGGCGAGGTTTTAGCACCGTCGGAGGCAGAGGCGGACAGAAGCGGGTGGTGAAGTTAGGCTGGGGCCGCGTTCCGGTTTTTATACTCGTGCTCGCCATACTTTCCTGTTCGGTATTTTTGCCCTACTGGATTCTGTTGAAGGCGGCTTTCTCAAGGGCGTGGGCGATGCCGCTGGACTGGGGTAATTTCACAGTAGAAAATTTCAGCTACGTTCTCTTCCAATACAGCGACACGCAGCGCGCAATCCTCAACACGTTCAAACTGGGTATTCTAACCGCGACCACGGGAACTCTCTTGGCGATGCTGATCGCCTACATCACGAATCGCAATATCTTGCGCGGAGCGCGGTATCTCTCGTTTTTTGCGCTCGCGCCGCTGGTCATCCCGGGCATCGTGCTTGCCGTCGGATTGTTCATCGTTTACACCCAGCCGCCGGTGGTCCTGTACGGCACGGTTTGGATCCTCTTCATTGCCTTTTTGACCAAGGAGATGCCCATCGGCTTTTCTCAAGCCGAATCAACTTTTAAGAGCATTCATGTGGAACTGGAGGATGCCAGTCGAATTCTCGGTGCCAATCGCTTGGTTTCATTGAAAGACGTGACGGCGCCGCTCGCCCGGTCGGGACTGATCGCCGCGTGGTGTTTCATTTTTATCGGCGTCATCCGCGAACTCAGCGCGGCGATCCTGCTTTTCGCCCCGAGCTCGAAGGTCATATCCGTTGTCATCTTCGATCTTAAGGAAGAGGGACAGGTCGGCGCGATCTCGGTATTGGGTATTCTCCTGCTGGCGGTTTCGTTTCTCATCATACTGGCGGTCCAACGACTCTTGGGTCGGGACCTGGTGACGGCGAGAGAATAAAGCGATGGCGACCGTATCGCTGGTTGGACTGACCAAAAAATTTGCGACGCTGCCTGCGGTCGACAACCTTCATCTAGAAATCGGCGACGGGGAGTTCGTCTCGCTTTTGGGCCCTTCGGGTTGTGGGAAGACCACGACGCTTCGCTTGATCGCGGGATTTCTGGAGCCGGATGGAGGGGAGATCAAGGTCGGCAACGAGGTCATTTCGTCGTCCACGGTGATGGTTCCGCCCGAGCGGCGCGCCATGTCGATGATTTTCCAGAGCTACGCGGTTTGGCCGCATATGACCGTATTTCAGAACGTCGCCTATGGACTCAAGTTTCAAAAGTTATCGACGCGCGAAGCCGACCAGCGGGTCAGTCAGTTTTTGAGTTTGGTTCGCCTGGACGCCTTGAAGGACCGCTATCCCGCGGAGCTATCCGGCGGCCAGCAGCAACGGGTCGCCCTGGCGCGCGCTTTGGTTGTGGCACCGCGGATCCTTCTGATGGATGAACCGCTGAGCAATCTGGACGCACACCTGCGCGAGGAGATGCGTTCCGAGATTCGGCGGTTGCACGAGGAGATTCGCATAACGACCATCTATGTGACTCATGATCAAGCCGAGGCCATGGCGACGTCCGACCGTATCGCTGTGTTGAACAGCGGACGGATGGTTCAAGTGGGTCGACCGGGGGAAATCTTCGATCATCCGAAGACTCGCTTCGTGGCGGAGTTTGTCGGAAAAACCAATATCTTATCGGGGCGTTTTGACGGCGGTAACCAGATGTTTGTGCGGGACGGGTTGCAAATTCGAGTCGCGGGTGGAGCCGAATTCAATGCGCGAAGCGACGCATTTGTCTGTCTCAGACCTCACAACATCGTGCTGATGGCAGATGAATCCAGGGCGCGCGAGATGGAACGACAGGGTTATAATCTTTTTGCTGGGCTCGTGCGGCGGCAAATCTACTTCGGGGACGCCGTCGACTACACGGTTGAATTACCTGCCCATTCACTCAACCTGCGTATCATCACTCCTCCGTCCCAACGCTATGAGCAAGGCCAAAAGATCTACGCGTTAGCTCATCCGGACCACTGTGTCGTCATAAAAGAATGATGCGGCGGCCGATGGCGCGGTCAGCTGGGCTCGCGGACGGCGAAGAGCCGGGCGTGTTTTTGAGTAAATTGGCGCACCGCGAGCGCGACGATGACCAAACCGAGCCACGTGACGACTCCACTCACGATCTTGGGATCCGTGGAGCCGAACAGCCATCCCAAATCCTGTCTCCTGAAATCGCCAAAGATCCGGATCGTTTTGAGGCTGAAAATCCAACCGGCGTGGAGCCCGATGGACAGATAAAGTGTTCCGGTGCGCTCGAAGGCGTAGCACAGCACGGCGCCGATCAAAAAGAGTCCCAAGAGTCCAGGGAAGAGCGTCTCTAGATCGAGAAATGGGTGGAACGAATCGACCACGTGCCGTACACCCGCCCATGGATCGATGCCCGTTAAGAGCGCGTCATCGGCAGGCTGGACAAAATGAATCGCTGAAAAAAAAAGGCTGGCGAAAAGATAACCGCGGAAACGCCCCAAATCCTCGCGCATACCCTTAAAGATGATGCCACGAAAAAAGATTTCTTCCACAAAACCCGCCGCCACGGCCGCAAGCAGCGCTTTACCGCAACGAGCCAAAGATTGGGAAAACGAAAGCCGGAAAAAGGGAACAAAGACGTCAGTCAGCGACATGACCATCACCAGGGATGCCATTGACACGATCGCGAATGCGGCCCCAACGGCCAGGTTCCGCGCAGCCTCGGTGCGCGGCGTAAGACCCAATTGATTCAACGAGCCGATTTTCAGCAGTGGCCGGCAGGCGAAGAACAGAATAATCCCCGAGATCATGAAGAACCGGTCGAAGATGCGCGAAAAGGGATAGCGATATTCCTCCCACCCCGCGTGAGCGCTGATAAATTGTTCCCACGCCGCGGCCGCCCACGGGCTGAGTAATGCCGTGAATGCGAGCGCTACCAGGCCGAAAATCAGCAATCTTTGATAGCTCTTCATAAATTTTACGACTTGGGTGACTATGATATAACATCTCTATTGTGGGAAGCGAAATTCCGAACAAATTGGCGGGCACGGTCGCTCTCGTAACGGGCGGCAGCCGCGGTATCGGCAGAGCCATCGCGTCGGCGTACGCCCGCGCAGGCGCTAAAGTTTTTATCTGCGGGCGTCGAAATGATGAGCTCAACCGCGTGTTGAGCGATCTCCGGCGTATCGGAGGTCAGGTTGATGGGACTGCTGGCGACGTTGGCAGCTCTGAAGATGTGAAGCGCATCGTGCGGTCGACTATGGACCGTTACGGTACGGTCCATGTTCTTGTAAACAACGCCAGCTTGCTAGGGCCGCGGGAGTCGATTGCACGTTATCCCCGGGAGGCTTGGGAAGACGTTATCCGAGTCAATCTGACCGGAGCCTTTCTTATGACGCAGGAAGCTCTGAAAACCATGCTCCCTCAGCGCCACGGTTCGATCATCAACGTATCATCGGGTGTCGGCAGGGTCGGTAGACCTCGTTGGGGAGCTTACGCGGTTTCAAAGTTCGGTTTGGAGGGATTCACTCAAATCCTCGCCGAAGAACTAAAAGAAGTGGGAATAAGGGCGAACGCGGTAAATCCGGGGCCAACCAGGACGGAAATGCGCGCGAGCGCCTATCCAGATGAGGATCCGATGACACTTTCCACTCCAGATGACATTGTGCCGGTATTTTTATATCTCGCCTCAGACGACTCGATCGGCGTCTCGGGCAAATCATTTGACGCTCAAGGGTGGCTCAAGCCCGCTGTTTGACCCCCAAGCATATTTCCTATAAAAGAATCTCAAACTTATGCCTTGGGTTAGTAGAAAGACATCTTCAAGCGTTAGACTGCAGAGCGGGAAAACTTCTCATCCAATACGGTAGCAGGCGTTGCGTCCTATTAAGCCAGCCAAAACCGACACGAAGCGGGGCGCCACGAGTCGACACTTACTAATGAAGAAATTTGCGCCGATTGCCGCCGTGATCGTATGGGCGGCATGCGTGCGTGTCGACGCTCAAGAACTGAAGAAAATAAAAATCGGTTATCCCGCGGTCTCTTATAATCAGGTCCACATCTGGGTTGCCAAAGATGCCGGGCTTTTTCACAAGCACGGCCTTGACGCCGAAGTAGTTTTCTTTCGCGGCGGGCAGATGGCCACCCAGGCATTGGTCGCCGGCGACCCTCCGATCGTAAACATCGGCACGGTGGTTCAGGCAGGGCTCCAGGGTCATGACGTGGTGCTGATCGCCTCCTCGGAAAGCGCCTACAACTATTCCGTCGTCGCGCGCCCCGGTATTGCGAAGGTGGAACAGCTTAAAGGAAAGAAGCTGGGCGTGAGCGGTTTCGGATCCGCATCCCATAATGCAGCGCTTATCCTGTGTAAAAAGTTTAATCTTGAACCCAATAAGGATGTGGCCGTTGTCGTAGCCGGACCGACCATGGAACGTTTAGCTGCAGTGGACGGCGGGCGGATCGACGCGACGATTCTAACACCGTCGGAACTGCCCCGTGCCCGAAAGCAAGGACTTGTTGAAGTCTTCGACATGCTCGATCTCGGCATCGAAGTCCAAGGCAACGGGTTTGCGACGACGAGGTCGTTCATCCGTAGCCAGCGCGATACCGTTCTGGCTGCATTGAAGGCGTACGTCGAAGCGCTTTATTACATTCCGCGCAATCGGGATGAAACCCGGCGCATTACGGCCAAGTACATGCGTACCACGGACGCGGATGTTCTCGACGCGACGTATGACTGGTTCATTAAGCGGGTTTCCAAACGGCCCTATCCCACGCTCAAGGGCATTCAGTTTCTACTGGACGAAGTGGCCGGGAAAATGGCCAACGCCAAGACCGCTAAACCCGAGCAATTTGTAGATCTTACGCTCTTGCAGCAGTTGGACAAAGAAGGATACTTTGCGGAGATGGGGAAACGATATCCGTGATGCACTGAAGTAGGGAGGTTTTGTCATGAACCAAACCATTGGACGGCGATTTCCGGATTTTGAACTGACCGATCATGACGGCCAGATCGTCAAACTCTCGCAATTCGCCGGGAAGTTTCCCCTGATCGTGACCTTTTATCGCGGCTACTGGTGAGGAAAATGCCAGGTGCAGTTGCGCCACTATGTCGAATTTCAAAAAGAGCTGGCGATCAATTACTGCAAGCTCGTTGTCGCGAGCGTCGATCCGCCGGAGGTAAACGCGGCCCTTCGCGCCGGCCTCGACGCTGAATTTCCGTTCTTGAGCGATCACGACCGAAAAGTCGTTCAAGCGTTGGATATGACTGAGACTTCCAAGAGTCGTGGCGTTACGGCGATTCCTTACACTTTCTCCTTGATGCCTGATTTGACCGTGCACAACATTTATTGCGGTTACTGGTACGTCGGACGACCGACATTGGATGAATTGCGCATGGATCTGCGGGCGATGATGAAGAAAGTCCGTAGCGACTTCGATCCCCAGGCCAAAGGCGAATGAGATTGCGGGCTTTCGAAGCTTGAAAGGGCACTCCTAAGCCTGTAATATTCTGATGATGATTACACCAGAAGAGATTAAAGAGACGTTAGCAAAAGTATTGCCGGCTTCCTTGATTGAGACCCAAGACCTCACCGGCGGCGGTGATCACTGGCAGGTAATCATTGTCTCACCAGCTTTTGAGGGCAGAGGGTTACTAGAACAGCAACGGATGGTCAACGATGCACTCAAAGAAGCTATGAATTCAGAACGCATCCATGCGCTTACCATGAAACTGTACACACCAGCTCAATGGGAAAAGCTCGGATCCTGAGGCGGAACTCGGAAGGAGTATTTTTATGGCAGACGAAATTTTGACCCAGATCGATGAGAAAGTAAAAAAGAATAAAGTCATGCTCTACATGAAAGGAACGCCGGATTTTCCCCAATGCGGCTTCTCGGCACATACCGTGGAGATTCTAAAGTCCTACGGTGTTCCGTTCGCGAGTGAAGATGTGCTAGCCGATCCCACGGTTCGGGAAGGGATCAAGCGTTACTCCAATTGGCCGACCATCCCGCAGATCTACATAGACGGGAAATTCGTCGGCGGCTGCGATATTCTCCACGAGCTGCACGAGAGAGGCGAGCTCGAACCGATTTTGAACGCAGCGTTCGGTAAGTAGCCAGCCATTACGGCCGCTCCGATAGGACCGGAGGATTCCTCTAGTTAGCTGCTGCGACATGCTACAATCACCGGTCGCATTCGTCTAACCGGATTGAGGTGTAGCCATGAAAATTGCGGTTCCCTGGGTCGTCATCGGATTGGTACTTTTTAGCTCTTGCGCCACCTTGAGGCACTTTCGTGCCGATGACAGCTTTGAACGGGGGTTGGCGCTTTTTAATCAAGGCCATTTCGAAGAAGCGATTCCTCATTTCAAACGGGCCACCGAGCAGGAACCGGAGTTCGCGGAAGCCTATTTCTATCTTGGCCGCTCTCACCTAAGCGTGCGCCATTGGCGCGAGGCGATCCAGCCGCTCCGAACCGCTTATCGGCTTGCACCCGAAGGCGCCAAGCAGGAAATTTTCAATGTACTTATGGACGCATTTTTTGCCGCCGCCCTTCCGCCCGAGGGAGTCAGACCATCCTCGGAACGCTTCAAAGACACTCTTTGATTCGCCGCTGGTAGCAAAGTCGATCGGTTCACTTTAATTCGAAGAAGGAGAATACCCGTGATCCGGATGATGACGTTGGTGTTGGTCGCGACATTCTTGGTTTCTGCGAATCCCGCATCGGCCCAGCTGGACAAAATGTTCAAGGGCTTGAGCGGAACTATTGGAGGTGGTGGCGGCGGTTTGAGTGACGCGAAGATCGGTTCCGGGCTGCAAGAAGCCTTAAAGGTCGGGACGGAGAATGCGGTGGTCCAAACCGGTCAGATGGACGGATTTTTCGCCAATAAGGCGATCAAAATCCTGATGCCGAAATCGCTCCAGGCTGTGGAACAGCCGCTGCGACTTGTCGGCTTCGGTCCGAAGATCGACGAATTCGTTTTAGGTATGAATCGCGCCGCGGAAAAAGCGGTTCCATTCGCCAAAGAAATTTTCTGGGATGCCATCGGGCAGATGACCTTCGACGACGCCAGAAAGATCCTGAATGGCCGCGATACCGCGGCGACGGATTACTTCAAAGGGAAAACTTCGACAAAGCTACACACCGCCTTCCGCCCAACCGTCGAGAAGGTCATGAACGATGTCGGCGTCAACCGGCAGTACAATGAGCTCATCGGCAAATATCAAAGCGTGCCCTTTACGAAGAGCATTAGCTTCGACGTCAATCAGTATGTCACTGAAAAGGCGACCGACGGTCTGTTCCTCGTCGTGGGGCAGGAGGAGAAAAAAATCCGCACTAATCCGGCCGCCCGGGTGACCGATCTTCTTAAAGACGTGTTCGCCAACCGAAGGTAGCCGCTGTCGCAAGAAGTTCCGCTGCCTGTTGGAATCGAGGCTTCACGTGTGATGAGCCTACCCGCTTGCCGCCCTTCGTGAGTCAGTTAGCCAACGAGGCCATGAGCTGGCCGAACCCGGAAACGGTTTCTTTCACTTTCGCCATTCGTATGGCATGCCAGATGTAGGCCTGGCAGCTGGTGACGACCGGCTTGCCGATCTCGTGTTCCAAGAGATCCACATCGGTAATCGTCGGCCAGCGAGGGCAGGGGACGAAGACGCCGTCGGCCTCTGGCGCTTGCTCGTAGAGTTTCTTGGCGATTTTATAGGCGGCATGGATGTCCATGTCCGTCAGGTCGGCGTTCTTTCGTACTCCATAGCCCTCGATTTTCAGGACCTGAAAGCCGGAAGCTTCAAGAAACGCTTTCATTCTTTGGTTGAGCGAATCTTCGTGCGGGGTCGCCACCACGACTTTTTTGATGTTAAGGGACCTGAGGGCTTCGACTTCGCCGGTGATGCCGGGCGAAACGGGCACCCCGAATTTCGCCGTTAACTTCTTTCCCATCTCGATATCACTGCCGTAGCCGAGCTTGGTGAAAAGCGGTGAACCGCCGATGATGATGGCATCGCACTTGTTCTCGACTAGGTCCTGGGTCGCCTCTTCAATGCGCTGGAGCTGCCGCTCGAAGTCGGCATCCACCAGCTGGCGAATCGTTCCCGTGCTGTTCAAGAGCATGAAGCCCTCCGGCAGCATCCGATAAAATTCATAGACCAGAGTATCCCCGCGAGACGGGGCGACATGGCCGATCTTTGCCCGCCATCCGTACATATGAGTCATCCTCCCGTGTATCGTACTGTTCGGACCGTTCAAACGGTTCGAGCCGTTTAAGCAGTTCAAACTGTTCAAGCCATTCAAAGTGGTTCAAATCGTACCGTCGCCGCGAAAAGGGTCTCATTCGAGATAGTCAAAGAGTTCGGCTAAATCCTGTATCCGCTGGACTCTCGGGTGATTGAACGACTGGTTGTAAATCCGGTGTGGCATGAGCACGACCGCGCCGGTGCGCTCGGCTACATCACGACAGTTTTCATGACGGTCGTCGACAAACAACTCTATTTTCAATTTGCTGATCAGCTCGGACTTATAGTTTTGAGTGAAATAGACCGCCGGCTGAGCGATGCCATGTTGCTTGAGCCAGTCGCAAGTTACTTCATGAATGCTGTAGCTCTCGCGCTCATATCGGTGGGTCACAAAGACCAATCTCTCTTGCCGGCTGAGATCATCCAAAAGCTTCCATTGTTCCGGGGAAGGTAGCGGCGCCAGCTGCCGCCAGAATTTTGGGTCGTTGGAGACGCTCAGGATGCATTCAGTGACGATCTCATTCGATAAGAAAGGATGATCCGAGAAATTCAGGTCCGTGATGGATTCCGGGTCGATCGGACCATTGCCCGCGTATTGTTCCATGAACCGCAAAAAAGGCGAGATGAAATCCGCCAAAACCCCGTCGATGTCCAAACCGACCTTCATGGAGACCCAATTTAAGCAAATCGGCGATGAGGGTCAACAACGTTTGTTGGCAGCGCGGCGCGAGTGTGCTACAGAAAAAATTCAACCCAAAGTCTCAACGGCCGAGAGGAGCGCGAATGGAAGAACAAGTTTTGGAGCAAGTGGATCGAGAAAGGATCGTCGAGCTGGCGCGCCACGTGGCGGATATCGTCAGCATCACGGGCGAAGAGAAGGAGATCGCTGAGTACCTTGGAAGCCAATTCGAAAAGTTAGGCATGCAGGTGAGTTATCAGGAAGTGGAAGAGGGGCGACCCAACGTCATCGGCACTTTGAAAGGAACGGGTGGCGGGGCGACCTTGATGTTTTGCGCCCACATGGACCACTTCGACAATCCCCAGGAGACGGTGGTTGAAGATAACCGTATTTACGGCCGCGGGCTGGTGAACATGAAAGCGGCCTTTCCCTGCTACATCGAGGCGGTCTCAGCGATTCAAAAAGCGGGAGTGAAGCTCAAGGGGGATATTATTATCTCCGGTGTTGTCGGCGAGATTGAAAAAGCCCAGATCGGACGATTTCAGGGCAAGACTTATCGCGGCGCCGGCGTCGGCGCGCGTTACATGATGGATCACGGTGTGATGGCGGATATGTGTATCATCGGCGAGCCCACCGGCCTGCAGCTTCAGATCGGCAATGCCGGACTGGTGTGGGCGCGGGTCAGCATCGACGGGAAAGCGACGAAGTTCGTGCTCGCTGCGGCGAAGGTCGCCCAGGCGATCCAGGATTGGGAGAGAGATTATCAACGAAAGTACAAACACAAGTTCATGTTGCCCACGGTTCAGATCGGCGCCATCGAAGGGGGAAACCCCTTCAAGCCCGGCACGCGGCCGACGACGGATATGTTTGTGATCGTAAAGACATTGCCCGGCACGCCGCCGTTGGCGATCCAACGGGAGATCGAAGCGGTTTGCGAAAAAGTTCGCAAACGGGAAAGCGATATTCTCGACATCCGCGTCGATCTCTACCTTTCCACGGACGGTTATGAGATCTCCAAGAGCGAATATGTGGTAAAGGCGATGGAAAGAGCTCACAAGACGGTATTCGGCAAGCCAGTTCCCTATGCGAAACCTATTCGCTACGGCATTACGAGCGATGGGTCGCGCATTGCCGCCTACGGTGTTCCGAGCATCACTTACGGTCCGGGTTTTGGCACGCACCTCGTCGATCCGACGGAAACCAAAGCGCTGGCGGAGTGGGATACGCCGACCGGAGTCAGGAGGGGAGTCGGCATCGAGAATATGGTCAACTGTGCCAAGGTTTATGCGGTGGCCGCGGTGGACGTTTGCAACAAGAAAAGGGCAGAGGTAGCGAAATCGTGAGGGAAAATCATGGATCTAACTTTTGCGCACTATCGAAACCGTTTTTGCATGTTTCGTACCTATTATGCTCTGGCCGCCGGCAAGGTGAAGCCTGACGGTTTTAACATGAAGGTCATCGAGTTGCCGGACCCGCCGAGCCATGAGCAGGAAGAGGCATTGATTCGCGGCGACGTGCAAGTCGCGAATCTATACTTGCCCAACTTTCTACACCGCAAGCTCGCGGGCGCGCCGATCATCGGCCTCTGCACCGAATGGAAGTCGACGGTGAAGGGTAATGGCGTTTTCGTGCGCGCCGATGGTCCCGTGCAAAAACCGCAAGATCTCGGGGGCAAACTCATCGCTACCCATCAAGGGGCACATGCGTTTCATCGTTACCTGCTGCGCCGAGCGTATGGCGTGGATGACGCAACGCTCCGTTGGGAGTCTTACCCGCAGGAGCAGCTGCTCGACGTGCTGAAGAGTGGCAGAGTCGATGCGGTGGTCTTGCTCGACCATTTCTTTTTTCGTGGCGAGGTCGCGGATGATGTCCGTTGCTTGTACACGGACGGCGAAGCTTGGAAGATGCTTCACGGCTTCGATCAAATGATCAAGCATATGATCGCGGGAAGGGAGGATCTGCTCCGAGAACATCCGGAGCTGAAGGACAAGCTCCTGAAAGTTTTCCGAGCCTCTTTCTCCTATAGCGAGCGGCACCTGGATGAGATCGGCGATGCCTTCATCCAGCGCTACGGCGGGGATAAAGAGGCGCTGCTGGCATCGGCCCGCTATCCGAAGATCGAGTTTACCTTCACTGAAGAGGAACAAAAGCTTGCCGAAGCGGAGATGGAGATGTTGGTCGACGTCGGGCAGATTTCGCGCAAGGCACCGCTGTCGTCATTCTTCGCGATGTAACTCTCGGTTTATAAATAACAGCGTAGATTCACTGATGGCTTCAACTGTTGCTAACGGACAACTCAGCCGACGGCAATGGAGCCGATTTGCCGCCGCTGTTCTTCTCACATGCAGCCTCTGTTCCTGCGCAGTTGCCCAACGACAGGAAAGCGATGCTTCCCGATTGCGCGAAACCGCCGCTCTCGTAGAAGAAGTCAAAGCCTTCGAAAAGTCTCTCGGCATCGAGCCGACGGCGGCCTTGAGTCAAACCACGCGAAATGCACCTGCGCTTTCGATGCTGTGGTTTTGGATGCAGCGCTTGGGGACTCTGGCGTTGCGCAAGCCTGTCGATATCCGCATGGCCATTGGTTTCTCCACCCTTAAAGAGCAATTAAAGTTAGAGCAAGTCTATCGAGTCGACGGTTACAGCGTGTATTACCGTCAGGGAAACGAGTTCGCCGATCCCCGCTCCATTGCCACGGTCGGCTTCGCCGAGGAGGGCATGGTGAGACGAGTCAAGGTCATTCTCCACGAAGATCTTCACGGCGACAAAAACTTCGATTTACCCTGGGATATTGAAGAATCCATCGTCACGCCACTAGGGTCGCTAGCGGCGGTGGAATTCTTCAAGCACAAGGGTGACATCGAAAACCTGAGGCGAGCGCTGGCATCCGTCGATGAAGAGAGAGAGTTTTCGCGCCAATTGAACGATTTGGCCAAAGAGGCCAAGCGTCTGTTCGAGACCGAGCCGCTGGAACAAGCTAAACACAAAATCCTCGATTCGATTGGATCTTATGCGATTTATTCTCGTCAATTTCGGCGCCAAATTGCCGGGCAAAACCCTTCCACCGTTCTTGAAGCGAAGCTCAGTCACGATCTCGCCTACTATCGGTATTTCGATACCATCGCCGCGCTATCGGAAAAAGCGCCGGATTTGAGAACGCTAATTGAGGACCTTAAAAATCTTCCCGACGATGCCGGCTTCGAAACTTTGGAAAAATACCTGCAGGATTTAAATTCGAGGTATAGCGCCAGACAAAGATAGAACACACGGGCTCGCTTCTTTACCGTCTAACGTCCGAGGCAATCCTTGAGGCCTTTCCGAATGAGATCCTCCGTGGAGCTCTTTTTTCGTTCCTTGCGATCTGAAGGCGCCGATTCTTCTTTAGGAGAAGCGGATTCTTTCTTGCCTAAAAACCGTTGTTGAAGTTCTTCTGTCCCTTTTTGCAGGAAGCCGCGCTGAAGCGACTTAGCAAGATAGCTGGCATCGGGTTTGGGTTTTACTTTAGGTAGTTTGCCGGTCACTGAAAAGGGAATCTCCAGTTGCTTTTGGTCGTTGAACAGATATTTGATCTCACGGGCCGATCCGCCTATGTCGGCGGACAGTTGGGGAGAAAGCATCAGCGAGGAGCGGAAGTTCACGTTCCTTTCAAAGTCGACCCATCCGTTTCCATCGACGTTAAAATCGGCCCCGGTGATGCGGAGATTTTTGACGTTCATCCGCCCGTTTGCCAAATCAAAGTCGGCCTTTAATTCCTTAAACTGGGTATCCTTGGCTTCGAACGTTTCGGGATATTTCTTTCGAATCGCCGGTTTGATCATGTTGGTCAACCCGGGCATGCCTGTTGCTCCCGAGAGAACGCTGTCGGCGAGGTTGAAGTTGAGGAGCGCCCCGTCTAACACTTCCGCCTGTCCCTGGCCGCGGAGCGCGGGCTTCATCTCTTCCCAGGTTTTGCCGCTGCCCGTGACCTTCATATCCGCGTTCAACCGCCCGCGGATGTCTCTTTGTGAATCGTTTTCGGCCTTTGAGCCAAAGGTACTGTACAATTCTTTGAGATCGACTCCCCGGACTTTGGAAGCGAGGGAAAAATTGGGCACTGGACCTTTGAAGGCGTATTCTCCCTCTGCTTGCACGGCGCCGTTCAGGGCATTGACGTTGAAATTGCGGATGTGGGCGACTTTATCCGCCATGGAAAGGGTCGCTTGGAGATCTTTGTAGTCGATTGCGTAAAGGCTTCCATTGCTCGAGGCGATCTTCCCCTGGGCTGTAACATTGCCATTTTGTATGCCGACTTGCCCTTCACTGCTGAGGTTATGGATCACGTCTTTTTTTCGCTCTTCAGACAAAGCCGCTTGAAATTCCCCCGGAGATAGTTCGGGTGTGGATATCTTGTAGGTGACGGTGAGCGGAGAAAATCTTTCGATAGTCGCTGCCAGGCGGATATTGGAATTGCCTAACTTCAATGTCATTTCTTTAATATCAGCCCGCTGCCCTGTAAAGTTAATCTTCGTATTCAGATTCTCGATGGGCTTGGAAAACTGAGGGGGCTTGGCGCTCGCGTTCTCTAAGCTGGCGTTACCCTGGATTTGCGGGGTGGCTCCTTTGCCGACCTCGCCGCGAATGGTTCCGCGGACCTGCATTTTTCCTGAAAGCTGATAGCCGGCGATGGCGGGAATAATTTTTTCCCAACCATCCAAAGATACCGGCTTGGAGTCGATGGACAAATTCAGCAAGGTGCGGTCGCCTAGTCTCACCTCTCCTTTGCTTGCGAGCTCCAGATTATGCAATTTAATCTCGGCTTGCCGAAGAACGATCCTATCGCCGGCGTGTTGCGCGTCGGCCGAGATTGTCAGAGGTATGCCGGGCTGCTTTTGGAAAGAGTTGCCCAAGCGGATCGACCCGTCGTTTCCTACAATCTGTCCTTTGAGCGCAAGATTTTTGAGAGTTCCTTTTAGTTTTAGATTCTCGATTCTGAAGACTCCCGCAAGATCCAAATTCTTCGGCAGGGCGCTCCTGACCTTCGGCACCGCGGCTTCCAGTTGACTGAGGTCGAGCGGATCGACATTGATCTCGCCGTCCAAGGGGACGTCACGAAAGTCAGCGCCCCGAGAAAGAGGACCGACGGCGGTCTTGATTTTGAGATTCTGCTTCGAGGCGAACAGGGCAGCCGCCAGGTTGACGGTGAAAGGCCTGTCGAAATCCAGGTCTTCCACCTCCAAGTTGATCTGTCGAAGCTGAAGATTGGTGCCGTCCTTCTGGTCTCGATAGCTTACGTCTCCAGCCGAAATATCGACGAGGGATACGAAAAAAGTCGAAGGCGCCTCTTTCTCCTTGGGAGCGGCTTCTTTCTTTTGCTTTTTGGCGCCGTCCTCCTTTTCGGTTTTTGCGATGGTGGAGAAATTAAAATCGCCCTTTGCGTTTCGAATGATGCTTATGGCGGGATTGTGGAGAATCAGCTTTTTAACCCGCACGTCCCTGCGCAAGAGGGGCAGAAACTTGAGGTTGACTTGCAGATCTTTGGCGCGGACAAATTCAGCCGACGAAAATGCCGGATCGTCTGACATGGCGAAATTGGTTAATCGAAAACCGATGCCGTTCCAGAGGCTGACCTCGACGTCATCCACTGAAACTTTACGGCCAAGCGCCTGCTCGGCTTGACTGATCAAGTAGTCTTTGTTGCGCGCGATATACGAATTGACGTTGAGTACCGCGACAACACCGGCCACGCACAATAAAAGCAGGACAACCCCAACTATAATCCACTTGCGCATGCTTTTTTCTCCGCGGGTATGGCGACGCAAATTGTCTCGACCACGGCGGCTACTTCCAGGAATGGGACAAAAGGAGGGATGAGAACCGTGAGATTGATAATAGTCGCCGGATAAAATTTAGCAAAAAAATGGTCTCGATTTAAGCCAAGCTCCAAAGCTTTTCTTCCATATTGTACTCTGATCCCTTTTGTCAAGATAGAGAGGCCAACTCAAGTCGAGAAGTGAGAAGACCTTCCGAAAAACGCAACAACCAGTTTTTTCGCGCTCAAGGAAATGCGCCGATCTGCGGCGCTTGTGAGAAAAGCGCCAAAAATTATAGGATCTTATAAACGAAATTATTTGGAGGCTGTATGGAAATTGTCGAGGCGGAGGAATTCTTGAAACACAACCATCAAGGCGTGCTGGTGGCGCGCAAGCGCGACGGTTCGCTGCAGATGACCCTGGTTTCTTCGGTTATCGACGGGCAAGGCCGGGTGATCCTCACCGCGCGGGAGAGAACTTACAAGGTAAAAAACATTCGGCGCAACCCCCAGATCTCCCTGCTGGTCTTCGGCGATCGATTTCATGGATCCAATTACATCCAAATCGACGGCAGGGCGGAGATCGTCCGACATCCGGAGGCGATGGATATCGTGATCGATTGGTACCGGCAGCTTAACGGCGAGCATCCGAAGTGGGACGAGTACAGAGAGAAAGTGAAAGCCGAAGGCCGCATCGCTATGCGTGTTACCATCGAGAAGGTCGGGCCACAAAATAGGCGCTAGCCGAAAGGATCAGCATCCAGGCCGAGCATAATCATCCCCTTGCGGAAGGATGCAATGAGAGTCCATGCAAAAGATTTTCGCGTGCGCGAAGGAAACAAGATCGATCTCAAAGAGTGGACGACGCGGGTGGACCCGTATTACCGCTCAAAGAAGCAGTACAAAAAAATACTTCGCGAGCACATCACGGAGATGAGCGCGCTGCAAAATCTTCTTTATGCGTCGAACAGCTATGCCGTGCTGATTATTTTCCAGGGCATGGATGCCGCCGGCAAAGACAGCGCCATCAAGCATGTGATGTCCGGCGTCAATCCTCAAGGCTGCGAGGTCCATAGTTTTAAGCATCCGAGCATGGAGGAGCTAGAACACGATTTTTTGTGGCGCACCACTCGTTACCTGCCGGAGCGCGGTCGCATCGGCATCTTCAATCGTTCTTACTACGAAGAAGTGCTGATCGTTCGAGTCCACCCCGAGATTCTCCACAGCGAGGGGCTGCCGAAAGAACTGCTCGACGAAAAGACCATCTGGCGGGACCGGTATCGTTCCATCGTGGATTTGGAAAACCATCTTTACCGCAACGGAACCCGCATCGTTAAATTTTTCCTCCACGTTTCCAAGGACGAGCAGCGCCGCCGCTTTCTTGCCCGCATCGACGAGCCGGATAAGAACTGGAAATTCAGCCGGGGCGACCTCGAGGAGAGGAAATTCTGGAACGACTACATAAAGGCCTATGAAGCCTGCCTGAGCGCGACCAGCAGCCGGGAGGCTCCCTGGTATGTCGTACCCGCCGATGACAAGAAAAACGCCCGCTTGATCATCTCCCGGACCATCCTCGACACTTTGCATGGGCTCAAGATGGCTTACCCGGAGCTGAGCAAAAAACAGCAGAAGGAATTGCGCGAGCTGCGAAGATTGCTTACGAAGTAAGCTTTACAGGCGATGGCTGTGGCCGGGCAATTCTCCTTCGGCTGGATTGAATGGTCCGGGACGCCGAGCAACTCCTTCCGGCTTCCACGCCATCGGCGTAATTTGAAGGGGCATTGAGCCGATGCTATCTTGAGTGGCTGGTACGCGGTATGAATTTCTGGCAAACGATTCCCAAGCCCATTATCGGTCTCTCGCCGATGGATGGAGTCACCGATGCTTCTTTCCGCTTTATCACGGCCAAGCACGGTGGCCCTGATGTCGTGTTTACAGAATTTGTCAACGTCGAGACCGCTTTCTTCGCGCCGGACACGCTTATAAAAGATTTCACGTATTCCGAGATCGAGCGTCCAATCGTGGCGCAGATCTACGGCCATACACCGGAGATGTTCTACAAAGTCGCACATATTGTGTGCGAGCTCGGATTCGATGGCGTGGATATCAATATGGGTTGCCCGGCGAAAAAGGTTGCGGCCAAGGGCAGTGGAGCGGCGCTGATTCTCAATCCTTCCTTAGCTCGATCGATTATTCAAAGGGTATACCAAGGTGTCAAAGACTGGTGCGAAGGACAAAGCTTGAGCGACTTAAACATTGATCCGGGCTTTATTCAAAAAACCAGGATTGCGAATCGGCTCAGGACCGGCGTAGAGCGTCCTCTCAGGCGCCGCCTCATCCCAGTCTCGGTCAAAACTCGAATCGGATATGATCAGGTCGTCGTGGAAGAGTGGATGCAGACTCTGCTGGAGGAAAAGCCGTCGGTTATCTCGCTGCATGGGCGAACGCTCAAACAAGGATACAAGGGAAGCGCAGATTGGGAATCCATTGCACGTGCGGTCGATGTATCCCGGAATTCGGGAATCTTGCTTCTCGGCAACGGCGACCTGCAGGATATGCAGGACGTATACCGGCGGATAAGCCAAAGCAAGGTTGACGGGGTTCTTCTCGGACGCTCTGCGCAGGGAAATCCGTGGATCTTTAGAGGGAAGGAGGAGGTGAAACGGGCGCTTTCTTCAAACGGCGGCGTGTCGATTGATCCAATGCCGATCAGATTAGAGGAGCGGTTCAGGGCGCTGCTGGAACATAGCAGCCATTTTGAAAAACATTGGGGCCTTCAATGTTTCGTCGGCATGCGAAAACATCTGGCGTGGTATTGTCGTGGCTCGCCGAGGGCGGCGGAACTCCGGTCTCAAATGGTTCAGCTGAGCAATGTCGGAGAGGTGATGGATTGCCTCAGAAACTATGCGGCGTCTATCGCTTCAGAGTTTCAACCGAAGGAGCGTGCCCCGTCGCCGAGGCCATCGCGTTCTTCCATGGCCTCTGAACCTTTGATTTCATGAGACTCGTTCTTGCCTCCACCTCCCCCCAGCGGCGCGAGATTTTTGCGCTTTTGGGGTTACCCTTCGACGTGATCGATCCCGAGTTTGATGAAGTTGCCTCACCTGACCGTCCCATAAAAGACGAGGCTTTGGACTTCGCTGTGGGAAAAGCTGCATCGGTGGCCAGGAATCATCCTGAAAGCCTTGTCATTGGTAGCGATACCATGATTTTGCTCGACGACACGAAGATCGGTAAGCCGAGCGGAATCGACGATGCAAGAGCCATTCTTCGCTCTCTTGCCGGCAAAACTCATCTCATCTTCACCAGCATTGCGATTCTCGATGGCTCGCGCGTCCCACAGCTCGGGATCGTCGAAGAAGTCTCGGTAAAAATGCGCAACTACTCGGAAGAAGAGGTTGACCGTTATCTCGACTGTCAGGAATCTCTCGATAAAGCGGGCGCCTATTCGATCCAAGGAGAAGGGCGCGCTCTGATCGAATCCATCAGCGGCGACTATCTCGCCGCCGTGGGTCTGCCGCTAAAGCCGATCGCCGGCTATTTGAAGAGCCGAGGGGTATCGGTTCCGGTTGATGTCGAGAAACTCTACGCTGATAAAGGATTCCGGAACTGGCGGAGTTTCTAACGGGGGGACGCGTTGCGAAGTCTCACTGACGATTTACACTTGAGATGTCTGACGATCGGTCGGCCAAAAACTTAATCGAGGAGGCCGTTGATTTCTCCGTCGGCGGACTTAGCGTCTCATTCTCCAAATTTCGCTCACTTTGTTGACAATGGTCGATTCCACCCCTAGTCTGAAGCTATCCTAGTAAGTTGAGGGTTATCTTATATGGCGGCCCGTGATTGGGATTTTTTGATCTGGCGGCAAGCCAGCGACTTGCTGCAACAAGCTGAGCGAATCCATCGGAATTTTTTACAAATTGCCGTCGGCGCCCATTATCGGTCGTTTCATGGCAAAAGCTCGTTCTGGGAACCGCCCGTCAATGTCGTCGAGACCGACGAAAGCTTGTGGGTCATCTCGGCCATACCGGGTGTAGCTGCCGATCGGGTAGACGTCCGTTTGGATGGACGCGAGCTTGTGATCTCCGGCGAACGGCCGCTACCGAAATGCTGTCAGGATGGCGAGTTAAAGATATGGGAGATTCCCCTCGGACGTTTCGAGCGCCGACTTACAGTGATCGACGGAGGAAATCCCTTGTCCCTGGGAGAAACCAAACTCCAGAACGGATTGCTTATCATCGAGCTGAGGAAGTAATCATGGCTGCAGAAGAGAAGGAAACTCCTAGATTCAAACCCCGTCTGAACATTCCCGCCGGGGCGCTGGCTATTTTACCCTTGCGCAATACGGTGCTTTTTCCCTCCACGATCATGCCGCTTGCCGTCGGTCGCGCGGCGAGCCTTCAACTTATAGAAGAAGCGGTTCGTCAACAATGGTCGGTTGGATTTGTCGCTCAACGGGATCCGAAAATCGAGGGGCCACAGCCGAAGGATCTCTTTGGAGTCGGAACGGCCGCGGATATTCTCAGGATGTTCGGGCTTCCTGACGGCCAGCGTCAGATCATCATCCAAGGCCGTCAACGCTTTGAAATCGCCGAATTTCTCGAGACCGATCCGTTCCTGGTCGCCCGCGTCACTATGGTGGCGGAGACAGTGCCCCACTCCAAAGAGTTTGAAGCAAGAATCTTGAATCTGCGTCAAGAAGCAGCGAGGGCATTGAGTTTGTTGCCCGAGCCGATGAGCGAATTGAGAACGACGATCGAAAGGATCGACAATCCGCTGGCGCTGATCGACCTGATCGCTTCGACGTTGGACCTGCCGCTACCCGAAAAACAGGAAATTCTGGCGACTCTCGATCCGGAAGCTCGCGCTCAAAGAGTTTCCGAGAAACTCGCGCGCCAGATCGAATTGCTGGAACTGAGCAAAAAAATCGGCGAGCAGGCTAAAGAATCGATGGACCACGCTCAGCGCCAATATTTCCTGCGCGAACAATTGAAGGCGATACAAAAGGAGCTGGGCGAAGACGATGGGCAGGGTTTAGCGGCTGAGGAGCTGCGGAAAAAAATCTACGAAGCCAAGATGCCGCCCGAGGTGGAAAAAGAGGTGCTGAGAGAGGTCACCCGGCTTGAGCGCATGCCCGAGATGGCCGCGGAATATTCGTCGGTAAGAACTTACCTCGATTGGATGGTGGAGCTGCCCTGGAGCGTTTCCAGCAAGGAGGAAATCGATCTCCCGAAGGCGCGCGAGATTCTCGATGCCGATCATTACGATCTCGAGAGGGTCAAAAAGCGCATCGTTGAATTTCTAGCGGTTCGTAAACTGATGCCGCAGGGCAAGAGTCCGATCTTGTGCTTTGTCGGTCCTCCGGGTGTGGGCAAGACGTCCCTCGGGCAAAGCATCGCTCGGGCCATGAAACGGAAGTTCGTGCGGCAGAGTCTCGGCGGCGTACACGATGAGGCGGATATCCGCGGTCACCGGCGCACCTATGTCGGCGCTCTGCCCGGCAACATTATCCAAGGAATTCGAAAAGCCGGCACCAAGAACCCGGTGTTTATGTTGGACGAAATCGACAAGCTCAGCGCTAGTTTTCATGGCGACCCGTCGGCCGCGTTGCTGGAGGTTTTGGACCCTGCGCAAAACTCGACTTTTCAGGATCATTATCTCGGCGTGCCGTTCGATTTGAGCCAGACTTTGTTTATTGCGACGGCTAACGTCCTGGATGCCATTCCGGCCCCGCTTCGCGATCGCATGGAAATTTTAGAATTGAGCGGCTATATCGAGGAAGAAAAGCTCGCGATTGCAAAAAGCTATCTCATTCCCAGGCAGACGGCTGAAAACGGCCTGAATGCTGGACAGATAAGCTTTGCCGACGATGCGATTCGCGAAATCATTCGATCCTACACGCGCGAGGCGGGCGTTCGCCAGCTCGAGCGTGAGTTAGGTTCGGTTTGCCGGAGCGTGGCGACGCGCGTGGCGGAAGGCTCTAGGGAAAAAATAACCATCGACCGCGAGTCAGTGCGGGCGTACCTCGGCCCACAAAAGTTCTTCAATGAAGTTGCGCTGCGCACCAGTCTGCCTGGGGTGGCCACCGGCTTGGCGTGGACGCCGTTCGGAGGGGACATCTTGTTCGTGGAAGCGACCAAGATGCCGGGGGAAGGCAGGCTGCAGCTCACCGGTCAGCTCGGCGACGTCATGAAAGAAAGCGCGCAGGCCGCCTTGAGCCTTGTCAAATCACGGGCGGAAAATCTGGGAATCGATCCCGATACCTTCAAGAAAAACGACCTGCATATTCACATACCCGCGGGCGCGATCCCCAAAGACGGTCCGAGCGCCGGGGTAACCCTTTTCGTTGCCTTAGTCTCGCTTCTCACCGGGCGCTGCATCAGCAAAGACATTGCCATGACCGGCGAGATCAGCCTCCGCGGCTTGGTGCTGCCGGTCGGCGGAATCAAAGAAAAGGTGCTGGCGGCCAAGAGGGCCGGAATTTCGTGCGTGCTGCTGCCGGAATTGAATCAAAGAGATATGGAAGAGATTCCGGCTGCGGTGCGGGAGGGATTGCGGTTCGAGTTTTTGAAAACCGTCGATAACGCCCTGGCACTGGCTCTAGAGCGCGATACTTCCGCCGACTTCCCGTCCACCGAGGAGCTTGCGGCAGGTCCGGTTTCTTGACGCTCGCAGATTTTTCCCGTTGACACTTAAACGAATTTCTCGGTGGCCTGTAACGGTTGATTTGCTACTAATGTTCCGTTCGCACTTCGATGTGCACCCTTCGACCAGCTCAGGGCGAACGGATAAGGAAGGCCGTTCGTGGTCAGCCGGGTCGAACCACGCGGCGCTAGCGATCTAAATGTTACAGGCAAATGTCGGCTTTCGCGTTAATTCCGAAACGCAAGACTCGGAAGTCGAAACTGCAAAGCGGACTCGATTGTAATTTTCAGGGCGCCTGGCATCCATGTTTTTACTGCGATTCGATGACGTATCTCTGGCGTATGGCCATCTGCCATTGCTTGCCCACGTCGATTTTCAAATCGAGCCCGGTGAGCGGGTGTGCCTCGTCGGTCGTAATGGCGCCGGCAAATCGACTTTACTTCGACTCATCACCGGGACTGCGCTGCCGGATGATGGCGAGATCTGGCGCCGTGACGCTTTGCGCATCGCGCATCTCGAGCAAGAGGTGCCGCCTGATACGGATCAGACGGTCTTCGAAGTCGTGGCGGCCGGGCTGGGTGAATTGGGCACGCTGCTGACGGAGTATCATCGGCTGACGCAGCACGCACTCGCAGCGGAGCCGTCGTTCCTTGAGAGAATGGCGCGGTTGCATGCGTGCATCGATACGCTGGATGGCTGGAACATCAATCAGAAGGTCGAGACGGTTTTGTCGCGCTTGGGTTTACCGGCAGACCAGAGTCTTGCCGACTGCTCCGGCGGGACGCGCAGACAGGTCATGCTGGCGCGCGCTCTGGTGAGCGAGCCGGACCTGCTGCTGCTGGATGAGCCGACCAATCATCTCGACATCAGCGCGATCACCTGGCTCGAAAAGTTTCTGCTCGCTTACCACGGGGCGCTGATCTTTATCACTCATGATCGCGCGTTACTGAAACATCTGGCGACGCGCATCGTCGAGCTCGATCGCGGAAAACTGACTTCTTTCCCCGGCGATTTTGACGGCTACCTAAGTAGGAAAGAGGAGCTGCTCGAAATCGAGGCGCGCGCGCTTGCCAAGTTCGACAAGAAGCTGGCGGAAGAGGAGGCGTGGATACGCCAGGGCATCAAAGCGCGGCGGACGCGCAACGAAGGACGGGTGAGGGCCTTGCAGGCGATGCGGCGCGAGCGCGTGCAACGCCTAGAAGCCATGGGGAAGGCCCGCTTTGGCATCAATGCTGGCGCGCTTTCCGGCAAGCTCGTGGTTGACTTGCGCCGGGTGAGTTTCCGTTACGGTGACGATGTCATTATTGACGATCTATCGACGCGCATCCTGCGCGGCGATCGGGTCGGCATCATCGGCCCCAACGGCTCGGGCAAGAGCACGCTTCTCGAGCTGATCCTGGGCGAACTCGCGCCGACCAGCGGGCAAGTGGTGATCGGCACACGCTTGCAGATCGCTTATTTCGATCAGCACCGCCGATTACTGAATCCGGAAAAAACCGTGCGCGAGAATATGAGCGACTCCGACTATGTTACGGTCAAAGGCCGTTCACGCCACCTCATCGGGTATCTGAAAGACTTCTTGTTTCAGCCTGAGCGCGTTGATTCCCCGGTCAATGCGTTGTCCGGCGGCGAGCGCAATCGGTTGCTGTTGGCGAAAATCTTTACTCGGTCGGCGAACATGATCGTGCTGGACGAGCCGACCAACGATTTGGACGTCGAGACGCTCGAGTTATTGGAAGATCTGCTGGCCGATTACGAGGGGACTCTGCTGCTGGTCAGCCACGACCGAACCTTTCTTGATAACGTCGTGACGAGCACGCTGGTTTTTGAAGGCCGAGGCAAGGTCGGGGAATATGCCGGAGGGTACGAAGATTGGGAGCGACAACGCAGTTCCTCGCTGACCATGCCGCCGAAGCGTCCCAGGACGCCACCGCGGGTTACCTTCGCAGACGGGGAGCGCGCCAATGGAACTCGCAAGCTTTCATATAAGGAACAGCGCGAACTGGAAGCGCTGCCGGCAAAAATCGAAGCGTTGGAAGCAGAGCAAGCACAGCTACATAGGATGATGGCGGGTGCCGAGTTTTATCGACAGCCGAGCGATAAAATCGCTGCCACCATGGAACGCCTGCAAGCATTAACGAACGAACTCGAAGCGTGCTACGCGCGTTGGGAATCGTTGGAATTACGAGCGAACGCCGCAACGCGGGAAGGATAATTGGCCGGAATATTGGAAATGACCAAAAGGCCAAGGCCGTAAGCATAAAGAACGCAAAGAGCACAACGGAATTAATAGGTCCGCGACCATTGCGTTCTATGTGTTGAAGGGATGTTTTATCAGGAGGACTTCGTGCAGATGCGTATTGCAGCGGTTGATCTCGTCAGCAACACTTGTTTCCCTGCCCTCGCGGCCGAGGAGTTAGGTTTCTACAAAGCCGAGGGTCTCGATGCTCACATTGAGCTCGTGCCGATGCTTGGAGCAACCAAGGCGCTGCGAAACGGAGCGGCGGATGCCCTGATTGCCGGCTCGGTGCACGACCTTCTGACAGAGTTTCCCCGCTGGAAAGGGGCGAAGCTGCTCGTAGCGCTCTCGCAGGGGACGCCTTGGCTGCTCGTAGTCAGGGCTGATCTTGCAGCAAAGCGCGGTGACATCGGCGCTGTGAAGGGGCTTCGGCTCACGGCGGCGGAGGGGCCGGATCTGGCGCTGCGACAGATGTTGGTCGAGGCCAAGATCGATCCCAACCGAGATCTGCAGATTGTGGAGCTGCCCGGCGCGAAGGCGCGCGACGTTTCCTTCGGCGTTTTTGCCGCACGCGCTCTCGAAAGCGGTCTGGTTGACGGCTTTTGGGCCAACGCCATGGGCAGCGAGACCGCCGTAAGGCGGGGAGTGGGCAAAATCCTCGTCGATGTGCGGCGCGGCGATGATCCCGCCGAGGTTCGTCACTTTACCTTTGCCGGGCTCGCGACCACCGAAGCGTTGATCGAGCGCGACCCGGAGTGCGCCGCCGCTGCCGTCCGAGCGATTGTGCGGACCCAAAAAGCGCTTCGAGATAACCCGGCCCTAGCCGCTGAGGTGGGAGGGCGCCGCTTTCCCGCCGACGCCGCGGAGCTGATTTCGACGGTCGTTGAACGAGATTTGCCCTTTTACGATCCTGTCATCTATGAAGAGGCTGTCGTTGGACTTAACCGGTTCGCACGGTCCATCGGTCACTTGCTCAGTTTGGTGCCCTACGAACAGGTGGTCGCTGTCCGGTTTCGGAATCTGTGGCGTGGCGAATGAAAGAAAAAAAGGATGAAGGCGATCCGCGCCTGCGCTCGACGCGTATCGTTTCTTCACATGGGGTTACCAGTTCTTAGCGTTAATCTCGGGCGAAGTACGGGAGTGATTCTGGGGGCCGAGTGACTCACTGCGTCATGGGGTTGATGGGACGTCGGTTCCTGACGACCCATTTGAAGCCAGGCGTGAGTCAGTTATCGCATCTAGTGACGCCGTGGTGAGCCAGCATTGCGCAGACTCGGTTTCCATAGTCCTCACGAGCTTCGATATCTGCTTCCAACCGCGGCGCTGACGTACCCAGTGTGGCAATCTGTCTACGGCTCTCCTCGATTCGTCTAATCCACAAATCCTCCCGGAAGAGTTCTCCGCTGTCGTAGCCACGGACAAGGGGGCTTTGGGAGATCAAATGTTCCGGCTTTGGAGCTGAAGTGGATGGAAGAGTGAATTTCACCATGGGTTTTGTCTCCTGCTTCCGCCGTCGCCAGTTAATGAAATCTTCATACCTGGCGGATGCAAACGTCACAATCCATCCGAGAGCCAGCGCCGAGGCAGAGTAAGTCATCACGTTTTCGAAATTTAATAGGTGCATACGTATAGCGCTCCTGATAAGCCGGTGTCAAGCCCTTTTTTACAGGCCTCCGAAAAGCGTTTGTCGATCTGAAAGGGAGTGAGTTTCTTACGCATTGCTTTTCACTCAGAAGATTCGGAAGAAACCGTGTACATCCCGTAGGCAATGACGCAGACTTGGAGAAACATTCTCTCAATCCAGCTTGTGAAATCTGATTCCCGGAGTCTTTATCTTTGCGGCATCCCAGTTCTTTTGGCCGATAATTTGAACGCTTGATTCTTCAAGATCGTTTACCGTCAGTTCCCTAAGCAAAGCTATAATCTTGTCGACCGCTAAACAGCGTCCGGCTTCGATAAAAATCAGGCTCTTAGACTTGCGGTCCGAATGCTGGATCTGGCTTTTCTTGTTGTAGTTGACTAAGTAAATCATCTTGAAGGTTTAGTAATCCTGTCGGAGTTGAAGGAAGGTAATGGTCAATGAGGTTCGTGGCATTGGGATTGATTTCGTGCTCCTCCGCCTGCGGCGTTCGATGCTGGTGATTGGAAAGGCCCACCCGCTTTGCATTGTGGTTAATAAGGGTAGCCGTGATCCTTAAATTAGATGGCAAGTGGAATGGCAAGAAGCGGGCCAGCGATGAGAGGGTTTCCGCTCCGGCGTAAGTATTGGAAAAACCAAGAATGACTGAACAGCCGCCCGCTATTTCGTTTTGACATACCCTTGACAGCTGTCCATTTCTTGTCAATTTAACAAAGACTCGTTGTACAGCAATTTCATTTTTAACCCGTCGGCACTACCTTAACCCGGCCTTAAAAAAACGCCGAAATTCAACGATAACGATCAAGAACCCCAGTGGCCGTCGCTGCGCCATTCCCGCCATCATTGACCCATGGATTGCCTTGAGTAGCTGCTCACGCGCTTTTAGTGCGACCATGGCGTGAATATAGAAGCTTGAAATTATTTTGGGAAAAATCTGCTTTCGCGGGAACGGTTCAAAAAGCCTGGTACGTGTCGTGAATGCCAAACTTGCCTTGTCAGCTAGTCTGGCTTCTGGTTTTCGCGGGATCGCGTCGGGAAGAAGCCGAGAAGAGGGATAGAGCTTGGAATGCGGCCCGTAACCATAGGCGAGTATATTTCTGGGATCATCCTCTACCAAGAGAACGTTCCTGCCCATATTCCGCAAATACTGCGGCGTCAAAGAAAATCAAAGGCAAGTAGAGGCAAAGTGGGAGAAAGAGGTGCTGTCCAATGCGGCGCTTGCCGTCCTGTTCTACGCGGTCGAGTCATCCGGGTTGCTTGAGCGCCGCACACGAGAGAATTGCGGCGTTTTTAAATTAAATTTGTTTCTTGTTCATCGTCATGTGTTAAACTAGTCGGCAATTTTTGACGCAGGAATGATGGTGTACAAAGTAGTTTACGTCATGAAAGCATTATTTGTTCTGATCTTTCTCCTGACCGGTTGCGCAACGACACAAATCGCTCAACCTCCCGCGGCGCCTGTCATTTTCGCTACCAGCTTTGATCCGCTGGCGCCGCCGTCGTTTGCCGAGATGGATGGCATTCAATCGGCGAATGTGCCAGTGAGCAAGGACGTTTCGGTGGATTTGGGCCTGCAGGTTGTCAACCTGAAAACTTCTTTTCTCGAAAAGAAAGAGAATCTCAACGGCCTGAATGGAGTTATGGAAAAGGGCCTGTCCCGACGCTATCTGAATTTTCTTGCCAACTCCTCATCGCCCGGTGGCGGATTGCAGACCGAGGCAGAGTTTTCTTACAGTATGCTAGATTCTTTAAAGGCGCAGTGCGGCTGCGAGGAAGAGCCGCGAATGCTGCGGCTGAGTTTGAAGGATCAGTGGGCGGGGTTTAACTTTGGCGGCGATTACCGGTCGATCGGCAAGGGGTTTGTTTTTATGACCGACCAAAGGGTAGACCAGGCGCGCGATGAGGCCCAGCTTTGGGGCGAACACAGTTTGGGCCCAGCCAATCTTCGCGGATCCATCGGCGAATCGTGGGAGCGGCTCTCGGAGATCAACCAGTTTCGCCTGACGAAGACTGCGGCTACTACGGTCAATTTTAACAGACCGGCATGGGGCGGGGGATGGATCTCAAGCTTCTCTCTGGTGGGGGAGGGCAGCGATACAAATTATGATACCACGGTTTTCAACCAGACATTCACGGGCGCCTATCGGCCTATCAACGGCTTATCTCTTGGCTCGAACTTCAGTTTTAAGCAGGAGAGAAATATAAACAGCGGTATTAGAACGGACACTCCTGGCGCCGGACTAACGCTTTCCTACAGTCCTTTGAAAGATGGGCCTCGTTTGACTGGCACTACATCTTATACGAGAAGCTTCAGTGCAGACGGATCGAGCAACGTTGGAACAGTCAATCTCATGGCCGGTATAAATTGGAAATTGGGAAAGTTTTTGGCGAAAGACGACGTCCTATCCTTCAATTTAAGATACAATCACCAACTCGACTTCGTTTCCCCGAACGCGTCACACGAAGATTTTGGCGGGATGTTGCAATTGAAGATCGTGGGATTCTGAGGCTCCGAAAAATAGTTGGATAAATAGCTCGGGGATACGACTCCCCGAGCGCGGCAGTAGCGCTCGTCGAATCATCTCAGCATTTTCAAAAAAAAATCACCGGGTTCTTTTACCCGCCTTGTAATACCGAATGGCGCGATTTCGATTGGGTAGCATCGTACAAGTCAGATAACCTCTGGTCATCGCTGTCATATTCGATAAAATGAATTATAGCTTTATATCCTCAAGGCTGAGGATCGCGATGATGGTAGCCGATCATCTGCGGAGTGCTGTAGCACGACTGGCAAGAGCCGAGCTGAACTAGATCCGTTACGACCGGCCACGAGATTGCAAATTTTGCGTTGGGCTAGACGTCATGAAGACCAGAACGTTTCGTAGCTTTGCTCTCCTGTTTGCATTAGTCGCATTCACCGGCTGCTCCGCTACGGAAAAGATTGTCAGTCAATGGAGCAACCCCGCTTACGCTTCGCTTTCCTTTAAAAGGATCATAGTGATTGGAGTAAGTGGGCAGACCAGCATCCGGCGCAACTTCGAAGACCTGTTCGTGGCTCAACTTAAAGCTGCCGGCTACGGTGCGGTGCCTAGCTATCGATATGTAGCGGAAGACGAAAAATTCGAGCAAGCGAAGCTTAAACAGACGGCGCAAGCGGCTGGCGCCGATGGGGCCATAGTGACGCGACTCGCGCACGTCGAACATAGGACGGAGGTTAGTCCTGTTGGAGTTCCTTCGCTTGGTATGGCCTGTACGAGCCGCCGCGTTTTTACGGATATGAGGTGTATACCTCAGAGACGACGCTCTACGATGTGGCTAAAAACGAGCTGGTTTGGGCCGGCACTATCAGGACTTCGGAGCCGGACGACGTTAATAAAGCAATCAAAGGCTACGTGGAGACGGTCATAAAAGCGCTCAACGAAAAAAATCTCCTCAGAAAAGGATAGCCTCTTCAAAAATAGGCGTGCCGCTAAGTGATAAGCGAGGCTGCGGCGCGGTTGCGCCGGCAATCTCTCAATGGCAGATTGCTGAGCGAAAGGAGGGCACCATGAACGACAAAGGCAAAAAAAAGGCGCGCGCGTTGGGTATCAACCATGTGGTTTTGGAAGTGGGGGATTTGGAAGCCGCGCTGGAATTTTACGGCGCGATCTTTGATTTTAAACTTCGCGGCAAAAGCGACCACAATGCTTTTATCGATCTCGGCGATCAGTTCATCCAATTGAGCCTCGGCAGGACCCAGGAGGCAGACGACAAGCGCCATTTCGGTTTTGTCGTAGATGACAGGGAGCCGGTACGCCGAGCGCTGATACAATTGGGAGTTGAGACACTGGATCGGCGGCTCAATTTTCGCGACCCGTGGGGCAACCGAATCGAGGTGGTTTCCTACGATGACATCCAGTTCACTAAAGCATCGCACGTGCTCAAAGGGATGGGCGTCGGCGCTATCGAAAAAACCTCCAACGCCATTGAAGAACTTAAGAAGAAGGGTATGGCGCCGGAAAGGTGAGTGACGTGGCATTTACCATGAGTTTCTGTCATCACACAACGCTCGAACTACTGCCGGAGAAGCAAAAGAAATTTCGTTGCCGACACTGCCATTTGACCCTCGACGGCGAAGAGCTGGGCGACGGCTGTTGTCCGGAATGTTTCGAGCGATCCGGCGCGAAGCACTATGAGTTCGAGGAGATGGAACCGATAAACGAAGAAGGCGCCCGGTACAGATGCGAAGAGTGCGGTGCGATCGTCAAAAGTGCATAACAGGCCCATAACCGTTCGGAGTGGCGGGAAGATAAGCGGGTATTGAGCCAATATTTCCACTAATAGGAGCCTAGGCGGCGCCGCTCATCGTCTGCATGCGCAGACGCCTGAGGCTATCTTCGGGCCCCAAGAGATCGGCGCTTACGGCCTGGCTCGATGTGAGAAGAGCGGCGCTATGGTCGCGGCGGGACTCGCCCACGGCATTTTTAATCGGATTTTCCTACCGGATAAGCCGCGCACGAGGCAGGGCCATGTAGATGGTGATCATGGACAGCGCGCCAACGACGCCCATTGACGCCAACGCCCATTGCGCTCCAACGAATGATGATAGCGCGCCGATAAGCATGCTCCCTACGGTCATTACGACCTGACTCATATGAAAGAGAGCCATGGTTCGGCCGCGAAATGCGGCAGGAGAGTAGAACTGAATAACCGTTTGGACGAGGGCATGAGCATGGACGTGGCAAAGGCCGACGATACCCATTAGCACCAGCGAAAGCTGGAACCACGGCGATATCGAGAATGCCACGACGATAACTCCGTAAAGCGTCACGCCGCCGAGCATGAGCATGCCTCTGGGTAAGCGGTCTCCGACCGAAGCGATGAGAACGGAACTGCACAGTGCCCCTACTCCCATGGAAGTTAAAAGCAAACCCTGGCCAGTGGCGCCCACTCCGAGGATGTCCCGCGCAAACACGGGTAAGAGCGTCGTGAACGGGACAATGAAGAAAGACGCAAACATAACGATGAGAAGACTCGTGCGAACGGCCTCATTCCTCCAGCTGAATTTCCATCCTTCGATAATGCTCTGCCCGAAGGATTCTTTATGACCGGATTCGCCGTGAGAACCAGCCGAGGCGCGTCGCCCGGACCGAAGCCGCATCGTCCAAAGGGTTGCCAAAAAGAAAAAAACCGCTTGAACCAAATACGCGCCGCCAGTGCCGGAGATGGCGATGAGAAAGCCCGCCAGCGCCGGGCCGGTGCTGCGCGCGACATTGAAAATAACGGCGTTAAGGCCAATCGCGTTTGTCAGATGACTGGGCGGGACGGCATCCGCGATCATCGCAGCACGCGCCGGCTGCTGAAAAACCTGCGCAACTGCCATCAGGAAACCAGTCACGTAGACGTGCCAGGGCTCGATCTCGTCTATATAAATCAGCAGCGCCGTCGCTGCATAGACCAACCCGTTCACGACTTGGGCCACCACCATCTGCATCTTCCGCGAATACCGGTCCGCAGTGCTGCCGGCGACCGGGGACAATAAGAGAAATGGTATGGCTTGAATTCCACGTACCAGGCCGAGTTGAAGCGCTGAGTCGGTCAGTTCGTAAATGAGCCAGCCGCGTGTGACCTGATCCATCCACGTCCCCATGGACGCGAAGACCTGACCGTACCAGATCAAACGGTAATCGCGATACCGGAGCGCCTCGAAAGCGCGGAGTTGGAGGAGCGCATGGAGGGGATGCCAAGATCGGGTAGCAACCTCGCTGTCGGCGTTTTCCGCAGTCGGCGCGTCAGGCTCTTCTTTCGGAATCGGCGGTGAACGCAGAGGAGTCTCCATAGCTGGCCGATGGAGACTCTCTTGCTCCATGTTTCCAGCAAGATCGGGGATAGCGAAGGCTATAACATGGCTTAAGGGATGGCGTCCAGGTACTTAGGGTGACATATGTTTTTCATTCCATGCTACCGCGCACTTTTTGTGCTGACGCGCCAGACTTTACCGGCCGCGTCATCTGCAACGAGCAAAGAACCATCGGTCCAGACCGCGACCCCGACGGGCCGTCCGTATACTTCCTTAGTTTTTTCGTTGGCGATGAATCCGGTGAGAAAATCTTCCATGGCGCCGGCAGGCCTGCCGTTTACAAACGGCACAAAAGCTACTTTGTAACCGACCAGATTCGATCGGTTCCATGAGCCGTGCATGCCGATGAAAGCACCAGTGTGATAATGTTGCGGGAACTGGCTGCCTCGGTAAAAGGCCAAGCCCAACGCCGCGACGTGAGAACCGAGCGCGTAGTCCGGCTTGATAGCCTTGGCGACAAGATCCGGCCGCTGACCCTTTTTGCGTGGATCTTGGTTCTGTCCAAAGTAGGAATAAGGCCAGCCATAAAATGCCCCTTCCCGTATTCTCGTGAGATAATCCGGAACCAACTCATCGCCGAGCAAGTCGCGCTCGTTGACGACAGCCCATAAAGCCTTCGTCTGCGGCTCCCAGTCCATGCCGACAGGGTTGCGCAGGCCGCTGGCAAAGACGCGCATACCGGTTCCGTCAAGATTTGCTTCCAAAATCGCTGCTCGTCTCGGGTCTTTTTCGTCGATTCTTTCTTCGTCGACATTCGTAGCCGAGCCGACGCTGACGAAGAGTTTTTGCCCGGCGGGATCGACGACGACGTTGCGTGTGTAGTGGCCGCCCCCGGGCAAGTCCAGTACTTTCTCGGCTTTGCGCGTGATTTGAGTTTCGCCTGCGCGGTAAGGAAATATCACGACGGCATCAGTATTGCCGACGTAAAACCGATTGCTGATTAACGCCATACCGAAGGCGCCCTTCAGGCCCTCGCGAAAAACTTCTCGGCGATCCGGCACGCCGTTCTTGTGGGAATCGCGCAACAAAATCACGCGGCTGCCGGATTGGCGAAGCGATTCCATAACCAAGACGTCGCCATTAGGCAACACAAAAATCGACCGTGGATTGTCGAAGGCGTCGGCGAAAAGGCTGACTTCAAAACCGGCCGGCGCAACCGGAGTTTTGCCTTTGGGCCAGCCGATTATTGCGGGCGGACTGGCGACGGGCTTGGTCGCAAAAGGCGGTGGCAAAACGAGGCTTTCCACAGGGCCGGTTTCGATCACGCGTCGACCGTTCTGGCCACGGGCCTGCCTGGTAACCGCTAACGTTACGGCTAATGCTAGAAGCAAGCAGCATGTGCATGCCCCGCGATGTGTCGACATGGGGTTCTCCCTTGTTATACAAATCGTCGTTGCGAAACGGAATCAATCTCTGTGGAACTGAGAATATCATATCCCTCGCATCCGCCGTTAGCAGACGCATAGTTGGCGGCGGGCGGTTTTGCTTGTCAGCGCGTTGCGAATATATATGTCAATTGAATCACAGGCTGGCTTGGAGAAAAAGGCAGAGTCTCTATTCAGCTGTCAGAAGAGTGGTCTGTTAACAGTGAATTCTCTTAACTCTGTCGGCACAACCTGTGTGGAAAGGATCGTGGAAAACAAACGTTGGCAAAAATAAACCCGGCGCCCCATTTGGAGGCGCCGGGCTCTCATCTGTCGCAAAGTCCCGATTACGAGACCATTTTATGATACAAGCAGGTTAACGTCCCCACCAGCCCCACCATCTATGCTGCCAGTCCCAGCGGTCTCGACGCAAGTCTTGTCTGTCTCCCCAAATTTCCCTGCGATCCTGCCGGATCTCCGCCTTGTCTCGGGCCAGCTCCTCTCGACTTGCTCCGGTTCGTAAATCGTGGCGAAATTCTCTCCGATCACGCCAAAGCTCACGCCTGTCGTTGCGAAGTTCGCCGCGGTCCTGTCGTCTCTGGCCCCACCACGCAGCTGAGGCCGGAGTTGTTACAGCAAACAAACTTGCCAGCACCAATGCGTTGGCAATGATCAATTTCGATTTCTTCATAAATTCCTCCGTTATTTTGATTCTTCCTAGACGATTAGACTCTGAATCAGCCATACGGTTTACTCGAAAGTGTTCTAGGGTGGAGTTTTTACGTTATTTCCGTATTTTTTACCTACCCTCACATCAAATCTATCGTGGAAAAGTATTGAATTAAACATAGTCGCCTGAGTGCGCAAGAACGAGGCCATTGGAATTTACAACTCGGATAAACAAAGCCCATGGCGTGATGGTCTGCGTTCGTCGTTTTTGCAACATTACTTCTCTAGTGCGAATTTTGCCCGCAGCGTCGCAAAAGAAAGCGAGAAAATACAACCTGTCGCTTTTTTTGAACACTCTATAAGCAAACTGACTGTTTTTTCCTAATCAGATTTGACCATTGCCGAATAGCGAAGCCTTTAGAAGACCGCCAACAGCTAGGATATTATCGAAATGAGGCAAAATAATCATCGCTTACGGGCAATGTCTAATGCCTTTGTGCAGCTGTGGCATGGGGCTTGCTCAATTCAGCATTTGCACGATCAAGAGATCTTCCGCAGGCTTCGCTGGCATAAGGCTGACATAACACAGAGCGCGTGCGCACGTATAAAATTAAATCAACTAACCATGGGAAGCTCAGACGCGCGCAGCTTTGTAGAAACAATTCTCGCCGACGCGAGAATAAAAGCTCGTAGGTCATTTTTATTGGAGGGAGAAGAGATGATGCACAAAATTGAAATGCCTTTTATGACCTTACTTTTGGTAGCGGTGACGACCGTTGGGTGTTCCAATAGCAAGGCGGACAGTTTTTCAAGCACTTTCAGCAGTGTACCCACGTCCAATGCTCCGGACTTTGTAATGTTGGCGAAGAAACTCCAACCCCTAGTGGTCAATATTTCAACGATGCAAGCATCACGACAAATACCGCAAGTACCACGGGGGCCGGGCTTTGGGACTCCGCCCGATGAGCAAGGAGGTCCCGATGAGCAAAGAGATCCTCCGGATGAGCAAAGAGATCCTATGGAGGATTTTTTACGGAAGCATTTTCAACAACGGGGGCCTTCGAGTGCGGTTCCGCAGAGAAATCTTGGCTCGGGTTTCATCATTGGATCGGATGGCTCGATTTTGACGAACGCTCATCTCATCGAGAATGCCAAGAAAATCACCGTAAAGCTCTCCGATAAGAGGGAGTTCGAAGCCAAAGTTTTAGGGAAGGATCAGAAAACCGACATTGCGGTGATCAAGATCGATACGAAGGAGAATTTGCCGAAGGTCCAACTGGGGAACTCGGACCGTCTTGAAGTGGGAGAATGGGTGATGGCCGTCGGTAATCCGTTCGGTCTCGAGAGCAGCGTTACCTCCGGCATTGTCAGCGCTAAAGGACGGCATATTGGCGCGGGCCCTTATGATGATTTCATTCAGACCGACGCGTCGGTTAATCCCGGAAATTCAGGTGGACCGTTGGTGAACGGACGCGGTGAAGTCGTGGGAATCAACGTCGCGATTGTCAGTCAGACTGGAGCTAATGTCGGGATAGCATTTGCAATGCCGATCAATTTGGTGAAAGAGCTTCTGCCGCAGCTCCAAACTAAAGGCACGGTAACGAGAGGTTGGGCCGGGCTCGCTATTCAAGAGGTCACTCCGGACATCGCCCAAGCTTTCGGTTTGGCAAAACCCGGTGGAGCGCTCGTCGCCGGCATAGTTAAGGGCGGACCGGCGGAACGAGGCGGGATAAAGGTTGGCGATATCGTCACCGAATACGACGGTCGGCAGGTCAAGGATGCCAATGAGTTCCCGTTGATGGTTGCGCGCACCCCCGTAAACAAGGACGTCCGCATGAAGGTTTTTAGAGAAAAGAAAGAGATTGCCATGACGATGACTATCGGCGAATTGAAGGATACGCAAAACGGCGGAGCGGGCAAGGGATAAACGAATCTTTTTTGATAGAGCAGGCGCAGTCAGTTATTCACAGCCTACGATGTTTGTAGTCGAAAAAGGGCGATCAGATGCTACTTCAAACTGGTCGCCCTGAGCTCTGCAGAAAAACAGATCCCCGCCAATCTTCTTGCCTGCCTCCGTCGTCTTAAGTTTAATTAATTAGACCGCAACACCGGTTTAATCCTTCCGCAAAACAATTTACCAACGTATCTGCTGTGTTGTCGCGCTGCGCGTGCAACCAGCGAAACACGCTACCTATCGTTCGCCGTTAATTGCTTTTTCTTCTCAGGTAGATAGCGAGCAGGCGCCCTCTCTTTTGCAGCCTCCTTGCCGATGCGGTAAAAGATAAGGCAGCACATCACGAGGCTTTATGAAGAAGATTGGAGGCGGGGATGCCGGCAACGCAAATCTTGGAGGAGGCGGAAAAGGAACGAAGTGATTTGATCGTCATGTCGACCCACGGTAGAACCGGCCTTGCCCACGTTCTGTGCTTGGCAGAACATGAAGATCGAAGACGATAAATTTCTCCTTCCGAGTTCCAGGCGGTGAGCGCGAGTCGTTTGCCTTTATCTTCCATGCTATAGCTGACTTCAGATCCCAAGAGATAAAGAAAAGGGAGGATACGATGATCGTTGTGTCGAACCGAATAAAGGTGGCAGAGGGGCATGAAAAGGAATTCGAGGCGCGTTTCGAGGGAAGGGCGCGGCTCGTTGAACACATGCCGGGTTTCATCCGCCTGGAAATCCTCCGTCCGCTCAAAAGTGATTACTACGTGGTCCTGACCCACTGGCAAGATGAGGCGTCATTTGGCGCCTGGACCGATAGCGCGGAATTTAAAGAAGCCCACAGGAATCGGCCGCGTGCGGAGATCTTTGCCGGCCCCAATGTTTTCGAGATGCACGAGGTGATCCAGCGAGCTGAAAAGAACGGTTAGTGGGCAATGTCGGCGTCTGCGTCGTATTTTTCGCCGCACACCGAGAGGAGGGTTATATGAAGTCGGCCAAAATCAAGTTCCTATTCTTTTCGGCCCTGGCTCTTGTCGGTTTCGGTACCTCCGTCCATCGGGTTTACGCCGAGACGCGTATCTCGATCGGCGTAACGGAGACTATGGAGACATTCAATCCATATGCGGACAGCGTCTCTCTCATGTACAGCGTCTGGTGCCAGGTTTTAGGTTGTCTCGGCACCTACGACTTCGATAAGGGGCAGCATGTTGGATTGTTGGTTGAGCGTTGGGAGGTCAGGGATCCGAAAAACTGGATTTTTTACCTGCGGAAGAACAACAGATTTCATGACGGTTCTCCGGTGACCGCGGACGACGTTGTCCATTCGATCTGGCGAACTCGAAATGACCCGCTCAGTAAGCAAAGGCAGAACATCTCCGCCATCGCGAGTGAAGCGGCACTGGATAAATACACCGTCAGGATCACGACCAAAGAGCCCACTGCGCCGTTGCTCGACTATCTTTTCGACCGCGTCATCGTCACGAGTAAAGCCATCTATGACAAGTACGGTCCCGATGTTGCGGACCGCCAGCATCCGGTTGGCGCCGGGCCCTATAAGTTCAGAGAGCTGATTCCCGGCCAACGCCTTGTTATTGGCAAAGACCCGAGCCACCCGATGATCCAGCAGTACCCGCTGGCGCCGGACGAAATCGTTTTCCGGATCATGCGCGAGCCCGAGCAGCGAGTCACGGCGTTGTTAAACAACGAGATTCAAATCGCGCAATTCGTGCCGCCTCACTTACGGGAGCGGGTCGAAAAAAGCCCCAACCACAAGATCATTATGTTTCACACGGCGGAGATCATGTTTTTGGCGATGATGCCCAAGTTCAAGCCGTGGGATAACAAATTACTACGCCAAGCGGTTGCCTATGCCATCGATCGTGACACCATCATTCGCACGTTGCTCAGGGGAGAGGCGTCGCGGCTCGACGGTCCTATCGGTGTCGGACAATACGGCTACGATCCGAACTTGCAGCCCAAGTACGCCTACAATCCCGAAAAGGCGCGCGAGCTGGTCAAACAAGCGGGTTTTCCCAACGGCGTCGACGTAGAGCTCTCCACGCCGGTCGGCCGATATACGCTGGATAAGCAGATTACGGAGGCCATGGTGCCGATGCTCAATGCCGTGGGCATAAGAACAAAACTGCTTACGCCGGAATGGGCCACGCTTTAAGCCAATGTCCAAGTGGGCAAGGTGCCGTTTTATTACATGGGTCGTGGCGGGGTCGTGGACCCGAGCGCCGCACTGTCGCAGTATTTCGAAACCGGCGGCTCGCCGCGTATCGGTTACTCCAATCCGAAGCTGGATGAACTCCTCTCGGCGGAGCGTCAGACCTTCGATCCAGTCAAACGCAAAAAGATCCTGTCACAAGCGATGAGTTTGATTACGGAAGAAGCTCCCGCCCATTTTCTCTGGCGTCACCAACTCTTGTTCGGAATGACGAAGAATGTCGACTACCGACCGCTGCCGAGCGAGCGCATCTATGCTTGGAACATCAAAGTGCGGAAGTAGGAGTTTCAGATTTCAAGCCCGAGTTCGTTGTGTGCGTTGACCCCCGGGTCGCCATTCGGTACGAAACACGCTATGCTTTTGCGCAATATCGGTTACGATACACGCAAACTATCCGTCTCTTGGAAGGAGCGCTTTGAATGGTCAGAGTTGGATACGCATTAGGCTACGGTAAGTTTACCAATGCCAAGGAAATGGCCGATGTCATGCGGCAGGCGGAGGAGCGCGGTTTTGAGATGGCTTTTTTTTCCGAGACCATCGAGCTGATGCGCGATTCGGTGAGCTCGCTGGCAGCCATCGGACTGGCGACGAAGAATCTTAGACTCGGATCGACGCAGATCGTTCGTTTGCGCGGGCCGGTTATGATGGCGCAATCGCTGGCGACTTTGGATGAGCTCACCGGCGGTCGGATGACCCTCGCCCCGGGAGCGTGCACGAAGAGTCACGCGCGCGTGCACGCGCTGCCCGCAGACGTGGGCGCGACGCCGACTGAGGTGCTTCGCGAGTACATTGAATCCATGCGGCTACTGTTGACCGGCGAAAAAGTCTCTTACCATGGCAAGTTCGTAAATTTTGACAACGTCGGTCTCGGCTGGAAACCGATTCGCGCCCATATCCCTCTTTATGTGCCCGCCACGGCGACCGTCGGGCTTCGGCTCGCCGGCGAGATTGGCGACGGCGTCGTACTCAATGCCGTGTGCTCGCCGGAATATACCGTCAACGCCCTTAAAATTATCAAGGAGTCGGCAGAAAAAGCCGGACGGGATTTCTCCAAGCTCGAAGTCGCACAAATCATCAACTGCTCCGTCGAAGATGACCACACCAAGGCTCTGGACGCCGTTCGGTGGGAAGTGGCCACCAAACTCGATCCGGTGCAGATTTCCTTTATCGCCGGTCCGAAGATGCGGGTTGGCGAACCGTACATCAGGAAAGAAGACATCCCGCTTTTCGAGAAAGCTCACGCTCAGGGCGGTATGGAAGGGCTCATCAAGGCGATTCCAGACTCCTATGTCGAGGGAATGACTGCCAGCGGCACACCGGAAGAGGTGAAAAAACGCGTTCAGCAGTACCGCGATGCCGGTGTCAAAATTCCGCTCTTGCGGCCCGCCGCTGCCCATCAGACGCAGCGGCTTCTGGATCTTTTCGCGCAGCGGTAAGACTGCGTCCGAGTTTGAACGCTAGACCCGAGACCCGGAACCCGAGACTCCTTATGTATCGAGTGGGCATTGATATCGGCGGTACGTTTACCGACCTGTTGCTGGTCGGTGAACACGGCACGGCCATCATCGGCAAGACTCTGACGACGCCGGGCGACCCCAGTGTCGCTGTTGAAAATGCGCTCCGACCCGCGCTGGAGAACGGCACGATAAAAACAGGGGAGCGCGGCACCTTGATTCACGGGACAACGCTGGTTACGAACGCACTGATCGAGCGCAAAGGGGCGCCGACGGCGTTGCTTACCACGGCCGGATTTCGCGACGCCGTCGAGATCGGCCGGGAGCATCGCTACGAGCTTTACGATCTCAATTTAGAACTCCCAAAGCCGTTGGTGCCGCGCCACCTTCGGTTCGACGTTCCGGAACGGATGGCCGCGGATGGCACGGTGCTGCAGCCGCTGGATGAAGCTTTCGTCCGCCGCTTGGTCTCCGAGTTGCGCGACAAAGGTATCCAAGCCATCGGCGTCTGTTACCTCAACAGTTTTCGTAATCCGGTACACGAGTGGAGCACCGCGGAAATCATCGCTGAAGTGGCCCCGAAGATCCGGGTCTCGATTAGTTCGGAAGTGGTTGCTGAGATTCGGGAGTTTCCACGCACCAGCACGACCCTTGTTAACGTCTATGTTCAAGAACGTGTATCGGACTACCTCGCGCGCTTACAGCAGCGGCTGGACGACATCGGATTCGTCGGGAATTTTTTCGTGATGCTTTCAAGCGGTGGCATCGCGACGCGTGAGACTTCAGCGCGATTTCCGGTTCGTCTTCTCGAATCCGGTCCGGCCGCGGGCGCCCTTGCCGCAGCGCAAGCCGGCATCCTCTCCGGCCATCGCGATCTGCTATCGTTCGACATGGGCGGAACGACGGCCAAACTCTGTGTCATCGAAGACGGCCAGCCTTTGAAGACCCACGAGTTAGAGGTTGATCGGGTCTATCGATTTAGAAAAGGGAGCGGATTGCCGGTCCGTATTCCCGTTATCGACATGATCGAGATCGGCGCCGGCGGCGGCAGCATCGCGCGAGTCGATTCTCTCGGTCTACTCAAAGTTGGACCGGATAGTTCCGGCGCAGACCCTGGGCCGGCTTGCTATAGACAGGGCGGCATGGAACCCACGGTGACCGACGCTGATCTGATCCTCGGCTATCTCGATCCGAACTATTTTCTCGGCGGAAAGATGCAGCTCGATCTGGAAGGCGCGCGCCAAGCGCTGGCGCGGCTCGCCGAACGACTCGACATGACGATCGAGCTGGTAGCTTGGGGAATTCACCAGATCGTCAACGAGAACATGGCCAATGCGGCGCGCGCTCATCTCGGCGAGCGCGGCAAAGATCCGCGGCGCATGCCGATGTACGCCTTCGGCGGCGCAGGACCGGTGCATGGTTATCGCGTGGCGGAGATTTTACGTTTGCCCGCATTGATCTCGCCCTTCGGCGCCGGCGTCGGTTCGACCTTCGGACTCTTGGCCGCGCCGCTGGCTTTCGATTTCGTCCGCAGCGGCTACAGCCGCTTGGATGAGCTGGATTGGAATTTTGCCAACGGGCTCCTCGATGAAATGGCGGATGAGGGGCGCAAGGTGCTGGAGAACGCGGGACTCTCTTCGGCCGAAATCACTTATCAGCGCACGGCTGACATGCGTTACGTTGGGCAGGGTCACGAGGTTTCAGTGCCGTTGCCCGAGGGAATTCTTAGCGAACAGCAGATGTCGCAAATCACCGGCGCGTTCGAGGATGTGTATCGTGGACTATACGGCCGCAAAGGCCCGGATGTGCCCTTGGAGGTGATCAACTGGCGTGTTGTTGCAAGCGGCCCGCGACCGGAGCTGAAGTTGAAGTTGGCTCATGCTGCTTCCGGCCGTAGGGATGCGCGCAAGGGCTCCCGCCGGGCCTACTTCCCGGAAATGGGGCAGTATATCGACATACCTGTCTATGACCGCTATGTTTTAAAGCCGGAGCTGCAGTTCGACGGCCCCGCAATCGTTGAAGAGCGCGAGTCGACTCTGGTCATCGGCGCGCGTGGACGAGCGCGAGTGGATGAAAGATTCAATATTATCGTAGAGTTTACCAATGAAAAGTGAAGTCGTCGATCCAGTTACTTTAGAAGTCATCTGGAACCGGCTGCTCTCTGTCGCCAACGAGCAGCAGGACGCTCTGATTCGCACGGCCTTCAGCACCATCGTGCGCGAAAGCCAGGATCTCGCCTGCGGCATGTTCGACACGCGGGGACGAATGATCGCGCAGTCCATCAGCGGTACGCCCGGCCATATCAACGCGATGGCCATGTCGATGAAACATTTTCTCGCCGCCTTTCCGCCGGACAGGCTGGCGCCGGGCGACGTCTTGATCACCAACGATCCCTGGCAGACCGCCGGGCAGATCAATGACATTACGATCACGACGCCGATTTTCAAAAACGGGGGGCTCGTCGCGCTCTTCGCCAATACCTGCCACAGCGCGGATATCGGCGGGCGGATTCTCTCCGCCGAGGCGCGCGAGGTCTTCGAGGAAGGGCTGCGCATTCCGATCATGAAATTGTTCGAGCGCGGCGAGCCGAATAAGGTTCTCATGCAGATCGTGCGCGCCAACGTGCGGCAGCCCGATGAAGTCATCGGCGATTTTTACGCGCAAACGGCGTGCAACGACGCCGGCGGCCGCGCGCTGCTGGAAATGATGGAAGAATTCGGCCTGGACAGTATCGATGCCGTCGCCGAAGAAATTATCCGCCGCTCGGAGAACGCCGTGCGCGGCGAAATCAGCAAGTTGCCGGGCGGCGAGTGGGCAAGTGAAACCTGGAGCGATGGCTTTGAAGAGCCGATTCTGATCCGGTGCACGGTGCGGATCACGGGCGACGAGATATTTATTGACTTCACCGGTTCGTCGCCGCAGAGCACGCGCGGCATCAACGTGGTGTTGAATTACACGCACGCCTACGCCAGCTTCGCGATCAAAGCCGCTATTTGCCCGGATGTGCCGCACAACGAAGGCAGTTTCCGGCCGGTACACGTGAGCGCGCCGGCGGGGAGCATCATGAATGCGCTCGATCCCGCACCCGTGGCGAGCCGGCAGGTGATCGGCCACTTTATTCCCAGCGCCATCTACGCCGCGCTGTCGGGCACGCTGCCCGGACGGCTGATGGCGCCGGGCGCGGATCCCATCTGGCTCAGTGTCTGGCGCGGGCAGAACCCATCGTTCACTCTGACCGTGTTTCAGGTCGGCGGTACCGGCGCCCGCCCGGCAAAAGACGGTCTCAGTGCCGTGGGATTTCCGAGCGGTGTGGCGGGGGTGCCGGCGGAAGTCATCGAAAGTCTTTCACCGGTCGTTTTGAAACAGCGGCAACTCCGTCCCGACTCAGGTGGAGCCGGCACTTGGCGCGGCGGCTTGGGCCAGCTTACCGAATTCACGCGACGAGGCGAAGGCAAATGGAGCGTAAGCTCCATCGCGGACCGGACCGCCTATCCTGCGCCGGGACTCTTGGGAGGTCAGGCCGGCGCGGCTGGCGAGTTGATTTTGAGCAATGGTGAGCGGCCTCATCCCAAAGCATTGCTGGACTTGAACGTGGGCGATAGTGTCCACGTCAATCTGCCTGGCGGCGGAGGATACGGTGATCCCTTCGAACGCGATCCGGCGAAAGTTCTCTGGGATGTCATCGAGGGTTATGTGTCTCCCGAAGCCGCGGAAAAAAACTACGGTATCGCAGTAAGATACATGGGTAATCCTGAGGACTTAGTTAAGCTTCCGGGCCAGTGGATAATTGATCAAGCGAGGACGGCTGAGTTAAGAGGGAAAGGTCGTTAAGCAAAATTTCAAGTTACAAATCTCAATTTGCAATGGGATTTGAGATCGTGAGCGAAGCGAATCTATGGAACTTGGTGGAAGGGTAGCACTGGTGACCGGGGGCGCCGGAGGAATCGGCGGCGCCGTGGTTTCTAATCTAGCCCGAGCCGGAATCGGCGGCATCGCAATCAATTACCGCAAGTCCGGTAAAGCGGCCGAGGAACTCGCAGCCGACATCGAGCGCGCGGGCGTCAAAGCTGCCGCGCTCCAGGCGGACGTCCGAAGCGACAACGAGATCCGTCGGATGATGGCAAAGGTGCGAGCTCAATTCGGTCGGTTGGACATACTGGTCAACAACGCCGGAATAACGCACTGGGTAAAGCTGTCGGATCTTGAGGGGTTGACCGACAAAATCTGGGACGAAATCCTCGATGTTAACCTTAAAGGAGCGTTCCGCTGCGCCCGCGCAGCGGCTCCGCTGTTGGCCGAGCATCACGGAATGGTTGTCAATGTAGCCTCGATCTCAGGCATATTGGCACCCACCACCATATCCTCCCTGGCCTATGGAACCGCGAAGGCGGCTTTGATCTACATGACCAAGGGACTCGCCGTTGCGTTAGCGCCGGACATCCGAATCAATTGCGTGGCGCCGGCATTCACCGATACGCCGTGGATGAATGAACATTTTGGCGCGCAGTATCAACAGGTAATGGCAAACGCAGCCGCGGGTTACCCGCTGCAGCGCATCGCCAGTCCCGAAGACATTGCGATTGCGATCACGGGTCTTATCACCGGCGGCGATTTCGTGACGGGGCAAACCTTGATTGTCGACGGCGGGCTCAGCTTGAGTTAGTCTTCGATGCGGTAATTGGTTGAATAAGCAGAACGGAGCGATATTTTTATGAACATCGAAAGAATCAATCCCAGGGAATGGAATTGTAGCGCTGTTGTGCACGGCAACGTGGTTTATCTCTCGGGTGTCGTGGCCGACGACAAATCGCTGTCGATGAAAGGACAAACCGAACAGGTGCTGCGCAAGATCGATGCTGTGCTTGCAAAAGTCGGCACGGATAAGTCGCGCATCGTGAGCGCGACGGTCTACATGGCCGACGCACGCCTAAAAGATGAAATGAACGAAGCCTGGATGGCCTGGGTGGATCGAGCCAATTTGCCGGCGCGCGCGGCGGTGGGCGCGGTCCTGACTCCCGGAACGTTGGTTGAGATTATGGTCTGTGCCGCGAAATAACCAGCAGGCTATTGCAAAAGTCTCATCTATTGTAGAGACGACCGGCCGACTCACAAAGACCCATTAGCCGGCGCCATGAGAGTTTGCTGGGATTCAGTCATATTCGGCAGAAAAATTACCTCACCATCGAGACCACTGTCCAAAACAGTTAAATCGAGATATCCAACAGTTTAAAGCACGGAAACGATCAGTCGAACGCCGACAAAGGCGAGCGCGACGGCGAGTCCGCGAATGATCATTTTTCCACCGATGCGGTTCGACATCCACGCTCCGCCCTGGGCTCCGATTAAGACACCGATGGCCAGCATGGTAGTGCGCCTAATGCCACGGACAAAAACCCCCTGTGCCACATGTACCAGAGTTCCCGTCAGAGACATGATGGCGAGAACAAAGTGGGAGGTCGCCGTCGCGATATGGACCGGGAAATCTAATAAGCGAGTCAGGATGGGTACGTGAATGAAACCGCCGCCGACACCGAGCAGGCTCGAGATGAAGCCCACCACCAGGCTCAGCAAAACACCGGTCACGGGATTGTATGCATAGTGATAGCGAACTCCCTCGGCGTCAGTGAGATCACGCAGCATCCGGCGTCGCCTTGGATCAGAATCGCTGTCGCCCTTCCGGTATGATCGCACGGCCGATTCTTCCCCGCCTGAAGTCCAAAGATAAATCGCGGCTACAATCATCAAAACGCCAAATAATAAATCAAAAACACCGCGAGGAACGTAGGCGGTGGAAAGAGCTCCCAAAATGGCGCCGGGAATCGTCGCGATGGAAAAAAGAATGCCCGACTTGTAGTCGACTCGCTTCATGCGGGCGTAGGCTAGCGAGCCGGACAAGGCGTTGAAGAAGACGACGGCCAGGGAAATGCCGGTGATCAGTTGCGTTTTTTCATTCGGGTAGACCAGCAGGAGTATCGGCACGAGAACAAATCCGCCGCCCGCGCCGATGAGCGTTCCAAAAGCACCGATGAGTAAACCCAGGGGCAGTAACCACAAATATTCGGCAGGCATGACTAGGATGCGTTGATTTCTAATTTGAACAGGCTGTTGAAAAAACCCATCTACGCGTTTGCAGTTTCGAGTTCTGAGTTTTGCGTTTCGAGTCAAACCCGAGACGCGAGACCCGAAACCCGAGACTCTTCTTGGAGAGAACGCGCCGGATGTTCACGATCGAAGAGGAAAAATCCGGCCGCCGCGTAAGGATGGCGCGTTAAACCGTCGGTAAGCCGTAAAAGCGCTCCGCGTTCCGATACCGTACGGCGTCCTTGTCTGCTTTAGTGAGCCGGGTATTTTCCTCGAGCTCTTCGAGCTCCCCCTTGCAGGTATCGTTGTTGACCTCGTGGGGGAAGTCCGAGGAGAAGATGAAAGGCTTGTTGCCGACGACGCTCACGGCGAAAGGAAGGGTCAATTCGTCGCCTTCGACGCCGACAAAGATTCGCCCTTCGTCCACGTGGCGTTTGATATAGGCCGTGATCGATTCCTTTTCGCGCAGTTTCAGGAAACGGCCGCGCGGATCGTGCTGCACGTGGCTGTTCCACGAGCGTTCGAAGCGCTCGATGCAGTTTACGAACCAGCCGGATCCGGCTTCCATGAAACCAAAGCGCACGTTGGAATATTTGTCGAAGACGCCGTTAAAGAGAATGCCCGCAAAGTTCACCATCTGGCCAAACGGATGACCGAGGGCGTTCACCGGCGCGTACGGACTCATGTCGTCCAGTCCCATATGGTCATGAACGCCGCCGTGAATGCCGATGGCGCATCCCAGACGATTCGCTTGGTCGTAGATCGGCCAGTAACGCTCATCTCCCAGTTGATTCTGCTGTTGCATCGCTCCCGTACTCGGCAGCATCGCGCCGCAAAAGCCAAGATCTTTGACGATACGGCGCAGCTCCTTCACCGCTTCCGCGGGCTCTTGCAAGGGAATCAAACCCAGCGCCTGAAAGCGAGCACTCTTGCTGATGTACTCGTCGTACATCCAATCATTATACGCGCGCGCCAACTCGATGGCCCAGTCGCGGCTGACGATACGGCCAAACGACAAACCAGTCGTCGGGTAGAGAACCGCGCTGGCAAGGCCGACATCTTCCATAAAGTTCAGCCAGCCTTCACGGCCAACTTTGGCAAAGGCGCCGGGCGGGAGAAAGTGAGCATTGGCGGCGTGAAGATGGTCATTGGATGGATAAGGGCCTCGGGCCGCTCCGAAGCGGCCGCGGTATTCTTCGGGCATTCGGGCCGCGATCGCCGCGTGATCTTCTACAACATGTCCGTCGCCGTCGATGATCTTAGGCTTTTGCGTGATCACGTATCATCCCCTTTTTCTTCGAAGTGACCCCAGAGGGTCAGTTGATAAAAACGTTGCGAGTTGCGGAACAGGATCGCTTCTTTGTCGTCAGTGCTCAGCTCGCTGTTTTCGCGCAGCTCTTCCAACTCGTGTTTGCAGGTTTCCGCGTCGACTTCGTGCGGATAGTCGGTGGAAAAGACAAAAGGCTTGTTGCCGGCGATCCGCACCGCCTCGGAAATAGTTAACTCCTCCCCTTCGCAGCCGACGAAAATGCGACCTTCGTCGATATGGCGGAGAATGTAATCGATGATCTTTTCGCCCTTGCGCAGTTGCAGGAATCGGCCGCGCGGATCGTATTGGACGTGGCTTTCCCACGACCCCGTGAAGCGCTCCATGCAGGTGAGGAGCCACGCCGAGCCGGCTTCCATGAAGCCGAGGCGCAGACCGGGGAACTTGTCGAAGATCCCGTTGAATACAATGCCGGCGAAGCAAATCATCTGACCCATCGGATGGCCGAGTGCGTTGACCGGCGCGTAGGGAGTCAGGTCATCCATCAACAAGTTCTCATGGGCGCCGCCGTGAATCGCGATAGCGCAACCTAACCGTTCGGCTTCGCCGTAAATGGGCCAATACTTCTCGGACCCGAGATGTGGCATGTTCGCGCCCATGGAAGGTAGCATCGCGCCACAGAAGCCGAGATCGCGGACAATGCGCCTAAGCTCGATCACGGCTTCCGCGGGTTCCTGCAGCGGGATCAAGCCCATCGCTTTGAACCGGCTGCTCTTCGATAAATAGGTGTCGTATATCCAATTGTTGTAAGCGCGCGCCAGCTCGATGGCCCAGTCGCGGCTGACGATCTTGCCGAAGGCCAGACCGGCGCTCGTGTAAAGCACCGTGGTGCCGATGCCGACTTCTTCGAGAAACACTTCCCAGCCTTCGCGGCCGACGTTGGCGAACGCGCCCTTCGGGGTGAAGTGGCGATTGGCCGTGTGGAGATGGTCGATGGGAGGAAACGGGCTCCTTCCCCGCGCGTCGGAAAAGCTTTTACCGACGTACTCCTCCGGCATGTACTTCCAGATCGTCGCTATGTCTTCCATCACATGACCGTCGCCGTCGATGATCTTGTGCTGCGTCGCTGTGCTCATGGTTTCTCCCTAGAAATTGGGCTCGGGATTACGTTTCGCTTTAATGGTTTCTTTATACTGAAATTGCCGAAACGTCCAGAAGGCCGGATATTGATAGCGGGTAGGTTTGCTCAAGATCCCTCTCTTCATTCGAGATGACAGACGGACTATTTGTCATTCCGAGCGCAGCGAGGAATCTTTCCCCCGTGCTGACTTCCTTTTGCATTCAAACCGATTTACTACCGGGGATCGCTTATCCATGCCGCTAGATCAAAAACGTCGAAACCTCTCGGCGCGATACTGAGAGGTTTCGACTAACCTTGAACTTTTGAACCCTTCGAAATGCTCAGGGCAGGCTCTGGAACCTTGACCGAGTACCCTACGCCGTCTTCCGTGCTGCTTCCTTCACCAGCGGGTACTTCTCGCACAGCGATTTCCAATACGCGGCAATCTTCTTGCTATTGTCGATAACCTCCTGCGGAACGATCCGGAAGGGTGGTCGCAGCGGACCGGCATAGCAATAACCCGCCTCATTGGTTGAGAGCTTATAGACGTTCTCGCGCCAGGAAAGGTTATTGATGTTCGGGCCGACCTTACCCACGCCGTCCAAGTCGAGACATATTTGTTTTGCCGTTTCCCAGTCCTGCGCTTGACATGCATTGCGAAGGCGAACGACCGGCGACGGTCCCATCCAGACGTTGAACGACCAGCAGCCCACGGCGCCGAGCATGAAGTAGGGAAAGGCTTGGGTCTGATTGACAAAAACGCTCATTTTGCCCTTGGTGATATTCGACAGTTCAACGAATTGAAGGGGAGTGCGGTGACTGTCCTTCATGCCAACGATGTTGGGTTTCTGGGTTATCTTCTTGAATGCGCCGACTGGAATTGTGACGCGGTGGTGCGTGGGATTGTGGTAGATCATGATGCCCAGCTTCGGAAAAGCGTCCGCAACGTCGTGATAGAACTGAACAGCGTTATCGACTGTCGCTTGGTAGTAGAAGGGGACACCGAGCAATAGACCTTCGGCGCCGGCCTGTTGAGCGAATCGCGCCTGCAGCATCGCTTCGCGTGGGTTCAAATTCGTGCAGCCGATAAATAGCGGCACGCGCTTTTTAACGGCGGCGACCGTCGCTTCGATCAGCTTTTTATGCTCTTCCCAGAGCAGAGTATGAAATTCGCCGAAGCTTCCGGTGGTCGTGATTACGTCAGCGCCGCCGTCGCGGATGATTTGATCCACGGCGCGTGTCAGCTCGGCGGTATCCACCGTGTCCTCCGCGTCCGGCCGGTCGCCGTCCTTCGTGGTAAACGCCGGCATCATCGCCATAACGCCTTTGAGGTCGTTGGCTGTGATCATGTTGAACTCCGTGGAAATTTTTCCGATCGCATGTACTTGACCTTGTCCGGATTCTCCTTCAGGCGGGGCCAGGAGTCAAGCCAATTAGGATTGAAGCTCGGAGAGTCGCGGTCTAGTCGACGACCTGGAACGATTGGGAGATTGCGAAAGAATTCATTCCTACTCAACTGCGCGCCGGGAAATATTCTCCGGCGCCAGACCTTCGGACCACGGGTAACTCTTGATGCTGTGGCTGGTTTTGCCATTCACCAAAGTCTCTGCATGACGAATGCCGACCAGCTTGGTATTGATGACCGGCACCTTGAGTTCCGCCTCCAATTCTAGCGGCGAAACTACATAGGGGACGAGACGCCCGCCCAAAGGAATCAGCGCGTGAGCGCCTTCCGCAATCAACTCCTTTCCCACCGCGAGCATGCGCTCGACGAGCAGGTCGTGGTAGGCAGACAGATCGCCTGTCTCGTAGGTATTGATGGCTTTAATCCCCGAGATGAATCGGCCCATACGATAGTTCTCGATAATGCGCCGTGCATAGACTGCATGACTATCCAAAGGGGCGATGAGGCCGAAACGATCACAGAGCGTTGCGGCAAAGTGGCAAGAGGCGCGCAGGACTCCGACGACCGGAATGCGCACGGCGCAGCGCGCAACCTCCACGCCCGGATCGAACGTATTGCTCTGCACGACGGCATCGAAGCCCAACCGCTCCGCTTCGATAATCTTCTTGACCAAAGCGGGAGTTTCCAAGGCATGGTGAAGACCCGCCAGCGCCTGGCTCTTGCGCAGGTGGCTCGTCACCTCACTGCCGCCTAGATCTTCAGGATAGTGAACCTCTATGGTCGTGCCTGGCGAAGCATAACTCTGGAGCAGTGCTGCCACGCGCGCCTCGTACTCCGCGCTTCCTTCACGTTTAGACTGGTGATTCAAGATCATGATGCGCATGCTTGTTCCTCCGTTATCGGCAGTAGGGAACGGTCGCGCCGTTCCCTACTGGCCGAAAATTTCCCGCATCAGCTTCGAATACTCAGTGATGTTTTCGCCGAGTTCAGGGTTTACTGGAATCATCTGGAGTCCTTTGGCCTTCGCCATCTGTTCCTGCATGAACTCCAAGCGCGCAAGATACCGCCCCAAGTCCGCCAGAGTTTTCTGTCCTTCCAACGACAAAACAAAATCCACATAGAGCCGCGCTGCATTCGGGTGGATCGGCTGAGACGAGATACCGATCCCTATTAGGGAAGCGGGCGCAGGTGGAAAAGCCACCCAGTCGATAGGGGCGCCCCTCTTCCGCACGCGATCCACGGAAGGAGCTGGAATGTCGATATCCAAAGATGCCTCTCCGGCAGCCACCAACTGGGCGATTAAGTCGTGACCGATGCGGTTCATAATATTCTGCTTTGCCAACTCCCTCATGTACTTCAATCCCTTCTCCCTGCCCATGAGTTGCAGAACTCCGCCGAACCAATCCACCTTGGTCGCCTCCATCATCATTTTCCCTTGCCACATGGGTTGCAGAAGATCCTCGTACTTGCGCGGCAGATTTTCTTTGCCGACTAGCCGGGAATTGTAAGCCACGACATACGGGTTGGTATAAACCGTGGTCCAGTAACCCTCTTCTTTGAATTCTTTGGAGTAGTAGCCATTTTCTGACGAAAGATAATGACCCAACTGCTGACTCTTCTTGAGCATATGCATCGCGAAGCCCAGAGTCTGGATGGCATCGGCAAAGGATTTTTTTGCTCTCGCCTCCACAAGGATCTTGGTAAGAAGCTTTTCGCTGTCGGTTCGGTTGAGCTTAACTTTCACAAACGGGTACTTTTGCTCAAAACGCGAGATCATCGTCTTGGCTTCTTCGAGATTCATCGAGGCATAGAGGATCAGCTCAGCTTCTTTCTTTGCGCCTTCGATCAACAACTCCCTGCTCGCGGCGAGAGAAGAGGGCGTAGAATCAAATATGACAAGCGCACAAAACAAAAGAAGCCGCGAATGGACCAATCGGTTTTTAACCGCCTGCATAGCCATTGCCGCTAGCCCTATAATCCAGGAGGAAGCGACGCAAACATACTCTTACGCCGAGAATATTCCAAGGATCATTGGTTCAACGTTTGATACCTAGCCTGGATTATGCACTCGTGACAGCGATCGAGGGGCGAGCCCTCCAGAGCGAAGGCAATGAGCCTGTGCCTTGGAGCGGCCTGCAAACTGAGTTACTGGAGCGAATGCCTGGGAAAAAATGCCAACGCCGAGCCAAGCACCAAAAACGGCATTGAAGCTGTTCGTCCGCTTCGACCCGGCTCAGGGCAGGCCTGTGCCTTCACTCCCCCAGGCTCATCCCTCGATCGATACAGTGTCGTAGTTTTTCCTCTGACCATGAATAATGCGGGCTAGGTGCTTTGAGATCCAAAAAAAACACTTCTACAATTTTCGGAAACATGTTATTCTAGCCGGCGATGAAGATACGCCAAACGCTGATCTTGTCTGTTGTCGTGCTGACCGGCTGTAGTTCTGCGGGGAATCCTGGCACCACATTATGGGCCGGCCTCACTAACTATCGCGAGGAGATGAGAACGCTCGAAGCCAAACCGGAGCGCTGGCCGGAGCGGCAAAGACTGGCAGAATCGATCAAGACGACCTACGTTGTTACTGTTGGAGCGTCTCGAGAGTTTAATCGGTTGGTTGATCTCGACCTGAGACGGCGGGAGTTTTTAATTGCTCAGCGCGAAGGTGGCTTGAGAGCGGAGCGTGCAAAGGAAATTCAGGAAGAGCTGGTACAAGTCAACGAACAGATCGATGGATTGACTAGACTGACCAAGGGACAGTTGATGAATAGCCAGCTCAATGTGCAGGATACGTCGAAAACCATCGAAACCGTCGCCACCATCGGTCTTTTGGAGTTGGCGATCGATGCATTTTCATCGCAAACGAATACCAGCCCCACGGCGGCTCCCTCCACCAAGGTGGGCCCCTATGTGGTCATTGATCAAGGTTCTTTCTCGTCGGCCGTCAGAACGCCGGAGGGACAAACTTTCCACTGTACGACAAGGATGGTGTCCGAAGAGGGCGCGTCCATACGGTGCCAACCGGTGGGCGGGAAGTCTTAGACCCATTGCGGATCGCCCGCCGCTGGATCCACCCCGAAATGGCCAGGTGAATCCCGGTATAGTCAATCTCCGACTGACTTGGATTACTTTAGGTCCAACAGCGCCAACGCATCGGCAAGCCCGGTAGCCGAAGCGTCCTTTATATTCCACCAACTCTCCAAAGCCACGGCTGTACGCGTTTTTCCAAGCACCGATTCGGCGCATTGGCGAAACTTGGAGGTAATATCTTCGTGCTTCATCGGGTTATTCGTGTGGCCCAACGGGTCGCGCGGAAAAATACTGATTGTGTTTCCGTTCGTTGTCGTCGCCTTCACTTTCATGGAAACAACCTTCGGATAGATCGCCTCCACCTCGTCATCGCGCCGGACTCGGATCTTTGCCATGAGTGGACGCAAGGCAGGCTCCCGGTAGGCCGCTTCCTCAAAGGCGGCGATTGTCATCGTGCCGTCAACGAGAGTTCTCGCAAAGATGTAAGGCAAGCTGTGATCCGCGGTCTCCCGGGTCCTGGGATCCCACTTCTCGGGCTCGCTGCCGATCTCGGTGAAGGCGAAGGTATAGGTGCCGATATCGATATCGACCAGCTCACGCCAATCCACTTTCGATCGTAGCTCGAGCGCTGCCCAGACCGGCAGCTGGGCGTTGTATTCCACCGGCCAGTACTTGAGCTGCACGTCGGGAGAACGAAATGGGCCTTTTTCGGTAGGCAGCGGCTCCAATTCGAATGGACCGGTGATCAGGTGCCACAAGCCATGCTTGCCTTCGAAGGGGCGATCGGGTCCCACCATTCCCTCCGCCGCCAGTAAGGCGGCGAATAGACCATTCCGAGTGGCGAAGGAGGTGGCGACACCTTTCCAGAGAGAAAGCTCGCCCGCGCGCGTGTTGCGCAGCGGAACGTTCGCCACCGTCGTGATGGCGACGGCTTCGCCGATCTTTTCCGGGGGCAGGCGCAGAAGATGTCCGACGCCCGCGGCCGTGCAAACACCGATCGCAAATCCCTGATCCCACCCTTTGTATCTGAGACCCGTGGCGTCGCTGATACGGACAAACAGTTCGTAGGCTACGACGATGCTGGACAGTAGCCGGCGCCCGTCAGTCCCAGCCGCCTCGGCAATGGCCAGGAAGGCGCCCAGGCAATCACTGGGATGACCGCCGGGATACTGGTCATTGAAATCCAGGTTCCGAATCATCGCGGTATTGACGAAAGCCGCCGACTCGGCGGTCGATCTTTCTCCATGGAGCAAGATCCGACCCGGATAACGCTCCGGCACGGCGCCGCGCGCAAGCCGAAGACCCATGCCAGCGGGCTCGCAATCGCGGGCGGCAATCGCGCAAGCCAGGCTGTCGATCAAATATTGTGTCGCGGCCGTGACGACTTCGTCCGGAAGCGTCTCGTAGGAAACGTGAGAAGCGAAATTTGCGATCTGGCGAGTTAGATTGTCCATCGCTACCTAAAAACCTCCTCGGCAAAGATTCTGCGACTGCCGGCGACGAGCTTGCCGTCCTTCTTGGCGGCTTCCAATGTATTGTCCCATTCCTGTTGCCAAGGAGCCTTGGCTTCGCCGGCAAGAAGCTTGCCCTGTATTAAAAAGATGAACTAGATGGCCAACGCTGTGAATAAAATGATTCGTTTCATGTTCACCTCTGGCTTTGTACAGGTCAAGGGACTTGTGCCACACAGATTTTCAGCACTTCCCTCGAAAGTCACCGATCGTGCAAATCTCTCTCAGCTATTGCTCGCAGTCAAGCAGATTTGTCTCGGAGAGGTTTCAATGAACTTAGGAGACAGAAGACCAGTGAGTGTGGGAGACAACTTGATCCAGTGGATCATGATGCGAAGCATGATATAAAAAAGCTGGAAGGAGAAGACCAAGATGATGCTGAGAGTCATCGGGGCGGTGCTCATGATTTTGACGGTTTGTCACCCCGCCTCTGCCGCGGAATTACTCGTATCGGCCGCGGCAAGCCTTACCAACGCGTTCCAAGAGATCGGCGGCCAGTTTGAGCGATCCCAAAGCGGGACGAAAGTGATTTTTAACTTTGCCGCTTCCGATGTGTTAGTTAAACAAATTATCCAAGGGGCGCCCGTCGACGTCTTTGCTTCGGCGGATCAAGAATCCATGGATAGAGCCGTTCAGGAAAATGTCATCGATCGCGCCACGCGATTCAACTTCGCGGCGAACCGGCTCGTACTGGTGGTACCGAATGACTCGAAAATCGTATTGAAATCGATCCATGACCTGAAGACGAAGGAAGTCGCACGCATCGCCGTCGGCCAGCCGGCCACCGTTCCCGCGGGTCGTTACGCCAAGCGCGCTCTCGACGAAGCCAGGCTTTGGGAGGGTTTGCAAGGAAAATTCATTTACACTCAGAATGTTCGACAGAATTTGGATTACGTGGCAAGAGGAGAGGTGGATGCGGGTTTCGTTTACTCGACGGACGCGGCCATCGTGAAAGACAAGGTCAAAGTCGCGTTCGAGGTGCCGACACCGGAGCCGGTTCTATATCCGATTGCCATCACCAGAGCGAGCAGGACACCGCAATTGGCTCGGGAATTTCTCGGTTTTGTAAAGTCCGAGGTCGGCCAAAAAATTCTTCAGAGATTCGGGTTTACCAAACCATGACGGTCGGCATGGACATCTCTCGTGAGTAACGCGCTCGTACCTCTCATGCTGACCTTGAAGGTTGCGACGGCGGCAACGCTGGTCGTCTTAGTTTTCGGCGTGAGCTGGGCGTATCTGTTTGGCCGCTTTCGTTTCCGCGGCAGTCAAATACTGGACGCGGTTTTGACGCTTCCCATGGTCATGCCGCCCACTGTCTTGGGGTATTATCTGCTGGTCGTCATCGGAAGAAGGGGTTGGATTGGAGAGTGGCTGGAAAAGACTTTCGGGATTCGATTAATTTTCACCTGGCAAGGCGCGGTTATCGCATCCGCCTTGGTCGCCTTTCCGTTAGTCTTCAAGGCTGCGCGGGCGGCTTTGGAAAGCGTCGATCATCACCTGGAGAGTGCCGCGCGCGTGCTGGGTTCCAATGAGGCGAAGGTGTTTTTCAGGGTGACTCTACCGCTGGCCTGGCGCGGCATTTTGGCGGGTACGATGCTCGCTTTCGCCAGGGCCATGGGAGAATTCGGCGCCACTCTAATGATCGCCGGAAGCATACCCGGCAAAACCCAAACGGTTTCCATCGCCATCTACGAGGCCGTCCAAGCTGGACGGGACGAGCTGGCGAATTTCCTGGTGCTGTTGAGCTCTGTCGTCTGCATTATCGTGCTGATCGCCTCCGAAAATTTGCTGCAGCGAAAGTTCTAGGCTTCTTCTCAGCAAGCATCCTATGAAGCTCGATTTAGAGATCCGCAAGACTTTAAAAGCCCAAGAGCGCGTTTTCGAACTCGACGTAAGATTTCAGTCAGAGAAAAATCTCATCGTCATTTTCGGTCAGTCGGGCGCCGGCAAAAGCGTCACGATTCAAATGATCGCAGGATTGATGGCGGCAGATCAGGGACGGATCGTGCTGAATGGACGCGCGCTATTCGACTCGGATGCACACGTCAACCTGCCGGCGCGGAAGCGCAATATCGGATATGTTTTTCAGGATTACGCGCTATTTCCTCATCTCAACGTGGCCCAGAACGTTGGTTTCGCGATTGAAAAGTCTTTGTGGGCCAGAAATGGAAAGGCATTACATGATCAGGTCCGGGATTTTCTTGCGAAGTTCGAATTGTCGGACCTCGGCGGCAGCTATCCGCGGCAACTTTCCGGTGGTCAACGGCAACGTGTGGCGCTCGCCCGAGCGCTTATCCGTAAACCAGACATCTTGCTGCTCGATGAACCCTTCGCGGCGCTCGATCCGTTGCTGCGGGATAGAACTCGCCGCGAGCTACTCGGAATTCAGAAAGGATTCGGTGTGCCGATGGTCATCATCACCCATGACCCCGCCGACGTCGAGCTCTTCGCCGAGGATCTCGTTGTCCTTGATAACGGCCGCGTGACCCGGAAGCTGACCTTGGATGGACGGCATTCTGAAGAAAGTCGCGTCGACCTGATCCGGGATGTGCTAGGGCCCGCTTAATTTCGCAGCGCGATAAGCAGCTCCGCCTGACCGAAGATCGAATGCTCCTGGCTTATGACGAGGACGCTTCTCGCGGTTTTTTGAATCTCCGCCACTCGCCGCTCCAGTCGCAGCCGCAGCTCTTGCAGTACCACTCGGTCATGCCTTCCCATTCCTCGCGATCGGCGAGAACGGCTTGGCCCTTTTTAATGGAGTGTTGGAGTGATGGAGTGATGGGGCCGTGCACGACTGGAATAACTTTATTGCCACCGCATTCGGGGCAGAGTGGGGGACGTGCTGGAGATTTTGTCTTTTTTGCTTTTCGCCGCACCTTCTGTTCTCACTGAACTCGTCGCAACGTGGACGGAGAATCTACAGCGTTTTTCGCACTTCCTTCGCGACGTCGACAAGCAAGTGGGCCTTGGTGTTTGCAAGCTCGCGGCTGATGGTCATCAAGCCGCAGTCCGGGGCGAGCAGCAGATTATTCGGCTCGATATAACTCAGCGCCGAACGCACGCGCTCGACAACGCCTGCCAAAGGTGGCACCGGAGTATCGCCCGGGTCGACGCAGCCGAACATAATGAGTCGGCCCTCGCAGATGCCCAGCACCGCGGGATCGTAGTTGCTGCGGGCAAATTCCACGGCGAAGCCGCCGATGCGCGTCTTCATCAGCTCCGTAAGTAATTCCGGATATTCGTATTGATGCTGTTGGCTAAGCCCGCCGGGATAGCCGTAGCAGAGATGAACGAAACTTGGAGTCTGGATGCCCTCAAGGCAACGGTCGAGAGCGCGCGCGCCGTAGGCGAAAACTTTTTCGTGGTAACGCGTCATCGCGGGCTCGTCGATCTGCAAAACATCGCAGCCGGCTGCTTGAAGTTCGAGCAACTCCGCATTGAGGGCGGCGGCGATATCCATAGCTAGAGCCGGCTCATCGGTGTGGGTTTCGTCCAGAGTGCTGTCGATCACTGTCATCGGTCCGGGCACGGCCATCTTTACTGGCTTTTTGGTTTGAGCTTTGGCGAAACGTAAATCATCGACGATGGCCGGGCCGCGCCGCTTTACTTTGCCGACGATGCGCGGCACAAGGCGATCCTGCTCGCGCCGGCGGTAAATCTTTTTTAAGGCTTGCTGATTCAGGTCGATGCCGTTAAAAGCCGCCAGGATATGATCGATAAAACCGGTCCGACGCTGCTCGCCGTCGGTCAATAAGTCGAGGCCGATCTGCTCTTGAGTTTGCATATTGAGGCTCGTGGCGTCGTCCTGCGCCTCTTTGAGCGCGCCGCCTTCCAGCCGGAAGATTACTCGACTACGCTCTGTCGTTGCGAGCCAACTTGGGCGTGGGAAACTGCCAATGGTCGTCGTGGCGATAGGCGGGAGTTGCATGGGATTCCACCTCAGAGGATTTTCTCTGGCTATATACGCGATGATAGGCAAATACAACCTTTCGAAAATGGATTACTTGCGGCTGCGGATTTTTTGAATGGGAGCGTGAGGCGACCCGTCGGCCGGATCTGTAGTTTTAGTCCAAGTTGTTTCGTCAGGTTATCGAAATCATTGATAATTCATAAAGATCAGCTACTCTGTAAGTAGTACACACTTGACAACACACTATCAGTATGCTCTAATGGTCCCATTGGAGGTATGTCATGGCTCGCGTGAACGTTTTCTTAAAGGACGAATTGCTTGATGAAATCAACGATGAGGCAAAAGAGGAAGGAACCAACCGCAGCGCCCTCATTCAGACTGCCTTAGAGAAGTATATCGAAGCTAAGCGCCGTGGGCGGGAGGAGGAAGAAAAACGGAAAAAAATGGAGGAGGCTTCCCGTAAGATGGATGCCTTGGCGAAGAAGTTGGGGAAATGGGACCCCCAGGCAACGATCCGGAAATTTCGTGACACTAACCTGAAGGGCAAGTCGTGACTTCTGCGCATCACGCCGGATACGTAATTGACGCGTCCGTTTTGGTGAAATGGTTTCTCCATGAAAAAGAAGCAGACCGCGACCGCGCCTTAGCATTGCGGGATCTTCATATCTCTCGTCGGTCAACGCTTTTCATACCACAGCTTGCTCTCCTAGAAGTTCTCAACGCCGTCAGGTTTAGTCCAAAGGCCGACGAAGAAGACGGGGAGATGGCTTTAGAAACACTCGAAGATTTACATCTCGAAATTAAGGCGAATGATGTTGTTCTATTGCGCAAGGCCAACGCAATCTCTTGGGGATATAAGATTACGATCTACGATGCCCTCTATGTAGGCCTCGCTGAGCAAGTGGGACATCCGCTCATCACTGCCGATGAGGTGATGGTGAAAAAACTAAAAGGGCATAGCATCGTGGTCCCTCTACGGGAACTAAAATTTTAAGTGCGAAAGAGCCCGGACTGGATTCTCCTGACCGTGCTTCATTGTTTCTGATCGGCTGCTCGATGCAACAGGGATCTGTGTTCAGGTTTTTACGGCGCAATAGCTAAACAATGCTCCAGTTTTCCCGTTGCATCCTGGATAAGGCATACGGATTGTAAGAGCCGAGAATGGAGAGTCTGCGTATGAGCAGATGACACCGCGGAGCCGTGCGGGCCGGGTTTTTGAGAGTAGCGATTGATCCAAAAAAGATTATCGCTGGTGTTGACACAAAAGAGTTTTCAGCTTAGCGCTATGTCACTTCGATGTTGTGAAGAGGAGAAACTGCAGTGAGCTACGATGATCGCAGCGTGAAACCCATGAGCGCCAGCTTGATGCGGGCGCGGGTCGCGACCAAAATTCTGGCCGGACTGTATGAAGACGTGCCGACGATGCTGACCAGCGCGATTCGCTTGATGGTGGAGTTGCCGGGCGGCTCGGCGACATCGGGTCCGCCTTATCCGTTCACCATCGGCGTCAGTCCGGCATGGTGCAGCGGTGTGCAAGGGGCAAAACTGGTGGGAACGGGAAAGTTGGATCTCGTCTGGCTCAATCCCTCGATCATCCCTTCGATGGCGGTTCGCGGCAAAGGACCGTTTCGTCGTAGTTATCCGCTGCGCGCCCTGGCGGTGTTTCCCTCGTGGGATCGTCTCGTCATCGCGGTTTCACCCAAGCTCGCGGTGCGCACGATGGAAGAATTGATCGCGAAGCGGCCGAAGATGAACGTGTCCATTGCGGCCAACGATTGCGTGGACTTCGCCATCAAAGCGCTGCTAAAAGCGCATGGGATTTCGCAGCAAGACTTCATTGAATGGGGCGGGACGGTGGATGAAGTCGCGCGACCGAGCAATCCGCACCGGCGCGAAGGCATCATTTCGGGCGACCTCCACATAGTCATCGATGAAGGCATGGATTCCTGGGGCGACGTGGCCGTGCAAAATGGCATGATCTTTTTGTCCTATTCCGAGAAGGTTCTAACGAAGCTCGAAAATTACGGTTTCCAGAGGGCGCGGCTCGATCATGGCAGGATCGCTGGCATCAATGATCCGACCACGGTCGTCGATTTCAGCGGCTGGCCGATCGTGGTGCAGGAGAAATTTCCCGACGATCTGGCCTATCACATCGCCGGCGTGCTGGATCGTATCCGCGAAGAGATACCCTATGACGCGGCGGAAACTCCATCGATGAAATGTTTATGCACGAGCACGGAGCCAGGGCCATTGGATTTTCCGCTCCATCCGGGCGCGGAGCGATATTATAGGGAGAAGGGCTACCTGTAGGAGGTAACGTGACCTCATGAAGACGAGCACGAACCACGAACACGACTCGCTTTGGCAATTACGCAGGTCGATTTTTCTGTTGCAATCCGGCCAGAATCCGCTGCGGCGTAAACGGCGCTTCGCGTAGGCGTACTCCGGTCGCGTCGAAGATCGCGTTGGCGATGGCCGCCCCGACAGGAGCGCTCGACGGTTCTCCGCCGCCGAGAGCCGGCATCTCCGGACGGTTGATCAAAACGACCTCGACCTCCGGAATATCCGGAAATTTAATAATCGGGTAGCTGGTCCAATCGAGCGTCTTAATGCCGGTTGCGTCGAACTTTACTTCCTCAAGCAGCGCACGGCTCACGCTCTGTATAATATTCCCTTCGATTTGGTTCTTGAGGCCGTCCGGGTTGATGATGAGCCCACAGTCGTGCGAGAGGGTGAATCGCTTGACTGTGACATTGCCGCTGGACTTGTCCACTTCGACTTCCGCTACCGCGCCGCAGATCGTGCCGGCTCGATTGGAAAGCGCAACGCCTCTGCCCGTGGCCTTCTTTGATCCATCCGAGGCCGGCGCGGGCGAAGGCCGCTCTTGCCAACTCGCTTTTTTCGTCACGGCGATAAGCGCATCGGCGACGCGCTTGTTTTCGGCTAAATAACGGAACCGAAACTGCACCGGATCGACACGCAGGTCCGACGCGATCTCGTCCATGAACGACTCGCTGGCAAAGCAGCGGGCCATGTCGCCGGGCGCGCGCAAATAACCGGTCCGCAGCGGAGTCTCGTCCGCTTGCACCCATGGGATAAGCGGCGCTGCGCACTTTTGGTTTTCGAAAGCATAGATCTCGCCGCCGCCCTGGGTACCGTTGGAATTACCGTCGGCGGTGGGTTTCATACCGATCTGACGCGAAGCGAGCAGGCGCAATCCTCGGCCCGAAGCAGCGGTCAGAGGGAAACTTCGATCGGAGAAGTCCCAGGCGATGATCTTGCCTTGTGCGTCGACGCCGGCACGGACTAGTTCCAGCTGCGCCGGACCTTTGGGCTCCCAGCCATGTTCGTCATCTCGCATCCATTGAACACGGACCGGCTTGCCGACCGCGCGCGAAAGCAACGCGGCGTCTTCCGACACATCGTCGGCGCCCATCCGCCCGTAACTACCAGAGGCCTCTCTGTAGAGCACTCGAACATTTTTTTCGGGAAACCCGAGCATCTCGGCAACGGCCTTGCGCGTGTCGAAAGAACCTTGGGTGCCGGTATAGATTGTCGCGCTGTCCTTGCCGACATCCGCGACCGCGCAGGACGGGCCGATCATGCCGTGGAGTTGGAATGGCCAGTGATAAGTCGCTTCATATTTCTTGCTTGCTTGGGCCAGCGCCGATTCCGGATTGCCCTTGTTGACGGGCACCTGATCGCGCAAGCTCTTGGTGTCTTTCAAAATCGAAAAAACTTCTTCCGAACTCGCCGGCATTTTGGTCGAGGGTTGAGACCAGGTGACTTTGAGCGCCTTGGCCGCGTTGATGGCAGCCCACTCGCTCCTGGCCACGACGCCGACAAAGCTTCCCTCCTGCACGACTTTGACAATGCCGGGGATATCCTTGATTGAGTTTTCGTCGATATTGGCCGGCTTCGATGTGATCGTCGGCGGCCGGACCACGCGCCCGTGCAACATTCCTGGGATGCGGACATCATGCGCGTAAACGAACTCCCCGGTAAGCTTTGGCGGAAGCTCGACGCGGGAGACCGAGGTCCCGACGAGCTTGTAGTCTTTGAAATTCTTGGCTTGGGCCTCCGGAGCGACTTTCATATCCCAACCAGTTCCGGTCGCCGTGATTTTTACGTTGAATTGCTTCCCGCCGATGAGCTGGCCGTAGGAGACTTTCTTCGCAGGATTGCCTATGACGCTCACGATACCGTCCTTCACGGTCAACTGCTCCGCAGGCGAGCCGAGACGCGCCGCGGCGAGTTTGAGCAGCTCTTGGCGTGCCACGGCAGCAGCCTGCCTCAGTTGCGGTCCTCCTCTTTCAACGGTTCTACTGCCGGCCGTGATGCCCTGATCGATCACCTTCGAAGTGTCCAGACTGGCCATTTTAATCCGATTGAATGGGACGTCGAGCTCCTCGGCGACGATTTGTGCCAGCGCGGTTTCGACGCCGGTTCCCAAGTCGACCTTGCCGCTAAAGACCGTAACCGTGCCGTCTTTGCCGACGGCGAGCCAGGAATCGAGCTGCGTTGGATCCGGCTCTCCGCCCGCTTTATCTGCCGTTTGGGCAAAAAGCGATGATGCCGAGGGAAACAGGTTGAAGCTTACGACCAGCGCGCCGGTGCCTTTGAGAAATTGTCTGCGGGTGAAGTTTGTATCGCGCATGGCTCCTCCTTATTAAACTCTTTGCTGGCGCGCCGCGCGTTGGATCGCGCGCACGATGCGCAGATGGCTGCCGCAGCGGCAAAGGTTCGCCGTCAAGGCCTCTTTAATATCGGCCACCGTCGGGTTTGGATTGTTATCGAGCAGCACCTTGGCGCTCATGATTATGCCACTGATGCAGTAGCAGCATTGCCCGGCCTGTTCCTCGATAAACGCCTTTTGCAACGGATGGAGTTTTTTCGTCGTTCCCAGACCTTCGAGAGTTGTCACCGGCCGATTGGCCGCGGCCTTCACTTCCGTGACACAGGAGCGGATCGCCTTCCCGTCCATGATGACCGTGCAGGAGCCGCACTGGGCCAGCCCGCAGCCGAATTTCGGACCGTTCAATTCAAGGTCGTTACGTAAGACGTAAAGCAGCGGGGTTTCAGGATTCACGTCGACGATCCGACTCTTGCCATTCACCTTGAGTGGGATTCGCGCCATCGTCGCCTCCTTCGGGTCAGTAGTGGGAGATGTCTTGTTGGAGCCAGACAATTAAAGACGTAAGCCTAAGTAGATTTAGATTGAGCCGCTTGCAAAAGTCAAGATCGTACCCCGATTCTGTCGCTGGCAGTGCCGGGAAACTTGTCGGGGCGACGTAATCGCACAGGGCAACCACACAGGGCAACCACAGAGGGTTGCCCCTACTATGCGGGCCGGCTCACCTGCTGGAGTGCCGCCAGAACGCGTTTCGGTGTGAAAGGCACTTCGCGCAGTCGAATACCGGTCGCGTCGAAGATGGCGCTGGCAATGGCCGCCGTTATCGGAACGGTCGCCAGCTCGCCGGCGCCAAGCGGGGCCACGTCCTGACGATTGATCAAGACTATGTCGAGCTCCGGTATGTCGGAGAATTTCAAAATCGGGTAATCTTTCCAATCGAGACTCGTCACTCCATTGCCGTCAAACGTCACTTCTTCAACTAGCGCGCGACTGACTCCCTGGACAATGTTTCCCTCAACCTGGTTTTTGACGCCGTCAGGGTTAACAATGAGACCGCAATCGTGCGCGCAAGTGATGCGTTTGACGGTCACGTTGCCGGTGGACTTGTTGACTTCCACATCTGCTACGGCGGCAGCGTATCCATTGGAGCGTCGCGTCATGGCAACTCCTCTGCCGCTCGCGGTCGTTGCATTTGAATTCAACGCCGGCGCGGGACGCTTTTGCCATCGGGTCTTTTCAGCCACGGTTTTCAGGACCTCCGTGCCGCGCTGATCGCTAGTCAAGTAACGCAGGCGGAATTCAACGGGATCGACACCGAGATCCGCCGCGATCTCATTCAAAAGCGATTCGCTGGCGAAAACGCGCGACAGCTGGCCGGGAGCGCGCAGGTTGCTTGTCCGAAGTGGAATGGGCTCGGGTTGCATCCATGGAATCTCCTCCGCAAAGACCTTCGAATTTTCGAAGTTATAGATTTCCCCGCCGCCTTGGTTTCCGTTGCCCGAACCCGGGGTCTTTGACTTAATGCCGACCTGCTCCGACGCCAGAAGGGTTGTAATCGAAGAGACCGTCCAAGGAAGGCTGTAGTCGGTGAATTCCCAGGCGATGATTTTACCTGCGTCATCGACGCCGGCCTTCAATGTCTGTAACTGCGCCGGGCCTTTGGGTTCCCAGCCGTGCTCGTCCTGGCGCGACCATTGCACCCGCACGGGCGCCCTCACCGCTCTCGAAAGCAGGGCAGCATCCTCCGCGCTGTCATCGTTGCTCATCCGGCCATAGGAACCCGAGGCTTCGTGGTAGATAATCCGGACGTTTTTTTCCGGGATATTCAGTAGCGTCGCAATGGAGGCGCGGGTTCGAAAGGGGCCTTGGCATCCCGACCAAATGGTCGCCTGTTCGCCGCGCACATCGGCAACTGCGCATGATGGTCCAATCATGCCGTGCATCTGAAAGGGCCAGCGAAAGGTCGCCTCGTATTGTTTCTTTGCTTTGGCAAGTCCAGTGTTGGGGTCACCTTTGTCGGCAGCTTTTAGTGTGGTGAAGCTCTTCGTGTTTTTCAGGTAGGCATAGAGCTCATCGACATTGGCGGGAAGCTTGGTCGCCGGCTTGGACCAATTAACTTTTAGCGCTTGCGCCGCCTGGATCGCGGCCCACTGGGTTTTCGCGACGACACCGACGAAGCTTCCTTGACGAACGACTTTGACAAAGCCGGAAATATTTTTCACCGACTCTTCGTCGATGCTAGCGGGAGCGGTATTGATCACCGGCGGCCGAACCACACGGCCATGCAGCATGCCCGGAACGCGCACGTCGTGGACGTACACTGCTTCACCCGTAACCTTGGGCGGCAAATCAAAACGCTGCACAGGGCTCCCGACCGTTTTGTATTGTTTGGGGTCCTTGGCCTTAACGTCCTGAGCTAACTTGAGTTCACCGGCTTTGCCTTCGGCTTGGATCGTCACGTTAAAGCGTTTGCCGCCGATCAACTGCGCGTAGGATACCTGTTTGGATGGAATGCCGGCGACGCTGACCACGCCGTCTCGAACGGTGAGCTTCTCGACGGGAGCACCGAGCTTTTCCGATGCGAGGCGTAAGAGTTCTTTGCGCGCTGCTGCGGCCGCCTGGCGAATCTGCGGGCCGGCGCGCTCGATGGTGCGGCTGCCGGACGTCGTTGCCTGGTCAATGGTCTTCGAAGTGTCACCCATGTCGACTTTGATCTTTCTCCAAGAAACATCCAACTCCTCGGCGGCAATCTGAGCGAGCGCGGTTTCGATACCGGTACCGAGCTCGACCTTGCTGGTGAAAACGGTCACGGTCCCGTCTGAGGCAACGGCGATCCAGGAATCGAGTTGCGTGGGATCGGGCTCTCCGGCCGGAGCGGCTGTGGACTGTGCGAACAGATCGGACGCTGAGGGGAAAAGGTTAAAGCTGACGATCAAGGCGCCGGTGCCTTTGAGAAATTGTCTGCGGGAAAGTTCAGCTGTTGTCATTTGGATCGCTCCTTCCTCAAACCGTCTGGCCCGACGCGCGCTTCACCGCACGCAAGATGCGCGTGTGGGTGCCGCAGCGGCAGAGATTGCCCGCCAGCGCCTCTTTGATCTGGCTGTCCGTCGGCTTGGGATTCTTATCCAATAGCGCCTTCGCCGTCATGATCATGCCGTTGATGCAGTAGCCGCACTGCAGCGCCTGTTCGTCGATGAAAGCTTTCTGGATAGGATGGAGTTTCTTCGTTGATCCAAGACCTTCGAGGGTGGTCACTGGATGGTTGCTTGCAGCTTTGACCGGCGTCACGCAGGAACGAATGGCGTTGCCGTCCATGATGACGGTGCAGGAGCCACACTGCGCCAAACCGCAGCCGAATTTCGGCCCATTGAGCTTCAAATCGTCCCGCAAAACGTAGAGCAGGGGAGTTTCGGGATCGGTATCGACGACCTGAGTTTTGCCGTTTACTTTGAGAGAAACTTTCGCCATTGCGGCCTCCTCTCCGATTTAGATGGGCAGAGCTAGATTAGCTGGGCTGTTCCATGTCTATGGATATAGACGATAAATTTTTAAGTCAAGGCACGCTAACGAGCGGTGACACAGTAAAAGCGCGGAGCTTTGATCCTCAAATAAGAACCCAGGAAGTGAGTCATGGTTGGAGCGGCAAGCGCTAGTTGACCGCCGAGCTTTCGTGATCGGGTGCGAGCGTGTCTTTTCGGTTGGAAAAGACGACGTCGTAAGCGTTTTGGGCTACCAGATACAATTTTCGGTCGGCTTGGGCGCGCAATTTGGCGTACGTAGCTCTGTCGGTTAGCGCGTAAATGGATTGCGGACTATTCCACTTTTGCCAGAACGCCTTATCATCATCAGCCCGCTTGTTTAATTCTTCCTCCCAGAGTTCGAAAGGCTCTACCCAACCGACCTGCGTCACGTGACGCTGCAGATAAAGAGGCAGATCTTGGTAATAGGCATGGTAACTCGCCACCTCATCGTTAGGCTGCAGCCAAGGCTTGATGGTGAGGGCGAGGTCCTTGACGGAGCGGCGCTGGTCAAAGATCGGCAAGCTGCTGTTGAGGACGACCAAGAAAAAAGCGGCGGTCAGTCCCAATGCGGAAAACGCTGCCGGAATATTTCGTTTGCCCAGAAAGCTCGTTGCCAGCGCGCCGGACAGCAAAATCGCGCTTTGCGCTATCATGTAGGGGCTTAACTTCATCAAATCGGGATAGAAATTCAAAGACGTAGACGGGATCGTTGCTTCGTCCATGGGAACTTCGAGATCGGGCCAGTTCGAATACCGTTCCAGATAGTGCTGAGGCCCTCTTACGCCAAGCAGTAAGAGCACCAACACAGCGCATAAAAGGCACAAGCAGCCGCCACGCAAGCCAGGGAGCTGAGGGTGGTTCCATGCCCCCGAGAAGTATCGACCGATCAATATGGCCAGCGGCGGGAACATGGGCAGTATGTAGGGAATAACTTTCGAACTGGAGAGAGAGAAAAACAGGAATACCCAGCCCGCCCAAAGCGCTAGAAAAATTGCTTCTTTGTGGCCGTGACGGGGGCGCCAGGAAGGGAAGAGGCTGTATCTTATGGCTTGATATAAGAACACCGTCCAGGGGAATAATCCTATGAACAAAACGGGTACAAAGGTCCACGGATGGTCGAGTGGGCCGTTCTTATAGAGAAACCGTTGAAAGTGCTCCCGAATGAAATAGAAATCGAGAAACTCCGGATTGATTTTGGCAACGAGAACGTGCCAAGGAGCAGCTATCGTGAGGAAGAGAACGAGACCAGAAGGGAGATACAGGTTTCTTAAAACGTTCCGTTCGCTAACAACCAGTATCCAAGTGCCGATGACGAGACTGGGAATAACGATTCCGATCAGACCCTTCTCCAGGACCGCCAAGGCTGCGAACACAAAAAAAGCCCACATGGCAGAGCGGCGCTTGAGTCCCGGCGGCTCGCGCGTGCCCAGTAAGAAAGAAATCAACGCGCAAGTTAGCAAGGTCGATAACCCCGTATCGAGATCGGCGACCCGGCTCATCGCGTAGTACAGCCCGGAAGTAGCCAGCACGACGGAAGCGAGCAGGGCGGTTCTGCGCCCGAATAGCTTCCTTCCGCCCGCATAAACCGCAAGACAACCGAGCAAGGCGAACATGGCGGGCCAAAGACGCAGCGACCATTCGTTCAAACCGAAGGCTTTTATCGATGCGCTCTGTAACCAATAAAATAGCGGCGGTTTCTCAAAGAACTTGATGCCGTCGAGGCGCGGCGTGATGTAATCCCCGGTGACAACCATTTCCCTCGCGACTTCGGAATACCGGCCTTCATCCGGGGACCACAGCGCGCGCTCGCCGAGCTTGAAGCCAAAGAAAGACCCAAGCAAGAGAGTCAAAACCAACAGATCGCGGAACCAGTCACCACTCTTTAACATTGTCTGGTATCGATGTCGGTTCCGAAAGAGTTTTACGCCGAGCATTGCTACCGATAGCGGCGGGCAGTGCCGCGTCCGACAAAGCTATGGGACCGGAGAGCTGGTCTAGCGCAGCTGAAAAAAAGCCGCGATCGAACGTCTCCGACTGTTGGGCAAAGAAATCTGGAAGCTTTATCCAAGGAACCGCTGGATTGGCGTGGTGAACGCGATGCAAATTGAAATGTAGAACGAGCCGAGAAAACATCCTGGGCAAGAAAAGATTATGACCGGAGACCGTGACCTGCACGGGAGTTCTGTAGTGATACACATTGTCCAGAAAAGAGATGAGAAAGGTTCGGACCATTAACAAGCTTATGAAAAGTCTCCAATGCGTCCCGAAACAAAACGCACTCAGAACGAAGATAAGACAAATCGCCATGCCATCGGCCCGAACCTGTCGAACTATTTGGTCGTCCATAAATTTTTTCGCCAGCCATTTTTCCTGAATGTTGCCCTGGTCGAGAAGACGCTGTCGCATCTTACGGAAAATATTTGACGGTAAGAAAAATATGAATGTGGAGGCGACCTCCAATAGGTAAAGGCCGCAAAATATGTAAAAGAAGTATCTGAAACTGGCTTTGGCTCTTGAAGCCTTTGCCGGATCGTATATCTCGGTCCCCCTTTCCATGGGTGACCGGTTGAACTTATGGTGGGACAGGTGGGTCAGCCGCAAAACATGGAAAGGCGAGCCGAAAAAAATCGAGAGCAATCTTCCGAAAGCCAAATTAATTCTGCCAGAGGAATTGAACAAGTCGTGGATTGCTTCGTGAAGGAGCGCCCAGAAAGGGTTGTTCAAGCACGCAATGGGGATAAGAGACACGCCCCACCAAATACTTTTCGGCAACAGATAAAGCGGCAGAATAAAAAATTGAAAGAGGTTCAAGAAAATACACAGCCCCGCAAGGCTGTAATTAAAAACGTCGGGTATCAAGAGTTTTGCAGCTCGCGTTGGAGAAGAGAAGGAAACTGGCAAGTTGGACATGTAGATCGCTCTCTCACAAACCGCTTCACGTTGTTCCATTGTCATCTTGATTGGGCTCTGTTTGTGGAAATATGCGCCATTCACGAGCGTCGCGATGTTTACGCTAGCGCATGTATGCTTCGCGCTCAATTTTTGAAGCAGATTCAGAAGGGCCAATCACGATGAAATAAAGGGCTATTATCTTCTAGCCCTTAAGAGCTATTGGCTTCGAACACATCCCTCTCTTCCTCTAAGTCGCCGTGGTGCTCGGGTCCGCACGTTCACGAAAGTCGTCCTCATCGCGGGCACCTGCAGATGAACGCGCTATTTTACATTCGCAGTCGAGATTTTTCCTGCAAATATTTTGCGCTAAGACCACGACGGCGAGAAAAGAAATGATATCATGGGTTAGGCCTAGATATTTCAAAATGCTCCTGGACCCCTCTCGCAGTTCTGTCGCCATAGTGTTGATTTTTCGCGTTGCCTTGCTCGGTGCGCTTTCGTTAGCGACGCAATCTGCGGTCTCTGCTTCTCCCGCCGGAGACGAACCTTCACCCGTAGAATCGAAAGAACACCAAAGTGCGGCGGTTCGACACTTCAGGCGCTCAATCGCGAGAATGCAGCCGTTGATAAAGCGCTATGGGTACTGGGCTGCAGCAGGGGCGACGTTGGTAGAGGGGATGGGAATCCCCGCGCCCGGCCAAACCCTTCTCATAGCGGGGGCTTTCGAGGCTGCCCGCGGGCGGATGAACATCGCGCTGCTCCTGCTCCTTGTGACTGGCGGCGCTCTAGTAGGCAACAGCCTCGGTTATGTGATAGGCCGTTGGGCTGGCCGAGCCGCGCTGCACAAGCTCAAGGTCAACCCGCAGCGACAGCAGTACCTCGATGACCTTTTCAAGCGCCGTGGCGGCCCGATCATCCTGTTGGCGCGCTTTGTCGATGGGTTACGGCAGTTGAACGGGATAATCTCGGGCGTGATGAAGATGCCGTGGTGGACCTTCACGGCGTACAACGTTGGCGGGGCGCTCCTATGGACTTTCGCCTGGGGGCTCGGAACTTACTATTTGGGTCGGGACATTCGCTTCATTGCAGCTTTTTTCCATCGGCACCGCGCGTTCTTTTTCGCACTGAGCGTGACCGCTTTGCTCGCTTTGTTGGTCTACTTTTTTTCGCCCAAGAATAGGGCGTTAAACGAAGATGCATAGGCGCCAGGTTCGAAAGTAACGACTCTCGGCAACACCTTATTGCTTTCAAAAGCGAACGACGATTTTTGGTAACAAGAAAACTGCTAGCGTGAAGCAGCGGTTCAGTTGACACCGACGCTTTTCACTCATGATTGCAGTATCGAATGTATCATACCCCAAGCGGCATAAAGGACTGTAAGCCCAACTACAAGCCAAACCACGACCTTAAACCAAAATGGCATATCTCCCATGCTTTAATCCCTATCTCGTCTCAACGTTTCAGAAGCGAAGGACGCAAAAGTGCCCGGTAATCTAGTCTCTTGGAACCTCTCACTGGTAAACCAAATCATCACTCATGCCGGATCGTTCTCAACCAGTGAACGAAACGGTCTTTACACAGGTAGCCGACAAATAGAAGGACCGCACAAAGAACGGCAATTATCGCTGCGGTCGGGTAATCTTGTTTTCTAATGCTCACCCCTTGGATTGTAAGCAGGTATGTCCCGGGCATGCGACCCAACGTGGATACAATCAAGAAGATGCTGAGCTTCATTCCCGTGAGGCCTAGGACATAACACAAAATGTCCTTTGGAAAACCGGGCAAGAGAAAAAGCAAGAAGCAGATTACTTCTCCTGTGTTCGTCGAGAGGAAGTTAAATTTGTCCAGAATGTCCTTCCTAATAAATCTCTCAACAAACGGTCTTCCCAAGATATCGGCAATCTCGAAAGCCGCCCACGAACCGAGCGTGAGTCCCAAGCTTGAGAAAAGAAACCCAAACGACACCCCATAAAGGTAGCCGCCCACTACGCCGGTCAACTCTCCCGGTATCGGCGAGATAATCACCTGTAACGCTTGCAACAAGATAAACATGGCAGAAGAATAGGGCCCCAGGGAAACAAGGAATCGGGCCAGCCTTCTTCTCCTCGTGAATAACTTCCCAATTGTTTCAGCCGGTCCCATAACACTAAGTGGTTGTGGTCCGTAACGGCTCGAGAAGAAAATCAGTGCAATGAGCAGGACAAGAATCGTCCCTTTGATGAGAATCTTGCGTTGCTTGGTGGTCATGACTAGAGACCGAAAGAAAAATGCATCAACAGCGAGAGGAAATGACGAGCGCGCGGCATAGTCTTTCGAAGCAACTAACACCGATTACCGATGAGTTTGGGTGATTTTAAATTCGCCAAGTAATGCTTGGACCGCGGGTTGGTTATCTAGTTAAGCGCGGTGGAGCAAATCACTCGATCGCCTTTCCGTCGGTTTTATGTTGAGACGCTTGAGGTGGTGCTTTGGGATCGGGTTCCTCGCCCTCGAGTTCCTTCTTGAATCCCCGTATTGCCTCTCCGAGCCCCTTGCCAAGCTCCGGCAGTTTCTTCGGGCCAAAAACAACCAGCGCAACTAGAAAAATAACTATGAGGTGGAGAGGCTGAAAAAGACCTTCAAACATAACGATTCTTCCGCGAGTTTGTCAGCGCAGTCGTATAGATGAGTTGTCTGTTTCGGCGCGGCAGCGATTTGACACCAGAACAAAATCATCAAAGCTCGTGAGCCTCCTAGGAACTGCACCGACTTCCTTGGTCAGCCGGGGCAGGTTTTTTTCTTTCAGGAAGATCCGCAGCGGCAGTTCATTTTTGCCGCACTGAGCAGCGAACTCCTCAAAGGTAAAAAGGACCTGGCCGTAACCGGCGGCCGGAGCTGGACGCTTCTCCGCTACATAAAAACTGCCCATTATGTTTCCCTTCTCCGGTGACTGTACGAGCCAGATCGGTTTGTCAATCCGCAGATAGAACAGCAGCCCCTCGATATAAGTGTCGTAAAATACCAGACGGTCCGGACGATCTATCAAAGCAGCCGTTGCCTGCGCGGTTGACTTTGCCGCACGACGGAACGAAGCTCTTGCCACAATCTGCCCGGCCAAAATGAAAAAGAGAGCAAGGCTGACGGCAGTACACATGAAAGCCGCGCCCTGGCCTTTCCAAACACTCTTTAGATCACCGGCTACAAAAACTCCAAAAACGAGGGAGATAATAGTCCCGTACAACAGAAGCAGCGAAACGCTCTGAGGCACGTCGGATCTAATATCTCTCGCCAAGAGATTCGGCCACGCCGCCCCCACAAGAAGATAGACAATGAAGGCGACTATAAAAATTCCAGGAATGTAGAGTATCCTCGATCGCTTCGGGTCTTGCATTTTAGCGGCCACGGCTTGCCCCGTTAGGATCGCCAGGGCCGGATAAATGGGCAAGATATAATGCGGTAGCTTAGCATTCGATGCTGAAAAAAAAGCAAAAGGTAGGATCACCCACAGGGTCAAAAGAAGATTCGCACCGGTGAACGTTCGATTCCACAGGTTTTTCGCCGTGACGGGTATGAAAAAACTCCAGGGTAAAAACCCGATTCCTAAAACCAAGAAAAAGTAATACCAGGTCTTGGTGCGGCTGAAATGCGGTGTCAGGTAGCGAACAAAATGCTCTTCCCACAAAAAGTACCGTAGGTAGCCCGGATTTCTCGACTCTACCCATAAATACCAAGGCGCAACGACAGCAAAGTAGACAATGGTCCCTAGGAGGATATTGAGTCGCCTCAGCAAAAACCATTTACCTGTAAGCAACAGATAAAAGAAAATGACCGCACCCGGGATAACCAATGCGATCGGTCCCTTCACAAGCGTCCCGGCTCCCATCGCCGCATACATAAGGAGACAATGTCTTTTCCCGGCTCTCGGATCGTCGGTCTGTGTGACCGCATAAAATGAAAAAAGCGCCAAAGAGATGAACAAGGTCAAGGTCATGTCAAAGATCACAATCCGTGAGAATAAGAAGAACTCAAGGCTTGTGATCAAGACCAAAGAGCTCCACAAGCCCTCCTGCAATCCCCATTGAAGTCGAGCAAATCGGTAAACCAGAAAAATGCAACCAAGGCCTGCCAATGCGGATGGCAATCGAGCCGACCATTCCGACAGACCGAATAGCTTGAAAGAAATCGCCACTAACCAATAGAAAAAAATGGGCTTATCTAGAGTTGGCAGGAAATTTTGATAGGGTGTCACCCAGTCGCCTAACAATAGAATCTCCCGCGCTTTCTCCGCGTTTCTACCTTCATCCGGCTCGAACAAAGCTGAGCTGCCCAGGCTGCTAAAGACGATAACCAGGCATACTAAACAAACCAGCCAAAACCAGCTTCGTTCCCCGATGCCGCTCACGCGGTTCTGACTGGCTATTGATTGCGAGATATTGCTCTGATCGATCATGGGGAAATTTTGAGTCGCTTTAATTCCCCGAACGACTTTTATTCTTCGGTTGTAAAGTAGAAAAATCCGATCATCGCGAAAATGGTATTGGGAATCCACGCGGCGATAGAGGCGGGCAGTGCTCCGCTATGGCCCAGGGAAATGCACAAGGCTGTCAGCACCCAATAACCGAAGCCGACAACCATGGCAGCGCCAAAACTCAATGCGAGCCCCGCGCTCATTTGCTTCTTCAGCGCGAAAGGCGTCGCCAAGAGCACCATCAAAGGCGAGATAAATGGCAGCGCCAATTTTGTCTGGAGATCGACCTCGTCTGATGTCGTATCCATGCCCTTAGCCTTCATTTCAGAGATCTGTCTCTGTAGGTCGAAGAAGGTGAATTCTTCAGGGTCACGCGCCAGTAGCTTCAGATCATCTGGAGTGTTTGAAATGGTCGGCAAGTCAGTATCCTTTCGCCTAACCATTTTACCGTCTGCCAAGATATTCCATCCCGTCGCTTCTTTGGCCTCCCATTCATGACCATTCCACCGAGCGCTCGGAACCTCTACGAGACCTCGCAGGCTGAAATCTCGATTGAGCAAAAAAACGGTGACGTGCTCAAGGACATTTGTTCGGGTATCGAAATTGCCGATGTTTATAAAGCTACCCTGCGCGCGTAGCCATATTTCGCGAGTTCCAAAAAGACTTTGCTGTTGCTTTTTTTGGATTTCTACTTTGTAAATGGCTTGGGCGCGATGAGCGAAGATCGGCACGAGAGCTTCGTTCCAGAAAAACGTAAACAAACAAATAAACATAGAAAGTATCAAGAGAGGTAAAGCGATTCTCTGGACGCTGATCCCGCTTGAGCGCATGGCGGTAATTTCGTTCGTTCGCGCTGCCATACCCAAACAGAACAGAGTCGAAAACAGCGTGGCGAATCCGATCACGCGAGAAATCGAGAGCGGAGCGTTGTAAATAAAATAGCGAATCACGGTCCAAACCGGGATTGCATTGTCGAGAAAATTAGTGATCCGATCGAAAAAATCGACGACGATATACAATGATGTTGTAACCAGGAGACTGGAAAAAAAGATCCGGAGAAATGCCCGAACTAAATAGCCGTCAATAATACTGCCCAAGGGGAGGTTTTTGATCCCTCCGCGCGTGTCCATCGGCAACTCTCAGCTCTTGTTTCGAAGTCTAGCTATACATCGACCGGCCCAAGCCAGTCCGGTATCCAGCTTAGTTTGGAACATAGCGACGATCCCTGAGCGCCTTCGAAAAAAGGTGAGTCCCTATCACACAGGTAGAACCCCGCCTTGCAATCATCGGGGTTTACGGTAGCGCATTGATACTTCACGCTCAATTTTTGAAGCAGATTCAGAAGGGCTAATTACGAGGAAATAAAGGGCTAGAGTATTCTAGCCCTTTAGAGCTATCGCAACGGAGATGGTTCAGGCGGTCCTATTCGAGAGAGCTTTTCACGGTAACCAGGCCTTGCTGGATTGCCAGAGCGGCAGCCTGCACTCGGTTTTGGAGATGGAGTTTTGCGAGAATATTTTTGAGGTGATTCTTTACGGTGTTTTCCGCGATATCCAATCGGGTCCCGATTTCTTTGTTAGTGAGTCCCGCGGCCAACAGTTGGAGTACCTCTTTCTCCCGTTCCGTGAGGTCGGCCGCAGCGGTCGTTTGGGAATTTTTAGACGCCCTTGCGGCGAACTCTTTCAAAATTCTCGCGGCGGTCCCTTGAGAGAGGGGCGCTTCACCGCGAAACACGCCTTCCAGCAGTTCGCGCAGCTTCTCCGGCTCCACTTTTTTGGAAAGATAGCCGTGGGCTCCGCACTTGATCGCTTCAAACAGGTCCCTATCTTCCTCGGAGATCGTTAAGATGACCACGCGGGTTGCCGGCAATGTGCTGGTAATCTGACGAGTTGCCTCTAAGCCGTTGACGACGGGCATATGAATGTCCATCAACACGAGATCCGGCTTCCCGGCCTGGGCCCTTGCGATCGCCTCTGCTCCGTTTTCAGCTTCGCCCATGATCTCGAAGCATTTTTCCTTTTCGAGGAGACTGGCCAAGCCCTTTCTGAAGAGAGTGTGGTCGTCAGCCAGCAGCACGCGAATGGTTTTCATCGAATCCTTGCTGTGCCAGCGGGAGCCGGATGATCATTAGGCTTCCCCGTCCCGGGACGCTGTTAATGCCAAGTATGCCGCCCACAGACTTGGCGCGATCTTTCATGGTCTCAAGGCCAAAGCGGAGACTTGTCTCCAAGGTTCTATCCGTGAAGAAACCCCTTCCGTCATCTTCGATGGTTATAGTGGCGGCGTCGTTGTCATTTTCTATCGTGATCTTCCCCTTCGTCGCCCGCGCGTGTTTAACGATGTTGGTCAAGGCCTCATGGATGATGCGGATCAACTGGATTTCTACTTGAGAAGAAAAATTGATCGTTTCGGGATGATCAACTTTGAGTTCCACGGGAATTTTTCTCACGTCGCTAAAATCCCTGAGATAATCGGCAAGGGCGGCGACGAGTCCGACGTGATTCTTCAGAGCGAGAGCGCGCAGGCCGAATATGGATTCGCGAAGGTTTTGATAGGCTTCGTCAACGATCTGAAACAATTCCCTCAATAGGTTGTTGGTTTCAGTGGACGCGTTCCCGCCGAAGCTTCTTTCTGCCTCAATGAGTTTGATACGAAGGAAGGCTAAGTCCTGGGCGAGGCTGTCGTGAAGCTCACAGGCCAATCGTTCTCGCTCGTCTAAAATGGCCAGCCCCTTTTGTTTGTCTTGGTGTTCTTTTAACTGTCCGGCCATGCGATTGAAGGCGTGGCTCAAGAGACCGATCTCGTCCCTCGATGTAATGGGCATATTTTCGGGGACTTCTCCCTTTGCGATTTCGCTGGACCTTTCAGCGAGCTGACGGAGAGGGAGAGCAATCGCATGATGAAAGTAGCGTCTTGACGCCAGCAGAAAGACGGTGCCGATAAGAACCAATGCGACATTGAAACCTATCGTCATTCTCATTTTTTGTCGGGTTTCCGAAACTAGCTGATCCTCGATTCTCTCGTGTTCCACGCTTATCCGATCAGTGAATCCTTGGATCCGCTGCTGTATCGCCTCCATCGCTTCCAGGGCGCGGGTATCCACGTCGCTACGCGATCGCTCGGGGCCATTCTGCGATTGGCCGACGATTCGCTCCGCGACCCGTTCGGCATCGGTAATCATTTGACGCATCTCTTGGATGTTTCGGTCGGATCCGCCGACGTTTTTGTAGAGCGTTAGCAGCGTTTCGAAATCTGTCATGGAAGTACGTATCAGAGAACCGGGAATCGTTTTGTTTTGCAGTTGGGCCAGCTGGACCTGAGAAGTGAAATACTGTAATCGCCTATCTATTCGTTCTACGGTATGAACCTGCTCGCTCTGTCTGGCTATAACGTCTGACTTGAGAAGGTGGGAGCTTAAAAGATACAGAGAGCTTCCTCCAACCAAAAGGACTAATATGAAAAGGGAAACAAAAACAAAGCTCAATCGGCGATCGATTCGCCCGGTGAACTCCGTTCGGGAGGAGTCATTTTGTGCTACACTTTGACTGTTTGCGCGATATGTGTTTGGGAATAAAAAGCCGGCCAAAGACGACATCAGATTTCAACTATAGCATACGTAATCGGGCAATCTAGAGCATAGGTGATGGGTAAGAAGAGCCCAGGTTCCATCGTCTGGGACGAATTTCGAGTTTCATATCGAAGCTTTCATCGTGTGACGAGATTCCCCATGACTCTCCCGGCGAGGAGCGTCTGCATCCGGCGGGGAGTAAGCTTCAGAGCGTAGACCAACAATCGGTTATGCCAGCCCGGAATCGCAACCGGCTTCTTGCCAAGTTTTTTTAGTCCCAGTTCAACGACCGGTTGCACCGACATGGCAGCGACAGCGGATGAACCCGCGATTTCATGGAATTCTGTGTCCGTGGAGCCGGGACAGAGCGCTAGGACGTCCACTCCATCCTTTTTTAGCTCGTAGCCCAGAGACTCGGCCAAAAAGAGTTCATAGACTTTGCTTGCGGCATAGCTAGCTTCAAAAGGAGTTGCAATGTACGCGCTTACCGAAGAGACGAAAATGATTCCCCCTCTTTTCCGCTGCGCCATTTGCCGCCCGAATACATGACTCAAAATCACGGGCGCGCGGCAGTTGACGTCCAGTAGGGCCAGCTCTTTTTCTAAATCATGCTCTAAAAATCTGCTCGCGACGCCGAAGCCGGCGTTGTTGATCAGCAGCCCCACATCGATGGATTCAGTTGCCGAAAGAATCAGCGGGAGGAAGTCAGGCTGGGACAAGTCGGCCGTGACGATGCGGAGTTGTATTTTGTGCCTGTTTTCTAACTCGCGCGCTAAATCTTCCATTCTCTGTCGACGTCGAGCGACCAGCACCAGATTTAAACCCATTTCCGACAACTGCCGGGCAAACTCTGTGCCGATACCCGCGGAAGCACCGGTTACGAGCGCCCACGGCCCATAGCGGTCTCTAAATGTCATCGCCGGGAACTCCTTTCTTCGAGCAGTGTATCTCGGCGAAAATCGCGCGCATAGTCAATGGCAAAGATTTGCTGGCAAGTCCGCCTGGAAGATCAGAGACGGAACACTACGCCGAGAACGCCGAAAAATTATAGCGAGCGAATGATTTATTCTCTGACAAAGAGCAACAACAGCATTCCCGCGACGTAGGTTGAGGCCGCGACATAGAAGGCCGACGTAAAGCCGTATTGATCCATCACGTAGCCGACGATCAAGGTCCAAACCGGCCCGGAAACGCAGCCCACGAAGTAATAAATCGAAAAGGCGGCGTCGGTTAACTCGTCCTTGGCAAAATCACTGATCATCGCTTGGGTCAGCGAGCTTCGGGCCTCAACCACGCTGCCGTAGAGAATGAGGTTCAGGTAAAGCAGCAGCCCTAGAGACGTTTGATGGGCAAGCCACACGCTCATGATGGCGGATAACAAGAGGGTGAATTGAGTTATCAAAGCGCGCTTGTGGAAACGGTCCGAGAACCAGGCGATGGCGATGGGGCCGACCAAGCCGGCGCCCTGCAGCAGGGTCAAAAGCAATCCGCCCGCAGACGCTGTGATGGCAAATCGTTCCATGAAGAAGGGCACGAGATAAGTGAGATTGATGCCGGTTCCACGCCCGGCAGCTCCCACCATTAAAACCAGCGATGTGAACAAAATATTGCGGTTTGTGAGACAAAGCCGGTAGGCGTTCAGGTTGGCTTTGAGATTGCCTTTGCGGCCGACTGAATCGTCGGGTGAAGCCTGATCGCGGAGCATGAACAGGGTCAGTCCCATAACCAGACTGGCGATTCCAAAAACCACAAATGCCGTTTTCCAGCTCATATAAAGGAGAGCCAGCGATGCCAGAGCGGGACCGATGAATGATCCGAAACTCCCTGCTGAATGATGGAACGTGAGCGCCCAGCCCCTGGCGTTCGGAAAATGGCGGGATAAGATGCTCGCGCCGAGCGGATGCTGCGGGCTCGAGCCGGCGTCGATCGCGACCCTTGCCGCCAATAGTTGAGGATAACTGCCGACGAAGAATTGCATCATAGTGGCAATCCCGACGATCACGTTTCCGGTTCCAAGAACCGCGGTGCGCTTGAAGAAGCCGGTAAAAAATCCGTAGATGACTTGCAGCCCCTGTCCGACGAAGTTGGAGATAGCGGAGAGCGCTCCGAGCTGCAGCAATCCAAATCCCAGTTCCTTCATGACGACTGGAAAGATGACTGAAGTGATGCTGTACTGCAGATGGTTGAGCGTATGGCAGGCGCTGATGAGGCTGATGGCCATACGCTTTTGTTGCTCGGTCGCTTCGAGTGGCTGCGCGTCTATGGACGCGGCGGTGACAGCTGCGGCGGTGTTTTGCTGATCTTTCACGACGGTTCGGCCCTTGAGTTATGAAATATTAGTTAGAGTACCATCTTTTCTGTACAGGGAGCCGGAGCTCTCTGTCAATGGCGGCTCGCGCTGGCTCGCCGAGTTTGGGGTCTCGCATCTCGGGTCTTGAGTTCCGGGCTTCGACTTGACTCACAGCGCGAGACTCGAAACTCGGAACTCGAAACTATTTCGGCCGCGGCGTGTCGGCCGGAGTGTAATGGCCGAGAGAAAGGCTGACGACGAGGCCGATCAGCATCAATGCAAACGCCGTGGCGAACGCATACCAAATCGAATCGGCCAAGACCGCTGTCAATTTGGGCAACAGTTCCACCGGGATCTGGGCGCGGGTTGCCGGTTCAAGGAGATTCTGCGGATTCGCCAACTTATCGAGCAAGCCGGAAACGGCACCGCCGTCTTTCATCCGGCTCAAATTCTGCTGCATCTGATTGAGCAAGACCGTCCCAAGCAAACTGACCGAGAACGCTCCGCCGAAAGTACGAAAGAGCATGAGCGTCGAGGTCGCCACGCCGATTCGTTGGAACCAGACGCCATTCTGAGCGGCCACGAGGGTTGCGAGATTCGCGAAGCCCATGCCTACGCCGATCAATATCGCGCTGATCAAGACCGAAGGAAGACTGACGTTGGATTTATGAATCACGAACAACCCATAACCGAGCGCCATCAGCACCATTCCTGTCGTGCTCACGAACCGATAGCCGCGTCGATTGATGGCTTGACCCGCAAGGAGACTTCCGGCGGTCCAACCGAGGCTCAAAAGTAAGAGCACCATGCCGGCCCGAGAGGCGGACAATCCAATGACGCCCTGGAGATAGAGCGGCAGATAAGTGACTGCGCCGAAGACGCCCATTGACGCGAGCGTGGCGACACACGTGGAAGTTCTGAACAGGCTCAGGTGAAAAAGATCAAGCGGGATCATCGGCTCCTCGGCCCTGCGCTCGATAACTAGAAATACGAATAGAATGACCAAAGCGAGGGCCACGAGACCGATGGTTTCGGGATTCACCGGGCGCATGGACTGTGAGCTTTCGGCTAAAGCATAAAAAATTAAAAGTAGCCCGAGCAGCAATACCACCGCGCCTTTGAGATCGAGACGGTGGGCATGACGGATGGCTTTTTCTTCCTTCAGACCGATCACGATCAGAGCCGAGGCGACCGCGGTTATGGGAAGGTTGACGAAAAACGCCCACCGCCAGCTCCAGTTCTCGACGATGATACCGCCGGCGAGCGGACCCAGGATGGAAGCGAGACCCCAAACACTGCTGATGAATCCCTGCATCCTTGCGCGTGTTTCGGGAGGAAAAAGAATTCCGACGAGGATGAACGACAGCGCATAGATGGCGCCGCCGCCGAGACCCTGAACGGCGCGGAAGAGAACCAACATCTCCATGCTTTGAGCGGCGCCGCACAACGTTGAGCCAAGCACGAAAATACCGATGCCGATAAGCATGAGGCGCCGGCGGCTGAAAAGATCCGACAACTTGCCGAAGAGCGGAGTCGTCAGGGCCGAGGTCAGCATGTAGATCGAAAACACCCAGCTGTAGAGCTCCAGACCTCCCAATCTGGCGACGATGGTCGGCATGGCCGTGCTGACGATGGTCGCGTCGATGGCAAAGAGAAAGATGACCAGCATGACGCCGGTGACGGCGAGATTTCTCTTTTGCGGCGTTTGATGAGTCGATGGATCGGGAGGGTTCACGTTGCTAGGGACAATGTTGGGAATTCGCGCGCGGCGTATCTTAACCAGTTGAACTAGTTTGCCGAGAGAGTCAAGCAATGATGGCTACGGGTCGGGTAATACGCCGGCTATCTCAGCGACCACTTCTCATTTTCGAATTACATAAAGGCGAACGTAAGACGGTTGCCGCCCGGCAAATCGCTTCGATGTTTTGAGAATTCTCAAAACGTGAAAGTATCCAAAGATCTGTTCGTGCAGCGACGGAGCGGGACTTCGGGCTCCGCGCCGGAGCGGAATGTACTAGATCCGATCGATCCCGACACGGTTTAAACGGATTGACCTGTTTGAACTGCTTGAACATTGCCTTCTCTGGATTACCTTGAGGAACGTTACCCGACCTGGCTAGACGAGGCGAGCGAAGTGAAGCACATCTGAATAACTCAGTAACTCATGCCTGACGCCACATCATTTGTGCGCCGATCTGTTTAATTCGGTGGTTTCCGCCGCTGGGTTTCGAGTTGTTATAAATTTTGGAATAAAAACGTCTAATAGCCGAGCTTTCAAACCAAGGAGGATGCCGTCATGAAAGGCCTGGCTACGTTGTTGCTTTTGGGATGCTTAGGTCTGGGCGGATGCGAGTTCATGGCCGGAGCCGCCACCGGTGCTTTGGCGACGGGAGCTGGTTATGAGATTAACGCCAAACGACAGATGGATCGGCTCGAAGATGATTACCGACGTGAGCGCATCAGCCGAAGAGAGTACGAACGGCGTAGAAGCCAGATAGAGAGAGGCTCAATTCTATATTGAGTCACGGACCACTCACCATAATAGGTAATAGTCGGGTTACCCAGGCCTTGCATGAAACGTTGTCCCCACGAGATTGTATGACTGCAGCCAGATCTCACCCTCCTCTGCTTTCCGTCGAGCCATCACCCTATTCAAATCCCAGTCACAACGCCAAAAAAGGAATCGATCTCGGAATTTCCGCTAAGGCCGACAATCTCGCAAATGAGACACTGTCAGGATTCGATCGCTGATAGGAATCCTCCGTTGCGCTTTTAACCCTTCATCCGTCTAACGTCTCAGGAAGGAGTTATTGCGCATGAAGGCAAAAAAGTTCCTGACGGTTTCTATGCTGGCCGTCTTAATGGGTTTGGTCGGGGGCTGCCACGAGCAGTCAGTCGATAGGTACCGCAGTGGCTACGGTAACGGTTCTTACCGTGATGGCTTTCGGGATGGTCGCGCCTACGAAAGACGCCGCGATGATTGGCGTGACAGCCGTTACCGCTACGACGACTACAGGAACCGCTGGTAGGCTGGAACAGCGGCTGCAGGGGGTAGGCGTTATCCCTCAGGCTGCGAGACTATCCCTAAAGAGGAAAAATTAAACTCTTACGGGCCGGTGAGATTAGTTGTGCCATTTGTGGTCGAGGGGAGGGAAGCCGGGATGAAGCTTGAAACCCGCGGTTGTTTTAGATACTGCTCGACTCCCGACCTTTATTTTCCCTCAAGTCAGGTTTGCGATGATCTCCTCGTCGGTCGCCGTCAAGTCCACCGGCTTCCCAAAAGGTTGCGGCCAATCCACGCCCGTGTGCCAGTACACTTCTACCTGGTTGCCGTCCGGGTCTTGAAAATAGACGCCGACGGCGTTGCCGTGGCTGACCGTACGGATGATGGGTATGTTGTGCTCCAAGAAGAGCCGGTAAAACTCTTTGACATCGGCGAGACTGGCGCAACGAAAGGAAATTTGCTGGACGACTTTGCCGTCCTCCCGGCCCGGCACCAGCAGCAACTCGTGGTGTTCTTCCAGCCGGCCCTTGGCCGTCATGAAGGTGCTGCCCGTCTTGGGATTCTCGTCGCTAATCTTCAGGCCAAGAATATCCCGATAAAATGCCTTCGAACGCTCGATGTCGCGCACGTAAAGACCCACATGACCCAATGACATCACTTTCGGCATAGATCCTCCTTTCAGAATGACCGGCCCCGACTCGTCACTTGTCAATTGCAGTACAGTACCGGCAGTAGTTCAATTTCGCGAAAATTTGTCGGGCGCCCGAAAGTGGATCTTGGTGTGTCCAGATGAATTGTTGTCGCCAACTCTCGGTACCCCAACCGGCTGATCCAAAAAAAGAGGCGCCGTTCGGCGCCTCTTTGAAGTCACTCAAAAAATGGTCCTACTTCGGCTGAGACACGAGCCGGAGATACGGTTTCAGTGTTTTCCAGCCGCTTGGGTATTTCTTTTTTGCTTCTTCATCCGAAACCGAAGTAACGATGATGACGTCATCACCCTGCTTCCAGTTAACCGGTGTGGCAACCTGATGCTTGGCGGTTAACTGCATGGAGTCCACTACACGCAGCACCTCGTCAAAATTGCGGCCAGTCGTCATGGGATAGGTGAGCATCAGCTTGATCTTCTTGTCCGGTCCGACAACGAAGACCGAGCGCACTGTCGCATTGTCTGCGGCCGTGCGCCCCTGGGCGGTTCCGCTAGCGCTGGGGTGAATCATGTCGTACAGCTTGGCAACCTTCAGATCAAAGTCGCCGATAATCGGGTAGTTCACCGCATGGCCCTGGGTTTCCTCGATATCCTTGGACCATTTCTTGTGATCGGTCACGGGATCAATGCTCAGACCGATTATCTTGCAGTGCCGCTTGGCGAATTCCGATTTGAGACCCGCCATGTAGCCGAGCTCGGTCGTGCAAACCGGGGTAAAATCCTTCGGATGCGAAAACAGAATAGCCCACCCGTTCCCAATCCATTCATGGAAATTGATGGTTCCTTCCGTCGTCTCCGCGGTAAAATTAGGAGCTTCCTCTCCGATATGGAGTGCCATAATTATTTACCTCCTTAATAATTGTTTTTTGCGAAGTGTAGCTCTTTCCCTAACAACTTGCTCTTAAGGTTCCGCTACTAGACCAAAAAGCCACCGAGATCAGTCCATCTGCGGACGGCCGAAGGGTTACACTGGCCAGCGCCCCGTTTGATGGCAAAGAGTTATCAGATAACCGGACATTAGGAAAGACGAAAGGGGACCTTGTTCATTACGTTGAACTATTTCGCCTGCTGTTCTTTGGTCCTCGTCGTCATCGACGATGCTTCTACCCTCTATTTCCCACCATTACGTGGTGGAGCGTGCCGGGAGAATCCAGCCTAGCTTGGCACGACATCAACCATTCCCTCCTACCCACAACTAGATTGTCTTTTATCCAAGTCGGTTACCGTAGTCAACCAACGCACCGCCTTTCGCAAGACTGGAAAGCGACAAATCTACGGACCTTCAAAACTCTCCAAGCACGAGGCCTCGCTTGCCGATCCGCTCGACTCCGTCAACAACAGTTTGATCGCGGGAGAGCTGCAGCTTGGGCTCCGCCCTTTTACTTCCTAAACACAACTGTCAAAATATCTCGCGCTAACCTATTTCGTGATCTCTCTGCATTTAGACAATCCGAATTTTCATTCTAAAGGCGTCAAGCACAAGGCAAAGGGTCTACAGGATGGCGCTTTTGGCGGACGGTCGGATCTGACTCGAAACCCGATACGCGAAACTCGAAACTGCGTAAGCGTTGCTCACGAGGAATGCTCGGCACAACGGCGTTTCTAACACGATGTGGCTGTGGCGATCAACAAAAAGTACCTGTCCCCGGGTAGTGGTTCAGTTGGTCAAGATCTCTCACTTCGTTCGAGATGACAGATCATTTAACGTGTCATTTCGAGCGCGGCGCGAGAAATCTTTCTTCGACCTAAAGTATGGTGTGTTCTAACTGGACCACTACCTGTCCCGGGTTTCGGCCATAATAGTCAGTATAGACATATTAGCTGGATTAGTTATAATAACCCCAGGCTAAGGGAGGTTTTTGCCATGTCTACGCTGACATTTAGAAATAGCCAGGGCGCGCTTGTTGATGTTCCGACCATCGCCGCCACTCGAGTCAAGAACGAGTTCGGTGCGATCCTGGAAAGAGCCACCCATGGCGGCGCCGTCGCGATTACTCGGCACGACACGCCCAAGGCGGTGCTGCTCTCTTACGAGGAGTTCGAATCGCTAGTGCAAGTGCGCTCCCGTAGTCTTGACAGCCTTGGCGCCGAATTCGACGATCTTTTGGACAAAATGCAGAGCCCGCAAGCCAAGAAAGCGATGGCCGCAGCATTCAATGCCAGCCCCGCTAAGCTCGGACGCGCCGCGGTGAAGGCAGCTCGCAAGCGCGGTTGAACCGTAATCATTGCCGCTCTCGCATGACCCAGAAAGGCCAAAGAGAGAGGCTGCCCTCACAAGTGAACGCGGCGAATTAAGCCTTAACATGGCTTCTCTTAGACAGTCGCGCATTTACGTCATCGCAGGCGTCAATGGCTCGGGCAAGAGCAGCATAGGTGGCGCGGCCTTTCGCGAAAACGGGGGCGAATACTACAACCCCGATGAGGTTGCCCGTAAGCTGATGGCCGCCAACCCAACGCTGACTCAGGTGGACGCCAACAGCGCAGCCTGGCACCAAGGCGTGAAACTGCTGAAGCGGGCTATCGCCGAACGCAAGGATTTCGCCTTCGAGACCACGCTCGGCGCCAATACGATTCCGCGCCTGCTCGCACAAGCCGCATCGCAAGGCATCGAGATCTATATTTGGTACGTGGGACTTTCCAGTGCCGAGCTTCACATCGAACGCGTCCAGGCTCGGGTCCGCCGCGGCGGTCACGACATTCCTGCAGAGCATATCCGACGGCGCTACGAGCACAGCCGCTTAAATCTCATCGATCTCCTGCCGCAGATCACGGGCTTGCGTGTTTACGACAACAGCGTCGATGCAGATCCCGCCGCCGGCAAAACGCCTAAGCCAAAGTTGGTGTTGCACATGGAACGCGGGAAGATACTGAACCCGCGCAATCTTAAGCAGACGCCGGACTGGGCAAAGCCTATCGTCGCCGCAGCACTCAAGTTGAGCCTGAGCTGACTCTCACGGAGCTTCCGTTTCAGCGCCCCTGCGTCTCTGCGTGAGATCTCCGATTTATCTTTCTCAGGCTTCCCCTTTTTCTTTCTCCGATCGGGGAAGTCATTTCGATGTTTCGAGAATTCTCGAAACATGGAAGTGTTCTTACGGCGAGACCAGTCTGACGGCTGAGTCAGTTGTGATTCACGGATGATTCGAGAGCGGTTCACAGATGGTCGATGATTTTCTGATCGCGAGAATTCAAGTATCCAGGCATTTTGCACGTAAAGCTTTTTTGCAGCGAAAGACGGTGACTTCCACCGTGTAGTTCCTCGACTGGCCCCGACTTAAGCGCCGGTTTTACCTTGATAGGTGTGGGGCGGCATCGTCAATCGCCATCCTTTGGTCAAACTATTTAAACGTTTTGAACGGCTGGAACGGCTTGAACGGTTTCAACGGATCGAACGGCTGGAAAAGCTTAGACACCAAGATATGTTTCGGCATCCTGACACGCCAAGATGCGAGAGTTGGTTCCCAGCCAGATCGATTACTCGTGAAT
>VBKE01000395.1 GCA_005879605.1 Deltaproteobacteria bacterium
TCATTACACGCCTCAGTCCAGTAACGGCTCACCGAGGGCGATCCGAAGTGATGGCCCATGGCCGACGCCTGCGGCGAAAAAAGCAGCCGGTCGATGCCGCTGTCCGCCATACGCTTGAACTGGCCCTGCATCGAGCGCTGCAACGCCTCATCGCTGATCTGCAGTTTAGCGCGTATGGGCTTCGCTAGGTCGACGATTTGTCTGCCGCGGTAAGCCTGTAGCTCCAAAGGCGCCGTGGTGTAGTGTGCGTGCGCGTCAATGATCATAAATGGTTCCTCCTTCGGCTGGAAAACATAAGTTCGGATCGTGCCCCTATTTGTATGAATGCCTGCCTGTAGACAGGCAACCAGTGCTCAAGATTGTTACCCCCAATTGGGTCATGCTATACATGAGATAATTTTTCAAACCATTTTAAGAGGAGCTTACTTATGGCAGACATACCTCGCCTTAACGGCGTAATCAAAACCCTAGAGGAGGGCAAAATCGCCTTCGCGTCATTCACTTCCGTGGATGTCGAAAGCGCCATCGCCATGGCAAGCTCTTCTCTCGACGGGACGGTCTTCGAAATGGAGCACGCGCCGCTTGATTTTCCCGGACTCAGACAGGCGCTCCAGTACATGCTCGACCGGCGCGAGATCGTCTCGCGCGGAACCCTCGCTCCCAAGGTAACGCCGATGGTGCGAATCCCTCCCAACGGCGGCGAGATGAATCAGTGGATTGCCAAGCAGGTGCTGGACATCGGCGTCTTTGGAATCGTTTTTCCCCACGTGAGCAGCGTCGAAGAAGCCTCGAATGCCGTCAGCGCCTGCCGTTATCCTCGCCTCGCAGAGGCTCCGCTTTACAACCCGCCCGGCATCCGCGGCGATGCGCCCGCTCGCGCCGCGCGTTACTGGGGATTGACCCAGCAGGAATATTACAGCCGCGCCGACGTCTGGCCGCTGGCTCCGCAAGGTGAGATTCTCGTCGTGATTCAATGCGAAGAGACCCGCGCCATCGACAATCTGCCAAAAATTTTGCAGGAGGTTCCCGGAATCGGCGTCGTTCTTATCGGCGAAGGCGATTTGAGCCAGGAACTGGGCCATCCGCGAGACTACGACCACCCGGTAGTTGCTGACGCGATCAATAGCATTCTCAAAATCTGCAAGGAGCACAACGTTCCCTGTGGCCATCCCCACCCCGACGGCAAAAACATCGAACGGCTGGTTTCGAGCGGCTACCGCTTCCTCATGCCTTCGGCGGCGCGCTCGTTCGCCGTCCTCGATCAGGGCCGTAAGTTGGCAGGCCGTGGCTGAGCTGCGAGTGTCATCTCTGTGTGACTAAGTAGAGCCGAGTTTCTTTGGTGTAATCGCTTCAACGGTCGAAGCCGCAATCTCCGCTATTTTTACGTCGCTATGACCCGCTCCACTGACGCCAACCGCGCCGATACATTCGCCATGTGAAAATAAAGGGATCCCTCCCGGCACGCTGACGAATGAACCAGGGCCGGCCGCCAGAGTGATCGCCAACGCATGGTGATCGTCCCTTTCATTGCCCGTGGGGCTTTTCTTGCCTGAGGGAAATCTTGTCAAAGCGGCGCTGCGTGCCTTAGCCAGGCAAATAGGAATGGAATAGAGTTCCGCCTTGTCCGTTCGGCTAAAGGCCAGAAGATGACCGCCGTCGTCGACCACCGCGATACTGGCTGAACGGCCCTTGGCTTCTGCTGCGCTTACTGCAGCTTCGAGCACTTTCATCGCGCCTTCTCGGGTGAGCTTTCTAGACGGCATTGTGTCCATCAGTCCTCCACCGATTATTCATTGTCACGATCGCTAATCGTCGAACGGCGCGTCCGTCTTGCGCGAATTTCCGTGATCTGAACGACCCTCACGTTTCGTTTACGGCCAACTGGCTCATGAGTTCGGTGACGGAGGGAAGGGTTTCCAAATTGAGAACCAAAGAAATGATTTTCGTCTGCTGCGCTTCGGATAAAACCGAGCGTGCGCAGCCGCGGAATTTGGCTTTCACGTCAGCCGGCGACATTCGGTTTCGCGGATGGCCTTTAGGATAGAAAACTTCCACGGCGCGGCTTGAGCCATTCTCAGTTGCGAACTGCAGGACGCACGGATAGCTCGCCGGAGTGTAGGCGCTCAAACTGGGATCGGTCCGGATAGTCATTCGCTCCATAAGCGTTTTGACCGAAGGCTCCAGCCAACGACCGTCAGCAAACTGCGCTGGGGTCAATTCGCCGTCTAACAGCGCCACGGCCGCCAGGTAATAAAAGCTGTGATCCGCCGTCTCGCGGCTGGTCGGGCGCCGGCGGTCTTCGTCTTCAACTTGGCGACGGACAAAGGGCACATCGGCCATCCGGATCTCGATTTGTTTAATTTCTTTCATCGGATCGGTGATCCCGGTACGAGCTTCTAACACAGCAGCGACCATTGCCTGCGCCGTTCCGATGCACGGGTAAGCTTTAATGCTGACGTCGCTGATTCTGAAATGATCGCACAGCGGCGCCATCAGCAACACGATGTCCGCACCAGCGAGCAGACCTTGACTGAGACCGCCACGGCCTTCCAGCACGGCGAGCGGTCCGGTCACGCCTTCGGCGGCAAGCAATGAGCACAAGGTCGCTTGGAATGCGACAAAGGCATTTGCCATCGCTTTGGCATTTGAAAGTTGTCCGGAGCGGACGGCCGCCAGAGTATTGCCGTGCGCAGCAGACAACGCCAACGCATGCGCAAGCCGCTCAACCTCCAACTCGAGTAATCGACCGGCAATGCACGGGGCGGCCAACGCTGACGCCGTAACGTGGTCCCACAAACTCCGGTTCACAATGAGATCCTGAATGCGGCAGTAGATCTCGTATCCAAGAATGACGCCGGCGAGCACGTCGCGTCCGGAGCTCCGTTGCCGCTCGCCGACGGAGAGGGCCACCGCGATGTTATCGCTCGGATGGCCAGTTTAGCCGGGACCCACGTAGATATCGTTAAGGTCCAGCTCGCGTATCAAAATGCCGTTTAACATGACCGCGTTTGTCACCGGCATCCGGCGCCGCGAACCGATGATGGCGCATTCCGGTTTGCCACCGAGCGCATCGAATGTTCGCAGAGCTCGCCGGTAGGCATGTTCTTCGCGTGCTGCGAGCGCGCAACCGATGGAATCCAAAATCAGCAGCTTCGCATGGGAGGCGACATCTTCGGGAATAGATCTGGGATCGAAATCGATCACCCAATGCGCGAGCTGTTTTACCAGAGGAGTTTTGGAGGTTTGAAACTCTTCATTAGAAGCCATAGATCCAATCGCTAATGCGCGAGAGGTAATTTTTTTTGCGATCGGCGGCGAGTATATGTCGCGCTCGCCGGGCGCGCAACTCTTTCACGAACGGCACAACGGGTAGACATTCCCATCGGCTCTTGTTAAGGAACGATTGTTCTTGCATCCAGTGCTCTTTCTCAAGTTTCGGAGCAGTGGAAGGTGGAATCTTTCATCGAGAAAATAGAAGCAGTGGCGCAACGAACCTTTGGATAGTTCAGTGCGCAAAAAACTATTCTCTCACGGCAGCTTCCGCTTCAACATGACATCACCTTTCAAGTCTTGCGTGACCCTTTTCGGGACTTCTTTCTATTACACTTGGGACACGCTAAACAAGCCCGACGGCTGCTTGAATCGTTCTTGGAGCGTTGAATTACGGCATCTTATTGGATAGTCTCACGCTCAAAGTTTAGCGGCAATATTTCGACCGTGGGAGGTAAATAATGACCCTAAAGAATTTCGTGAGTGGTGCGGCGGCTTGGATCGCACTCGGTTTATTCGGGTTGATGATACCTGCGGTCGGCGATGCCCAGACGGCGAAAATTAAATTGGGCTCATCCCTCAGTCCGCCGTCGCTGGATTCGATAACGCCTTATGTCGCCATCGAGAAAGGTTTCTTCAAAAAGTACGGCCTGGACGCAGAGGTCGTGGAATTCCGCGGCGACGCCACGCATGTAAAGGCTTTGTTGTCAGGTGAAATTGATCTTTCCATCAACATGGGCGCGACGGAGGCGATCGTGAGCGCTTCGAAGAAGGCGCCGATTCGACTCTGGGTTGTCGCGAACCCGATCACTCCCTATCACTTTGTTGCGCGCAAAGAGGCGGGGACGACGCTCCAAGCGCTGGTTGGGAAAAGCATCGCGGTCTCCGGCATCGGCGCGATCTCGTACCACATCCCGCGCATCGTTCTGGAGCGGAGCGGTGTGGACCCGGAGAAATTCAAATACGTCGCCGTCGGGTCTCCGGCAGACCGGTTCAAGGCGCTCGTGGCTGGCAAAATAGACGCAACCGTGGTGACGAACACGGAAGCGGCCAAGCTCGCCAGTTATCCGGAGATCGTGGATATCGTCAACGTTCCCAAGATTGTGCCGGAGATCCCCTACGAATTTGGTATGGCTAGGGAAGATTATATCCAGAAAAATACCGACACAATCTACAAATTAGCCAAGGCGATTATCGAATCGAATCGCTGGATCGCCAGCAATAAGGCAGGTGCGGTCGAGGTCGCCAAGAAGATTTTGCCTGAGGAAACCCCTGAGGTGTTAAGCAAAGCCTACGACAGCGCGGACCCGCGGCTTTGGGGCGTCAATGGAGACGTCACGGAAGCATCGTACAATTATACCGTGGATTTCCTCAAGAAGGTTGGTTATCTCGAGAAACCTCTTCCTTACGGCCAGTTCTTTGATCGCCGCTTTGTCGACCGGGCGCTAAAAGAACTGGGCCGGAAATAAGCGCCGAATGGCCAGCGAGCGTTTCAGAATTCTTGGACGGGTGAATGTTGGAGGTTCGGCAACTTAGCAAGGTCTTTTTCGAAGAGAACGATTCGCGGAAGCCCGGGCTGGTAGCCCTATACAATATCTCCCTTGCCATTCGAAAAAACGAGTTCGTCTCGCTTCTCGGTCCGAGTGGCTGCGGCAAAACGACCTTGATCAGAATCATCGCCGGCCTGCTGCCGGCGGACTGCGGCGAGGTGTTGGTCAACGGTCAGGCAGTTACGGTTCCGGGGCGGGACCGCTGTATGGTCTTTCAACAATTCGGGCTGCTGCCGTGGCGCACGGTGCTCAGCAACGTGGAGTTCGGGCTCGAAATCGAAGGCGTTCCCAAGGACGAGCGCTCCGCGCTCGCGGGACAATATTTGGAGCTGGTCGGGCTCAAAGGTTTCGAACATTACTATCCCCATCAAATCTCCGGAGGAATGCAGCAGCGGGTCGGCATTGCGCGGGCGCTGTCGAAAAAACCCGACATTCTGTTGATGGACGAACCCTTCGGTGCGGTGGACGCGCAGACCCGAGAACAACTCCAAGAGGAGTTGCTCAAGATCTGGTCTCGGACCGACACGACGGTGGTCTTCGTTACCCACAGCATCGATGAAGCGCTTTATCTGTCGGATCGCGTGGTGGTGATGCAAGCGCGGCCCGGCCGCATCAAAGAAGAAGTAAGCGTGGATCTACCCCGCCCGCGTTGGGAGGGCGACGTCAAAGCGGATCCGCGCTTTGCCCAGCTGCGCTCTCAGCTGCGGGAATCGCTTCGAGGCTAAGATGATAAGCGCATCGGACGAACAACTCATCAATGAACTGGGACTTCGCCGCCGGCACCGGTGGTCGCTTTACGATCATCCCAATCTCATCCGCGCCGCGTCGATCTTATTCTTTCTCGTTGTATGGGAGATCTATGGACGGGAGACCGATCCGATTCTCTTTACTTATCCAACCGCGGTTGTCGAGGCATTTTTTAAACTTCTCGCCACGGGCGAGCTCCTGCGGCAGGCGGCGGTGAGCTTGGGCGCCCTGGCGGCCGGGTTCGGGTTGTCGCTTGTCCTTGGTGTGGGGTTGGGACTCGCCATGGGCCGCTCGCGCCTGGCGGAAGCTATTTTCGAGCCGCATGTCAATGCCCTGTACGCCACGCCGCAAGTCGCGCTCACGCCGCTGCTCATGATGTGGCTCGGATTGGGATTCGCGGTCAAAGTCGCGGTCGTCTTTCTCTTTGCTTTTTTCCCGATCCTCATCAACACGGCAAGCGGCGCGAAGAACGTAAGCGCTTCCATCGTCGAGGTCGGCCGGGCCTATCAGGCGTCGCGCCGGCAGATCATGTTCAAAATCGTATTTCCCGCGGCGCTGCCTTTCATCATGGCTGGGGTACGGATCGCCGTCGGGCGCGGGCTGGTCGGGATGATCGTCGCCGAGCTTTTCACCGCGATCACGGGGCTGGGAGCGATGCTGTCGCTCTATGGCAACATCTTCGAAACCGCGAAAATGTTCGTTGTGATCATCGTCCTGGCCGGTCTAGGCATCGGGCTCATCCATGCCACCCAGATGTTGGAGAGAAAAATGGCGCGTTGGAAGGAGAGCGAGCGGGCGGTGAGTTGAGATTGGACGATGTTCATAGGAGGCAAATGCTGACTATTTTCGGTAGTGAGTCGCTCTGAGCGAGATTCAAACGGTTATGGCACTAAACGTTTTAGAAGAACGAGCCTTGGCGGAGCTCGATCTTTCTCATGAGCGACCTTTTCGGTTGGCTGACCACTTGAGTTCAGTGCGCGCCGCGTCGGCCGTTGTCGTTTTGCTTTTGTGGGAAATCTTCGGTCGCCAAATCAACCCATTGTTCCTTTCTTATCCGAGCGCCATTGCACGCGCTCTGCTTCAACTTCTTAACGCCGGCGAAATTCAACGCCAGGCGATGGGGAGCCTGCAGGTTTTTGCTGTCGGCTTGAGTGGCGCGCTGGTTCTCGGCATCATTGTAGGGCTCTTGATGGGACGCTATCGCTTGGCCGAGTACTTGCTGGATCCTTATGTCTACGCCCTCGATGCAACGCCCCGGGTTGCGCTGATTCCTTTGCTTCTCCTCTGGTTCGGTCTCGGCACGTCATCCAAAATCGCCATCGTATTTTTGAGCGGATTGTTTCCGGTGCTCATGAACACGTTCAGCGGCGTGCGCACCGTCAGCGCGCATCTGGTCGATACCGGGCGCGCCTACGGCGCACGCGAGGGACAAATCTTTACCAAAATCATCTTGCCGGCGGCCTTACCTTTCATCATGGCCGGGATTCGACTCGCCGTAGGGCGCGCTCTCATCGGCATCATCACGGCGGAGATGTTCACCGCCGTAACCGGCATGGGCGCGCTCTTGGTTCGATACTCCAGCGCTCTGGCGACCGACAAATTTTTCGTCCCGGTTATCTTTTTGGCTTTGCTGGGTGTGGGGCTCAGCAGCGCCGTGGAGAAGCTGCAAAAGCGCCTCGCGCCGTGGAAGGAAACGGAGAGAGCGCTCTAAGTCTATGGAACCGCCCAGGCTAACTTGGGCTCGAGGTCTAAGACTTTCAAACGCAAAGCTCGTAGCCGTAAGCAGTATAGGGGAGAAAAAAATATGCCAAACGAACCAAGATGTTCGAGAGCGGTGATCGTGCCGATGGGTTTTCTTTCGCTCCGGTAGTGATTTGGGCTCGTTCGATTTGTGTTCTTAGAAGATCGCCCCATTGCTGCATGTAAGGTTCTTTGAGGATTGTGGTGTGGTCGCCCGAAATTTCATGGACCTCTAGTCCTCGCGCAGCTAAACTTTCCCATCGAGTTGCATCACATTCGTCGGCGGCTCTGAACACGACCAGTCGATCCGGGTACACTTTGGGGGCATAGTTGAGTACCGCCTGATCGTAGACATCCAGGATATAACGGCTGCGGAATGAGGGAGGAATGGGATATCCGAGAGCCAAGCACGTCTTGTAAACGGCTCTCTTAATGGTTTTGTTCCGGGAGGTGATGTTCATGACAAGTTCTCTCGCCTTTCCCACGGCTTTTTCCAGAATGTAACGGATCTTCTCGTCAGACTTGAGAGACGCTAGTATTCCCAGGTGACGGGAAACCTTACTGCGCAACGATTTTCCGTTGGCTGAATAATCGGGAACAGGCAGCGCTGAGGAAGCCGACAATTCACCTGCATTGGGATTTGCGGGATCTAGCATGACCAGTAGAGCAACATCTTCATTTAGTTTTTTGAGTTGCTGAGCAATCTCGAAGGCGACCATGCCACCGACGCAATAGCCGCCGAGTAGATAAGGGCCATGAGGGTGCGCGGCACGGATTTCACTGAGGTAATGTTCGGCGATGTCCACCACGGTGGAGCAAAGGGCGGGTTTTCCGTCTTCACTTTGGTGTCTCACCCCGTATAAAGGTTGATCCGGTCCGAGATAGCGAGGCAGGAAAGGATCGCTATCCTCGCCGTGAATCCAGAAAAACGGCGGCTTGGAGCCTTGCGGTTGAATCGCGTACAAAGAGGACCAAGTGGGCCGCACAATGTCGCCAGCAACGAGTCTCGTCAGTTGCTCGATCGTCGGAGCTTGGAACACGGCTGCGAGAGGAAGTTTTTTGCCGAAGGTCTCATTGATTTGACTGATAAGCCGCAGAGCCAATAGCGAGTGTCCCCCCAACTCGAAAAAGTTGTCGTGGATACCCACGCGCTCAAGCTTGAGCAGGTTCGCCCAGATCTTGGCCATAGCCTGCTGGGTAGGCGTGCTAGGAGCAATGAAGGTTTCTTCCAAGTTGGACCTTTGGTCGGGAGTGGGTAGCGCGCGGCGGTCTACCTTGCCGTTGGGCGTCAACGGCAATTTTGCCAATGTCACGAACGCAGACGGCACCATATAATCCGGCAGCTTACTCCCCAAGTAGCTCCGCAGCTCCTTTGTCGGAATAGCTTCTGCTTTTTCTGGAACAATGTAAGCGACCAATCGCTTGGCGCCGGGTGTGTCCTCGCGAACGATTGCCGCCGCCGCCTGCACCTCTGGATGCTGGACAAGGACCGATTCGATTTCGCCTAGCTCGATTCGAAAGCCCCGCAGTTTGACCTGATTATCGACGCGCCCGATAAACTCAATGTTGCCATCCGGTAAGTAACGGGCCAGATCGCCTGTGTTGTAGAGACGGGCTCCAGGGCTGCCGCTAAAAGGATCGGGAATGAATTTCTCCGCCGTGAGGTCAGGCCGGTTGAAATATCCACGGGCTAGACCGTCTCCACCAATATAGAGTTGACCGGGAATACCAATTGGAACGGGATTCATGTGACCGTCCAAGACGTAGACTCGTGTGTTGGAAATGGGCCGGCCAATGGTCTTGGGTCCGTGAGGGGTCCTCAGCGCATAAGTCGAGTACGTTGTATCTTCCGATGGACCATAGAGGTCGTATACACGCTTTGCCGAGGTGGTTTCATAGATCTGTTGGACCAGGCTCGCGCTTAGCGCTTCTCCGGCCAAGTTGACGGTGCGAACGGATGGCGGTATCCCATTAAGTCGCACGAGCTCGGCCATGGCCGAAGGGACCGTATTAATGAGCGTGACTTCAGAAGCAGCGGATAGTCCGGGCAATGCCAGAGCATTTTCCGCCAGGATGATTTTGCCACCACAGGTTAACGGCGCGAACAATTCGAATACAGAAAGGTCAAAACAAATGGAAGTCGAAGCCAGAACGCCAGTCAGTTCCTCCTTTGTAAAAACGCTATGCGCCCACAGTAGAAACGTTGCCGCGCTGAAATGTTCGATTGCAACGCCCTTTGGTTTTCCGGTTGATCCCGATGTATAGATGACATAAGCGAGGTTTTTAGAGGTTGTTCTGTTGTCAGGATTGGTATCTATCTGTCGAGCAACTTGTGCCCAGTCGGTGTCGAGACACAGGACTTGTTTTCCGTGCGTGGTGGGGAGTGTGGCTAGCAACCGTTGCTGCGTTAAGAGCACGGAAACTTGAGCGTCTTGGAGCACAAAAGCCAGCCGTTCTTTAGGATAGGCCGGATCTAAGGGCACATAAGCCCCTCCGGCTTTCAGGATCCCGAGCAGACCCACGATCATGTCCAAAGACCGCTCTACGCAAACACCGACCAAGATCTCCGGTCCCACTCCCAACTTTCGCAGATAGTGGGCTAGCTGATTGGCATTGGAATTGAGTTCTCGGTAGGTGAGCTGTTGGTCCGCGAAGACCGCGGCTACCGAGTCAGGAGATCGTTCTACCTGCGCCTCAAAGAGTTGATGGATGCACTTATCCTTAGGGTAGTCTTTCTTGGTATCGTTCCACTCGACGAGCAGTTGATGTTTTTCCATTTCGGCGAGTATCGGGAGATTGAAGATGCGCCGATCGGGATTGGTGACGATGGCTTGAAGCAAAGTTTCAAAATGACCTAGCATGCGCCTGATGGTGGCGGCATCGAACAGATCCGTGCTGTATTCCAGCTCACCCCTGAGCCCATGAGGCTCATCCCAGGTGCGTAGACTCAAATCGAATTTTGCCGTTTCGTTGTTGATCTCTACGGAACTTACACTGAGACCCGGTAGCTCGGGGACTTTCCTGGGTGCGTTTTGATGGGCGAACATTACTTGGAAGAGGGGGCTACGGCTGAGATCGCGATCGAGATGTATTTCGTCGATGAGTTTTTCAAACGGTAGATCTCGGTGCTCATGAGCGGCCAACGTGACCTTTCGCACACGATCCAATAGTTCCCGAAAAGTCGGATTGCCGGACAGATCGGTTCTCAACACCAGAGTGTTGACAAAGAAGCCAATGAGCCCTTCAAGCTCCGCGCGGGTGCGCCCTGCAATGGGAGAACCTATGAGGATATCATCTTGTCCGGTGTAACGGTGCAGCAAGGTTTTAAACGCCGCAAGCAGGGTCGTAAAGAGAGTGACTCCTTCCTCGGTACTGAACGCTTTGAGCTGCTCTGACAGAGACTGGGAGAACTGGAAAGATTGCTTCCCCCCTCTGAAACTCTGAACCGCGGGACGTGGGCGGTCCATCGGGAGTTCGAGCGCCGAAACGTCTGAGAGTTGCTGTTTCCAGTAAGCGAGATGGGTTTCTGCGGCTGCGCCCTTCAGCCATTGCCGTTGCCAGCCCGCGTAATCAGCGTACCGAATCGGTAACTCGGGCAGTGGGTTCGGCTTGCCCGCGGCAAAAGCTTGATAGAGAGTCGCAAGCTCTCGCCACATGATTTCACCGGACCCCTCGTCGGATGAAATGTGATGTGTGACTAAAAGCAGAACATGCTCAGCGGATCCTAGCTTTAGCAGCGTAGCCCGCCAGGGAAAATCCCGGGTGAGATCAAAAGGACGCTTCGTGAGATCCAGCAATGTGCGTTGCAGTTCGTCTTCGCGTTTCACCCTCGGACGGTTACTGAGATCTATGACTGGTAAGTCGATTGGCCGGCAATCATTGATCAGCTGAACAGGGGCGGCTTCTTCCGTCAGGAGAAGCGTGGTACGGAGAATTTCCTGGCGCTCCAGGATAGCGGCAAGAGCGCTTTTCAGCGCCTGGATGTCGAGGCTACCCCTTAGCCGAACTGCCGTTGGCTCATTGTACAGAGCGCTGTCCGGATCCAGCTGGCTCAAAAACCAAAGGCGTTCTTGAGCGATCGAAAGAGGTGATTCAAACGGCGACTGAAAAGGAGTCTCTGCCTGATGTTTCATGCCTCTACCTTGGTGTCAGGGCACCTAATAAAAGCTAACAGGGAAACCGATCTTGTCAAGGGCCGATTATTTTGGTGCTTGGCGAGAATGACCGCGCCCCGATTCGAGATATTCTTTGAGGGCGACAGCGTTGTTGTGTTCCTGGTCCTTGGCGGCGAACAAAAGCGTCACAGGGCCATTACGAATGATTTCGTTAAGCTGCGCGACGGCTTTGGGATTTTTCTGAAGCTCGCGAAAGTATCGCGCTCGGAACGTATCCCATTTTAGCGTATCGTGACCAAACCATTTTCTGAGCGCGGCGCTGGGCGCGATCTCCTTCAGCCAGAGATCGATCCGGGCAGAACTCTTTGAAACGCCGCGTGGCCAGAGCCGATCTACAAGGACTCGGAAGCCGTCGGCTGGTTTCGGCGGATCATACACACGCTTGAGCTTAACCGTCATAGTATAGCGGTTGACACGCGGGCTCGGGTCTCTTTACTATCTGCTATCTTATCGCCTGCAAACGGAGGAGGAAAGATGAAGCGGCGTTGCTTGATGGTTCCCGCGACTGTCATCTTATCGGTGCTGTTCGTCACGGTCGCCTCCGCGCAAGAGAAAAAACTCGATAA
>VBKE01000541.1:0-2378 GCA_005879605.1 Deltaproteobacteria bacterium
AGAGCTTGCGGACCAGCCGGAGTTGGCGGAGATTATTAATGAAGTAGAAGGCTTGTCGGACGAAGCCGCAAGACAGATGCGGTCAACCGCGACGTGAGTTACAGAAGCAGCATCGATTCCCTAGACTTGGGCGTGATTGATTTAAAGCATCTGGATTGCGGCAAAGTGTCAGGTTGGGGTTACTGCACTAATCAAATCCTGAAGCCTTAAGATATTTTCCCTGTACGCTGCGAGCAAATCGGAAACGATCTTGCGGCGGAATCGGGGGGGGTGCAGTCGATTGAAATTCGAAGCCTTGGTCGCTAAATATCGAAATCTCCAAGTATCATGATTCTGAAACTGTTATTGCGATGAGGAGCAGTCTTGACTTCCGACTTTCAAGAGTTACTGAATAAGTTGTCTCCGGAAAAACGCGCTCTTTTCCAGCGCCGTCTTCAAGAACAGCACGCCTCCGGAATTGAGCTTGGCTCGATTGCACGTCGGCAAAATAGTGGCCCGTGCGAGCTATCCTTTGCGCAAGAACTGATGTGGCTGCTCGCCCAGTTGGTTGATCCGGGCGCATACCACGTTCCACGCGCAATGCGAATTCAAGGCCCACTAAATGTGGAGGCTCTGCATTATGCTCTCAACCAAGTTGTTGCCCGTCACGAAATTCTTCGTACTACGTATCGAATTGTGAATGGCCGGCCCATGCAGTTTATTTCTCCCAGCTCGAGTGTGGATATCGCTAGGTTCAACTTGAGTAATTTCCCACCCAGAAATCGCCAACTCGAAGCCGATCGAATTCTTATTGAGGAGGGAAGGAGACCTTTTGATCTGAGTAGGGATGTTTTGCTTCGCGCTGTTCTGATTGAAATGGCGCCGCAGGACTGCCTGCTGCTGCTAGTAACACATCACATTGCCTCTGACGGCGAGTCGAGAGATGTATTCTTTCGGGAAATCCAAGTGTTTTATACCGCTTTCATCGAAAGCAAGCGACCGCACTTGCCAGAACTTCCCATCCAGTACGCGGATTATGCTGCTTGGCAGCGCAACCTACTAACGGGCGAGTTTCTTGAGCAGCTTCTGAGTTACTGGAAAAAGCACCTTGCCGGAGCTCCTAGATTATTGACATTTCCCTCAGATCGGCCCCGTCCAGCCGTGCAGAGCTTTGAAGGTGCTGCGCATACCATATCGTTCCCTGCCGGACTGCTTTCAGCCCTGAAAAAGCTTTCACGGGAGGAAGGTGCTACTCTTTTCATGACTGGTCTGGCGGCAGTCAGCACGCTACTGTTTCGCTATTCAGGGCAGTCGGATATTGTAATTGGCACGCCTGTTTCGGGACGGAATCGAACCGAAGTTGAACCTCTTATCGGCTACTTCTCCAATTCAGTAGCTCTGCGCATAAATCATTCGAGTAACCCCACTTTTCGACAACTTATAAAGCAAGCGCGCGAGGTCGCGCTCGGTGCTTTCTCGCATCAGGAATTGCCCTTTGAGCGTTTGGTTGTAGAACTCCAGCCGCAGAGAGACTTGAGTTATAGCCCGATCTACCAGGTTATGATTTCCGTTGGCGAGCAATGGCGAAAGGCTCTTGACCTTCCGGCCTTGCGAGTCTCCATGTTACCGGTTGACCTAGGTACGGCTAAGTTCGACCTGAACTTAGGCATGGGCATGAAGGAAGCGCAGGTCTGGGGTGGGATGCTGACCTACTGTACCGCCCTTTTCGATCCCAGCACGATTATGAGAATGTTCGGCCACCTCCAAAATCTCCTAGAAGGGATAGTCGAGAATCCTGACCAACGCATCCAGTCGCTACCCATGCTTTCCGAAACAGAACGGCGACGCATGGTATCGGAGTGGAACAGCACTGCGGTGAAATTCCCAGTTGGAAAAACGATCCACGAGTTGGTTGAAGAACAGGTAGAAAGAATTCCGGATTCGATCGCCGTTAGTTTCGGGCAAGATGTGCTTAGCTACCGAGAACTCGACGCGCGCGCCAACCAGCTCGCGCATTATTTGCGGAGTCGCAGTGTGGGTCCCGAGTTTTCAGTTGGAATCTACTTGAATCGCTCTTTGCTGTTGCCGGTTGCACTTTTGGCGGTTCTAAAGGCAGGAGGTGTGTGCGTTCCTCTTGACCCCGCCTACCCATCCGAGCGTGTAGCTCAGATGATGGACGATCTTCACGGGCCGCTGGTTCTTACGCAAAGCGGGCTAAGCGCCAACCTGCAGGGTACGGGTGCCAAGTTGGTGCTCCTCTCGGATGACTGGTCGGGTGTGGCGGCAGAAAACCGCTCGCGTCCCACGAATCAGATCGCCGCCCAAGACCTTGCGTATATCATCTTTACATCTGGTTCGACTGGCAGACCTCGTGGAGTAAAACTGACTCACGCTGGCCT
>VBKE01000541.1:2427-3426 GCA_005879605.1 Deltaproteobacteria bacterium
AGAGATTTTTCCAACTTGGATCGCTGGTGGAACTCTTGTAATACCTGGCGATGACTTGTCACTTGTTCCCGCTGACTTCTCTCGTTGGATCGCAGAGAATCACATAAGCGTGCTCGATTTGCCCACTGCTTATTGGCATGAGTGGATTCATGACATTGCGGATCTTGAGTCACCGTTGACCGAGAGCCTTCGGCTCGTAATTTTGGGGGGCGAAAAAGCTTCTCTCAACACGCTCGGGGTTTGGAAGAAATTGGCAAGGGGTAAGGTCCGATTGGTGAATACGTATGGTCCCACAGAAACGAGCGTCATCGCAACGGCATACGAACCTAAACTGCTCCCTGAAGACGAACTTCCATCGGTACTTCCAATCGGTCGACCGATTGCAAATACCAGTATTTACATCTTAGATGCAGATCGAAATCTGGTTCCTATTGGAGTTCCAGGCGAGATTTACATAGGTGGCGTCGGCGTGGCTCGCGGGTATCTGGAACGACCCGAGATGACGGCCGAAAAATTCATTGCGAATCCTTTCAGCGCTGACTCTGCCGATCGCTTGTACAGAACTGGCGACCTGGCACGTTTTCTCCCCGACGGTAACATCGAATTTATCGGACGTAGCGATAACCAAGTTAAAATCCGAGGGTTCCGCGTCGAACCAGGAGAGATTGAATCCGCTCTGGCCCAATATCCGGCTATCCAGCAGTGTTATGTTGCCGCCAAAGAAGACACGCCGGGCGAAAAGAGGTTAGTGGCATACTGCGTCTGCTCGCCAGATTCGAGTAGTACCACGAGGGAGCTACGGAGCTTTCTCAAGGCGAAGCTCCCCATTTATATGCTCCCGTCGTATTTTGTCGTAGTTGATAGGTTTCCTCTGACTCCAAACGGGAAAGTGGACATCAACGCGCTCCCCATTCCAGACAAACAGGCTCAAAACTTCGATGAACATTCGATGGCGCCACAGACTCCGATGCAGGCGGCAGTGGCGGCAATTTGGTCTGA
>VBKE01000396.1 GCA_005879605.1 Deltaproteobacteria bacterium
CAGGTAGTGGGGTAATAGCGTGTTGCTGAGATTAAACTAAACTTAACAACGAAGCGCGATTCGTGGCATAGCGGGAGTATGCCAAAAAGACGCGACGACAACGAAACTGCCTTCGATACGCTGCAAGAGATCCTCAGACGCGATGACGAATGACACGTTTGACGAATGCCTTTTCAAAAAAGTGGCTCAATCTGAAATGGGCTTATGTGCTACAGTTTGCGCACTATAATTTTTGCAGGCCGCACACCTCGCTGAACAAATGCACGCCAGCAATGGCAGCGGGAATGAGCACTCATGTTTGGACGATTCAGGAACTAATTACTAGCAATGCGGTATAGCCCTGCAAAGTTTCCTACTGTCCATTGCCACACTTTACAACAATGCCGCCATCATACTTTTACTGACCGCCTGAGCAAATCGAGGGAGCAGGAATCAGGCTTTGTGCGTCAACATTGCGCTGGCGCCGCGAACGCGTATGATCCGCCTCAAGCTGATAATAGAGGCATATGAAATCGTCAAAAAGATCAACTTCTTTGCTTCGAACGTTCCGAAGATATTGCTGGACTTCGGTATTTTCAAAAGTAGTTTCTACGTAGTGTCCAAACACTGATTGAACAAGTGCTAGAGAGACCAATCCGTTCCTGAGATATGCACCAACGGTGTCGAGAAGACCGATGTGATCATCAATATCCTCATCTGAAATGGCGCTTAATCCTTTGCGTTTCGCGCGAATTGGGTTTTCTTCTTCTATCCTCCCTATGATCGTTTTGTGTGGTTCCTTATAAAAGAATGATTCGCTGATTTGCCATATAAGCGAGCCTTGAGCGCTTCGTCTAGAGCTGTCGGCTGCTCTGTAAGAGTTCCATGCAGCGATGGCAGCAATCGCAAATGAAAGAATGGCGGTTATGATCGTGAATGCGAAGCGTCGGCGTTCTGCGGATACAGTTTCCGCTTGGTGGATTTTTTCTCGCAGTTCCATCTCGGGGATCGGTCGGAATTGCGGGCCTTCGGTATTCGGGTCTGCGAATTCGAGACGCCTTTGAGTTGATATTCCGAGTTCCTTGGCTCGGGGAGTTACTTCCTCAGGATCTAGTTGATAGGATTTCTTTCGTGGCATCTGGCAGACAGTCTGATATCAAGTTTGCAGGTCGCAAGCAACAGAAAATTCAGCAACACACTAATACCCCACTACCGCATGCCATTAGCAGTTGACAGCGCGTCTGTTTCTTAGTTATTAGCACCCTCATGCCCGCCGCCCTGCGCACGGAGGTTATAATGTTCGATGGTTTTGAGACGGTTATACCCGCTGGTATCTTGGCAGCTCTTTAAGATGGCACCGGGCTCATGATCCAACTTAAGGAAAATTGAAGCGAACCGTCGTGTGAATTGATTTAGACTACCGTCCATAGGAGGAATCATGACCAGAGCTCTCGTGGGGTTAGTGGCTGCCGCATCTTTGATTCTGCTCTTATCCGTCAACTCGGCAAATGCGCAGGAGCCGTTTTACAGGGGCAAGACGGTGAGGATCATCGTCGGCGCTTCGGCCGGCGGCGGCTACGACACCTACTCCCGCACCATTGCCCGCCACATGGGCAAACATATTCCAGGCAATCCGGTATTCGTGGTGGACAATATGCCCGGCGCCGGCTTTCTGATTTCAGCGAACTACATGTACAGAGTCGCCAAAGCGGATGGTCTCACCGTCGGCCACTTCATCGGCGGTCTATTTTTGCAACAACTCCTGGGCAAACCGGGCATTGAATTTGACGCGCGCAAATTCGAGTACATCGGCGTGCCGGCACAGGACAACTATGTGCTTGGAGTCAATAAATCGACGGGAATCACCGGCATGGACCAGTGGCTCTCTTCCAAGTCAGTGGTCAAGCTGGGCGGCGTCGGCGCGGGTTCGGCAACGGACGATATTCCCAAAGTGCTCGCGGCCACGATCGCCCTGCCGATGCAATTGGTTTCCGGCTATAAAGGAACAGCGGACGTTCGTCTCGCCTTCGACGGCGGCGAGGTCACAGGGATCTGCAACTCGTGGGAATCCTTCAAATCCACCTGGCGTAAAGAACTGGATGCAGGGGAGCTGGTTCTCGTCTTGCAGAATGTCGCAAAGCCGCATCCTGAACTTCCTAAAATTCCGCTGGCCATCAACTACGCCAAAACCAACGAAGCGCAAAGACTGATCCGCGCGCTGGTTCACAGCGTGGGTCCTACGGCGCGGCCGTATCTTCTTCCTCCGGGGACGCCGAAGGATCGCGTGCAGATCCTCCGCAAAGCGTTCATCGAGACGATGAAGGATCCGGAATTTCTCGCCGACGCTACGAAAGCGAAGCTCGACCTCAACCCGCTCGACGGCGCGGAACTCGAACGCAACGTCCGTGAGGTATTCAACCTGGATAAAGCGCTGATTCCGAGGGCAAAAGAGATTTTGAAGTGACGGTCTCAAAGAGATTGTCATCCTGAACGCAGTGAAGGATCTCTCGCGGAAACCGCGTATGGCATCGCAATGTTAAAACCCACAATCGGCCGGCTTCACATCGATCGTTGCGATGGGCTTTTTGTCTTTGTCGTAATAGGAGTAACGCAAGGTGACGCCTTTTTTCAGAAAATCATCCCGGGTTTCAGGCGTGTTGCAAGCTCCTTGAACGACTCGCTGCTTGGCGCCTGCAGCAAACCTTTTTGAATCGATTTGAGCGGCGGAATAACTGACCAGCCGGTAATTGTAAATCAGCATTCCTTCCACGCCTTCAGTTGGCATCAACTCGGTCTCTGCATCGATCATAACCGGCACCGATCGATTAAGTTCCGCGGCGATTTTACTCAAGTGCGCCTGAGAGCGGGGATCCTCCTGTGCTGCGAAATATTCCGGGAACACTCGCCAAACGAGGTAACCTATGAGCACGCCTATTGCGATTCCCGGGATTGCTTTTACGATGGAGGATCTCTGCATGACAACCTACCGTGAAAGAACAGGTGATTTGGGCCGCATCGTGCACGACCCGGATACTTTACTGCCTATTCACAACCTAACAAGAATTTTACCGCGACGCGAAGTCGGGCTAACGCCGGTATCCAAGCAGATTCATCTGTGTCTTTTTGCGGAGTATCGAAGACGACTTTGGATGGGAATCATCACACCCGCAGCTTTGGATCCAGCGCGTCGCGCAAGGAATCACCCAAAAGGTTAAACGCAAAAACCGATAGACTGATCGCCAGGCCAGGGTAAATCGCCATCCAGGGCGCGCGCTCGGCAAAATCCACGGCAGCGCCGCGAAGCATCAAACCCCAGGCGGCTTGAGGCTCGGCGACGCCTAGACCGAGGAACGACAGTGAGGCTTCCAAGAGAATCGCCTGCCCCAAAAAAGCGGTGAGCATGATGAGGTAAGGCGCCATCACGTTGGGCAGCATGTGGCGGAGAATAATCCGCGTGGGCCCAAAGCCCAACGCGCGCGCCGCCTCCACGAACGGCATTTCTCGGAGCGCCAGCGCGCTGCTGCGCAGGACCAAGGCGCACCGCGGCACCATGGGAACCGTGATGGCGAAGATGACGTTCGTCATTCCGGAGCCCAGCAACGAAACAACCACCAGGGCCAAAATGATCAATGGAAACGACAAAAGCAGATCCATGAAACGTTGGAGCACGAGATCGATCTTGCCGCCGAAATAGGCGCTGGTTACGCCGATAAGCGCTCCAAGGGTTGCCCCAAGGAAGGCAGACGCGAACCCGATCCATAAAGCGGTCCGCGAGCCGTAGATGATACGGGTGAGTACGTCTCGACCGAAAGAGTCCGTTCCGAACCAGTGAAATGAACTCGGTGCCTGTAGCATTGTGGCGTAATCCGTCGCCAACGGATCGTACGGCGCAACGAACCCCGCAAGGACGGCAGCCGCGATCATTATACCTATGATGGCCGCCCCGACGGCACCTAACGGGCGCTGACGGGTGAAGCGGAAAGTGGTCTCAAGCCACCGATCAAAGCGGGAGACAGCGGGAAGAGTCAAGGTCTTAACGCTAGTTCTTGTCATGTCGCTGCTCGTTCAAACGGTTTAAATGGTTCAACATGACGTCTTGAACCCCTTGAACGCTTTGAACTATTGAACGCCTTTCATCTTTGTGTTCGTTTACTGATAGCGGATGCGTGGATCCAAACAGGCGTTTATTAAATCAACGAGAAAATTTACGAAGATAAAAACAAACGAAGTGAGCACCACCAAACTCTGCACCATGGTATAATCCCGTTGGCTGATCGCTTCGACGAAGAGTTTGCCGATGCCGTTGAGATTGAAGACCTGCTCGGTGACCACCAAACCTCCGACGAGGAAAGCGAATTCGAGCCCTATCACCGTGATGACCGGCAAGAGCGCGTTTTTGAGCGCATGGCGAATGAGGACCGCTCTCTCCCAGAGCCCCTTGGCGCGCGCGGTGCGAATGTAGTCTTCACGCAACACTTCCAACACCGTAGAGCGCGTCATCCGCGTCGCCACCGCGGAGTAGCGGTAGCCCACGGCAAGGGCGGGCCAGATAAGCTGGGAAAGATTCGCCTTGGGATCGACCCAGAAAGAAGTGAAAGTGAGCGGCGGCAGCCAGCGAAAATAAATCACGAAGGCCAGGATGATCACAATCCCAAGCCAGAAGGATGGGATGGCGAGACCGGCGATGGAGAAAATTCGCACGAAATAGTCGATCCAAGTGTCCTGCTTGACGGCCGCGAGGGTTCCCAGCGGCACTGAGATCAGGATGGCAATGAAAGTCGCCATCAAGGCGAGCTCAATACTCAGCTCCAAACGGATACCGATCTCGTAGGTGATCGGCCTTCCCGTCCACATCGAGGTGCCGAAGTCGAGTCGGGTGAAGCCCCCGATCCAGACGGCGAATTGACGCCACAGGGGTTGATCGAGTCCGAGCTGCGCGCGCTCCCGAGCTAGTGCCTCTTTCGGCGCATAGACGCCGGCGCCCGCGTACTTAAGCTCGACGATGTCTCCCGGCACAACGCGCAGGAGAAAGAAGACCAGCGCCGCGACCCCGAGTAGGGTCGGGATCATCAAGAGGAGTCGCTTAAGAATATATCGCCACACGATCCGCTTAACCGGGACAAAGCAAGCAGTGGGCAGAAAGCAGTAAGCAGACTAAGCTTTTCCTGCCTGCTGCCGACTGCCTTCTGCATACTACCTTCTGCATACTGGTTACTACTGCCTACTGGTTCATTCCGCCAGCCAGACGTCCCGCAGGTCCTGATTGACATAGTGGCTCGGTGTGATCTTCCAGCCTTTCACTTTCGTCCAGTGCGGCACGATGCGCTGCCACCAGAGGGTGGGGGGAAACTGATATGCCTTCTCATCGATAACCCGCTTTTCGAATTGCCTCAAGAGCTTCAGGCGTTCTTTAGGGTCTGTCGCTCGGCTCTGCTTGTCGTATAGGTCATCCAGCACGCTGTCATTGTATCTCGCGTAATTGACGGGACTCCTTTTGCTGCTCACGAACTTGAAGAGTTGCAGATCCGGGTCGTCCATAAAATCACAGGAGAAATCAATCCCGGCGTCGTAGTTGCCCTGACGAAAATCATTGAAGTAAGGCCCCTCTTCCTGCTGCACGTGATTGACGTTGAGTCCGACCTGACGCCATTGATCGATGACGTAGACGCCGGTCACTTCGTAGGGCTCTCTCACGTTCCGGTTCTTGAGCGTGAAGGAAAACCCTTCAGGCACTCCGGCTTCTTTGAGCAATCGTCTCGCTTCCTTGCGCGACGCTTCGATGTTCTTTCCGAATCCGGCGAGCTTGATGAGCTCGGATTCAGGTATGGCGAACTCGGAGCCGGGCCGGAAAAGCCCGCCTACGTACTTCATCACCGAGATCTGCGACAGTGCCTTCGATGCTCCCCATCGATCGATCGCAAGAGTGAGGGCGCGGCGAACTCGCACGTCGTCGAACGGTTTCTTTTCGTTATTGATCGTTACCGTAAGATTACAGACCCAGGGACTCTCCTGGACCACGACTTGGTTCCCGGCGGTCTTCACGATGTCGTCGCGCGCCGAAGGATTGAAGCCACGAAATTCGATCAGCGCCTGCCCGCTTCGCACCGCGGCCACGCGTGGCGCGGTGTCGCGAATCACGACGGCTCGGTAGCCATCGAGATAAGGCCGGCCTTTTATAAAATAATTGGGATTCTTCTTGCCGACCCAGTGTGAGCCAGCCACATATTCGACGAAGGTAAACGGACCGCTCCCCATGATGTTCTTTTCGTACCAGCGCGGATCTTTGGCCAGAATGTCGGCTTTATAGATGAAATTCCACGGAGAGGCCAGATTGGCGAGAAAGGACGCCGACGGATGCTTCAAACGAAAGACCACTGTCTGCACATCCGGAGTCTCCACTTTGTCCACCATGGCGTAGGTGGCCTGGCGCGCGCTCACCACGCCTTCCGGGGGAAAGATAATCTTGTCGTAGGTCGCCTTGACATCTTTAGCCGTAAGGTCGCTCCCGTCATGGAACTTGATTCCCTTGCGGATCGTGAACGTGTAAGTAAGGCCGTCTTTGGAAACCGTCCACTTATCTTCCGCCACATCGCCGACGATTTTGGGATAGTTCTGCGGATCAAAGCGGAGCAGGGTGCTGTAGTGTGGCGCGATGGGGTGAAGCATTGCAAAGGTCGTTTCCCTATGACCGTCATAGGATGGGGGCGTGCCCCCCACGGCAAAGACCAACTCGCCACCCGTTCGGGGATTCTCACTCTGGGCCGCGAAAACGACGGTCGCGAGAATAATAGATGTTGCCGAAATCGCAACGAAGATTTTTGTGAACGCTCGTTTCATGGGAGCTCCTTTTCTCATGTAATTCCCTTTGGGGCCCTTTGTCTGAATTGCAGGCCAAGTCTGGCTCCTAGAGCTACCCAACTCACGTTCTGCTGTCAATGGATACTTAGAGTTGTTTTTGAAGCGAACAGCTACGGGCGGCGAGCGCCAAGCGCGATCAAGTACCACGACCTGCCTGCGGTGCCTTCCCTGATAAGAATTCGTTCTGGAGCAATCCCGCCGGATCTGTCCATGTCCATATCCCTATCCTTGATCAACAGGTAGCCGACCCGATCCTGGGCAAGCAAATTCTTTAGCTCAGAAGCGGATGAAACAACCGGGATGATTTCCCGCTGGGTATAAAAGTTGAAATCGTTCATGGTATCGGCGTAAACGTAGAGCGGCGCCGTCAAAGGCACGTGTCTTTTGACCTCCAGCGAAAATGGACGAGAAGACTTGAATCGGTCGAGAAAGGGCAGCAACCATATGGACGCCGTCTGCACACCGAGCAGCATCGTCAGAGTCGCCGATAAGAAAACTCGCCAGGGGGACCTCTGCCAAGCAAAGTAAACGATGAATAGACTACCGCAAGCCATTGCCAGAGCATAAGGGAGAATGGCGGCGACCGCGTCTGGCCGGACGAACCAAGCCGCGGTGGGTACTGCCAAACAGCCGATCCAAAGAAGATTGAAGCAAACGAGCGCCAGGCCGCGATAAAGTCTTCCCTGCGGGAGCGCGCCATTGACGAGGTCATCGATGTAGTTTGCTAGGAAGAGGGCCATCGGCGGAAACAGCGGTAGAAGGTATAGCTCACGCTTGGTATCCGCCATAGTGAAAAATAAAAAGACCGCGACAAACCACAAGATGAAGAAAAGCTGGGTCGGCTCTTCGAAGAATTTTCTCCGGAGCCGATACGCGAATAGCGCGGGCACAGCGAAGGTCGTCCAGGGGAGAAAATCCAGCGGCAACGTCGTGAAATAATAATAGAACGGCTGCCGGTGACCCGCGCCCGCGGTGTATCGTTGAATGTGGTGAATGAAGATAAAATCTTTCAACCACTTTCCGCCGGTAGCCTGGTCGACCAGAACAAACCACGGAGCCGCGATCAGCAGGAAGATCAGAATTCCCCAGGGAAGCCGCGCTTCGAGCAAAAGTTGCCAGTCGCGTCGGACCGCAACGAAACTAATTAGAATCAGCGCCGGCAGCACGACTCCGATAAGGCCCTTCGTCAACGTCGCCAAAGCCATCAAAGCATAGGCGGCAAGCAACTCATTGCGGCTGCCCTTATTGAAAATAGCCCGGGCGGCAAAGTACATGGACAGCGCAAAGAAAAACATAAAGAGCATGTCGACGTGAGCCCAGCGCCCCTCCCAAATCACGCGGACGGAGGTTGCCAAGACGGCGCCTGCGATGAAGCCGACTCTTCGGCTGAAGAAATCGCGCCCGATGGCATAGGTTGTGACAACCACTCCCACGGCGCCGAGGGCGGAGGGAAGACGCACGGTCCATTCGTTCACGCTTATCGCGATCTTCGAAACAATCAGAACAAGCCAGAAATAGAGGATCGGTTTATCAGTGTAGAGGCCCCCGTTGACGGTAGGAATAATCCACTCGCGTTTGATGAACATGACGCGGGCGATTTCCGCATAGCGCGGCTCTACCGGCGCCCAGAAATCCCGCGCGCCGAGGAACGGGAAAAAAATGAATGCCGCTAGCAGGGCGAGATATAAAGGGTATCGATCACGCGTATCCAAGTCGGGATGTCTGCTGGGAAACTCTTCCAGAGCCACCAATTTCTCTACGCGAGAATTTCAGGCGTGACAAACCCGCGGGTATGATTCATCCGAGGCGGCGAGGCAAAAGCCATCCAAAACGCGCCAAATTATCGAGCATGCTCATCTCTCATATGATCATGTCGGTAATAAAGCAAGCCCGCTCCGACAATTGTTAACGCTAAACTGATCCACTGGTACTCTGTCATACCTAAACCTACAATGGGATTGGCGCGTCAGAATTCCACAAGAAACCGCATTGCTCCGGCGAGAACCAAATAAATATAGAAGATCGTTCCGTGCGGATAAGATTTTTTTCTAAGAATCCACA
>VBKE01000542.1 GCA_005879605.1 Deltaproteobacteria bacterium
CTTCCTTCGACTCCTTTGCCAATTCACTGCCAGTTCCGCGCCATTCGAAGCTCACCGTCGTTTTTCCGGGGACGAAACCTTCCGCGGTTTGGGTGATGTCAGCCGTAAAAATGTCCCGGCGGTATTCACCGTCCGTGAAAACCTCGACTCCTGCCGCTTTCTGCAGCTCGAGCGCTTTGAGGATTGACCGGTCTTCGATTTCGCGCAGCTGCTCGCGCTCCAGCTTGCCTTCACGATAAGCGGCGCGAGCATCCAAGAGCTCTTGTGGCCGCAGCAGGCTGCCGATATTGTCCGCGCGGAATCGTGTCCCCATCACTTCACTCCTTCGCACTTTCCTAATCCGGTTCTAGTATCCTGTTCCAGAAACTCACCACAAATCCACTCGTCATTCCGGGCAACCCCGGATCACAGTCCGGGGTGGCGCGACCCGGAATCCAGGAATCTCAAAAACTTCTGAACGCCGGTTTTCACCGGCATGACGGTAAAGGACACGCATACTTTTTCAGCGAACTTTGGCACTTTTTAAGTAACCTCTGAGACTCAACACTAATAAACTGGGTGATTACTCTGTGAATGATAATCTTGCCGTCGGGAAGCTTGACGTCTTCCCATACGTGCCACTCGTGCTCGTGGCGCGCATTTGCCGCCTCGAATGAAATGGCCGGGCTTTGACCTTCAGCATCAACCCAACGATGTCTTTCAGGGCCATGTCGAATATACGCGGGCCTTCGTTGATGCCGTAGCAGGTGTGATAGCGCACTTTCTCCGGCGGAATCCCACTAAGCGCGTGTTGAGCGCATCAATGTAAATTTCCGCCTCCTTCACTCGTTCAGCTATGCTGAGCGACGGGTCCGTCCGGTACAATCGTGCAAGTGAAGGATCGTCTATTTGTTATGTCCGCGGCCCCAACGACCCCGGGTTGCGTCCAGGTTCTGATAGTTCGATATTTCCTCTCAATCGAGCAAATCGTTTTCTCATCAGGTCAATCTGAGTGAGATACTGCCGCAGGCTGTGAGTCCCACAACGCTCGCCTGGCGTTAGCTGGAAGCCTCGCGTGACGAAGATCTCTCCTCTCTTCAATCCGCACAGGTGAATGACGGCAGCCAGCTTTTGTTGTTGAGCCAGTCCGACCTTTGCAGTGCGACGAGCAGCCAGCGTATCGACCACGCTCCGGTGGAGGTACGCGGCAGTCATTTCACTCGAATGACTCGGCAGGGTCCGGGTATAGAAGCTGTTGAACCAGCAGGAACGTAGGTCGTACCACGGACCATCGGTCACAATCTTATGATCCCGGATGCAATACTTTCGGGCCTCAGCGAACGTTCCGTCGGTGATTTGAAACATTCCGAGCGCACTTGAGGCGGGACGATAAACTTCGAAAGGGTTCCATGACCACTGCCAGAGCCAGTAGGTGCGAGCGATAGGATTCCCGTCGCCTTCGACTTGAGCCAGGGCGGCAAGAAATTCAGCTGAAATAATGCTTGTAGAATGCTTCTCGAAAAGTGGCCCGTAACTTCGCCATGTGGACTCGGGACTCTTTGACAAGGAGGCACTGACGGGGGCGAAGATCTCACCAGGCTTCCGAATAACCTGATAGATCCAATTGAGCACGAAGAACCCGCCGATCGCAAGAACACAGTACCGGACCATGGCTCCCTGCCAGCGGGACCTGGTGAACCTTCTGAACTTTTGCCGGAAATATCGCGGCGTGCCGCTATAGACAGTAGCCGTCACGTAACACCATCGACTCTCTCTGTCGGTTCTGGGTCATTCCGGATCGAGGCCGCACTCTCCTAAACTTGAATGTCAATTGGACTTATCCCCTTTTTTCTCTTTTCGAATCAAATATTACCTGTGCTACCCCAGCTCGAATTCGGAGCTCTGGATATCGCCTCCCCAGACATCGACGGGGCTGCCCGGGGGATAGACGACCGGCTGGTGTGTGGCGTCGTCGAGACGGCGGTGACCCCAGCCAAACTCTACGGCGAATCCGCCTGGGGTTTGCACATAAACGTGTACCGTCTGACAATTAATGTGGCGCCCAGGTCCCATACCAATGGGCGCCTTGTGGATGCGCAGGAAGTGATACGAGCGCATCACATCATCGAGCGAGTCCACTTCCAGCATCACGTGTTGCAGTCTGGGAATCTTGCCCGGCATGCATGGGGCGAAAGCCATAGTGTGATGGCGCGCGTTGCAGCGCAAGAAGCACAAACGAACGTTGTCGTCGATGCATACCCAATCACTCAGGCGGAAGCCCAACACCCCGGTGTAGAAATCATGCGTCCGCCGGGTGTCCTCTACCGTTAGCAGCACGTGGCCCAAGCGTAGCACATTGAGATCGCGGGTATAGTGCACCGGTTCTTTGTCACCTGTCGTTCGACACATTCCTCCGGCGTGCCGTGGCGCCAATCGATTCCTTCGGCTGTGAGCTTGGTCGCCCACTCGGCAATCTCTTCAGGCCCTCCGATGTCGAACCCCACATAGCGCAGGAGCGGTTCCGCGGCTGTCCGCGCTGCAATGCGATGCTGATACTGGTCCGGCCTCACATACGTGACCTGTCCGTCCGGCGATCTGGTCACCGGAAATCCCAGCATGTCACGCGCAAATTGCTCGAATCTTTCGCGCTCCGGCATGCCGACCCCGACCTGCATAATATCGTGGATAGTCGCCATGGTAGACCTTCCTTTCGAAGTTTTGTGGGACCGTCAAGAATGTCTTCCGTCACTCCGCCAGGCCTCATATCACAATGGTAGCCCAATAGATCCCGGAGAGGCTTGTTATTCGACCCGGGCCTTACGAACAACGCGAAGCTATCCTGCGTGGAGAGTGCTGTCAAGAATTCCAAGGCTCAACGGTGATGACGCTCAGGAAACAATCGCACTCATGCGGTGATTTGACAATTCGGGAGGAGTGCGAGAGAAGCAAACATCGACTGTAGACGGACAAGAATCGCTAGTATTGCGAATTTTTGAATTGGAGGAACACCAGCCATGATTATCGATGTGCACGGCCACGTTTCAGCGCCAACCGAATTATGGGCGTACAAGGCGAACTTGCTTTCGGCCCGCGGCGCTCACGGGCGTGGGGGCGTCAACGTATCGGATGACGAGATCCGCGCGGCGGCCAATCGCAAAGAAAACTGGGCGAAAGGCCATCTGGATTACATGCGGGACCACGGCACGGACGTCCAGCTCATCTCCCCGCGGCCGTTTCAGTTGATGCAATCGGAAAAGCCGGCCAAGCTCGTCCACTGGTTCACCGAGGAATGCAAC
>VBKE01000397.1 GCA_005879605.1 Deltaproteobacteria bacterium
AACGTTAAAGAACAGACCTATTCTCGTACAGAGGTTTGTGGCCGGCCTGGCCGAAGCTGTTTACCTGGTGGAGAAAAATCCGCAGCAAGCTATGGCTGCGGTGGGCAAAATCTTGAGCATAAAAGAGCCGGAGATTCTGCAATCGGCCTATGACGCGTATGCGAAGAGACTCATTAACCGACGCATGGTGGTGCCGCCTAAGATGGTGGCAGAGACAATCGAGACGGCGCGGGAGGAAGGCACGAGTGTCAGGCGGATGCCGGCCGACATTTTCGACAACACGTTTGTCGAGAATCTGGAAAAAAGCGGCTTTCTAAAGGAACTCTGGAAAGGAGAAATTCCGGAGGAGAGAAAGAAACCCTGAGACCGGAAGAAAGCAGCTTTGATTGTGATAAGCGGATTGCTCCTTCGCTGATTGCGATCATAACATTCTTCTTGCCAAATTATGAGAATCGCGTTAAACGGTCACGAGGCGGGCGCTCTAGTCACAACACGCTGTGATCGGTGAGCCATAGGCTCAGTTCTATACCCTCATGCCAAACCTGAAGGAGACATGATGATGAGTGAGAAAACATTGTACGAACGCCTCGGTGGTTATGACGCCATCGTGGCGGTCGTAAATGACTTATTGCCACGCTTGACGGCGGATTCCCAACTGGGTCGCTTTTGGCAACACCGGGGAGAGGACGGCTTAAAGCGTGAAAAGCAGCTGCTGATCGATTTCTTGTGTGCAAGCGCCGGAGGTCCTCTCTATTACACGGGACGAGATATGAAGACCTCCCACAAGGGGATGCGTATCAGCGAACGTGATTGGCAGCTCTTCCTCGGTCATGTCGTTGCAACCTTGAATGCCTTCCGGGTCCCTGAAAAGGAAATGAACGAAGTGCGGACATTTATCGAAAGCACCAAGTCGGACATCCTGGACGATTAACCGAGAGCGGGTGAGTAAAGATATCGTTTGCTTGTCGCGCATAACCCGCCGAGAGAATTTAAAAGGAGGCTATTATGAAACATTGGCTAATATTCGGATTGCTCATGCTGTTGAGCGCGCCGGCGTTCGCACAGGAGTCGGCGCCTGTCATTAGATACGACTCGGTTCCCAATGCGCTGAAGCTTCCGCCGAACACGTATTTTGGCGAAGCAACCGGCGTCGCGGTCAATTCCAAGAAACACGTTTTTGTTTTGTCGCGCGGCAATACGACTGGCCCGGCGTTCGGGGCAGCGGCTGCGCAACTCTTGGAGTTCGGTCCGGATGGTCGTTACCTCCGCGAGATCGGCAAGAACCTGTACGCGTGGGCCTTCGGGCATACTGTGCGCGTCGACAAGGAAGACAATATCTGGGCCACCGACAAAGGATCGGACATGGTCGTCAAATTCAACCCTGAAGGCCGCGTTTTAATGGTGTTCGGGCGCAAGCAGGAAGCGTCGGATGAAGTCGCGCCGCACAAACGAACGGGTCCGCCGCCAAAACACGAAGACGGGCGCTTTCGTCAGCCGACGGACGTGACATGGGATTCGGCCGGCAATACCTACATCAGCGATGGTTATGTGAATTCACGCATCGCGAAAGTCGACAAGAACGGCAACTGGCTCAAGTCATGGGGCGAGCGCGGCGACAAGCCCGGCGAATTCAACACCCCGCACACCATCGCAGCCGATGCGCAGGGAAATATCTATGTTGGGGACCGCGGCAACGGACGGATTCAGGTGTTCGACGGCGACGGCAAGTTCCTCCGTGAGATCGTGATCAACGTCCCGTTCGACCGTAATAGTGCTCGTCCGGCGATTGGCAACAAGCCCCCCGAAGATGTCAAAGGCACACAGGCCCCCGGCGCTCCCTGGGCGATCTGCATCACGCCGGGGCCGAGGCAGGTGCTTTACAGCGCCGACGCGTATCCGGGCCGCGTGTTTAAATTAAGTTTGGACGGAAAGGTCCTGGGCGTGCTCGGCGAATCCGGCAAGCAGCTCAAACAATTCGGCTGGATTCACGAAATGGCATGCCCATCCGAAAACGAGCTTTACGTCGCTGAAATCTTGAACTGGCGCGTGCAGAAGCTGATTCTCCACCCGGAGCAGCAAACGGCAGCAAACCGCTGAAGAGAAAACGAGGCGCGCTCGCGGTCTCAGCTCCGCGAGCGTCCGCCATTTACTAACCGATCGTGCCCGAGCTTTCAGGGCATAGCGTCAGGCCGATCGGAAGAGACTTGTCATTGAAGGTCTTATGGGAGATCCCGCGTTTCTCAACGACCTTTGCGATCTGTACGTCTTGCAAAAACATCCCACAAATTCCCAGACCGTCTCCCGAAGCCGTCAAACCGATCATCGAGCAAATGGCTGAAACAAATCCACAGGTGGCCAAGCTTCGGCCGGAACAATTAATCGACGCCCGGTTTTTTCAAGAGCTGTGAGGGCTTGCTTCAACGGTTGTGGAAATCAATGTTCAATCGACGTAATTGAGGATCTCTCATGAAGATTACGCGCGTACAGTCACAGATTGTGAAATTACCAGCGGAGGAGCCGCTGGCGGGTGGGCCGGGTTTTTACCGGCCGTTTTTTGAGTTCGTCGCCCTGCGAATGCTGACGGACGAAGGGATCGAAGGTCTCGGCATCACTTTCTTCGGTTGGGCGCTCACCGCTACGTTGAAGCACGCGGTGGATCAACTGAGCGAATTTGTCATCGGCGAAGATCCATTGCGCCTCGAAGCCGTCGGCCGTAAGGTGCGCAATGCTGTCGCGGGGGCCGGTCCCGGCGGCATATCGACGCTTGCCTACTCTGCTATCGATATCGCGCTCTGGGACATCAAGGGTAAAGCGCTCGGCCAGCCTCTCGCGACGTTGCTCGGCGGGCTGCGCGACCGCGTTCCGACTTATGCCAGCGGCGCGCTCTCTCGGACCTCTCCTTTGGAGCACGTCGTAAAAGCCGGACCGCTGCTCGTGGAGAAAGGTTTTAAGCAAATGAAGATGCAACTGGCGCTGCCGGGGGAGACGACGCCGACGCGCGAAGTGGAGCGCGCCAGGCTAATCCGCGAAGCGGTGGGGCCGGATATCGATCTCATGTGCGATATCAATCAGCGCTGGAGCGTGAATCAGGCGATCGATATCGGCCGGCGCATCGAAGACGTTCATTTGTACTGGCTGGAGGACGTGACGGTGCACGACGACTACGCAGGGCTCGCCCGCGTCGCCGATGCGTTGGCAACGCCTTTAGCCGGCGGCGAGTGCGTGTACGGCATCACACCGTTTCGCCATATGCTCGAAGCGCGCTCGGTGGATATCGTGATGATCGACCTGCTGCGCGTCGGCGGCATCGCGAATTGGATGAAAGTCGCCGGTATGGCCGAAGCTTTCAACGTGCCGGTGGTGAGCCACCTATTACCTGAAATCCACGTGCACCTCGTCGCGGCGATTCCGAATGGCCTCACCGTCGAGTATATGCCATGGTCGTTCAGGCTGTTCGAAGAAGTGCCCGTGCCGGTGAACGGCGAGCTCGCGGTGCCGTCAAAGCCAGGACTCGGACTGGTCTTCAACCGCGACATCATGCACAACTTTAATTAGGAGGCATAGGCGTAAGCGCGCAGCCGTGACAGGTTTGATCTGAATTTTAGTGAGCCTGAAAGTCTCCGCTTATGACCCACAATTCACAATCTTCGTACCGCCAGCCCTGTGAGCCAGCTGCGATTAGTTTAATGGTAGCACGATTAGCAGTGACTGTTATAAAATAAAGCAAACTTCAGACACTGTTTCGGAAAGCAACCATGGCGGATATCTTTATCAGTTACGCTTCGGAAGATCGCCCGAAAGCTCTAGTCCTTGCAGAGGCGCTGAGCGCTCATGGCTGGTCGGTTTGGTGGGATCGAAAGATCCCTTTGGGAAAATCCTTCGACGAGGTCATAGAAAAAGCGCTGAGCGAGGCCAAGTGCGTTATCGTGCTGTGGTCGGCAATTTCGGTCGCTTCCGAGTGGGTCCGAAACGAAGCGTCCGAGGGCAGGCGGCGTGGAATTCTGGTTCCGGTGTTCCTCGAGCAAGTTGACGCGCCCCTCGCTTTCAGGCTTTTGAACGGGGCCAATCTCAGCGACTGGCAACCGAATTCTCCCCACGTCGAATTCGACAAGCTCACGGAGCGAGTGACGGAGCTGCTCGGACAAAAGCAGCCGGTTACTTCCGTTGCCCATTCGTCCGCTGAAAGATCAAGTAAGCAGCCGCCCTACTCTTGGAACCATTGGTTCATCGGCGGTGTGGCTGCGTTGGCGGTTGTCCTCGTTGCCGTCTTTTATTACGTAAAATTCTGGCAATCCGATTCAAACCGGCCCTTGGTCCCCTCGCAGGTCTCAACTACTACTTCAACTAAAGTAACCGGCGCGACGGATTTCGACGCGACGGATTTCGAAAAAGCGATCACGGGATTGGCGGGAACTTTAGCTGGGAGCGTGCCCGCGACCGCGCTAGCAAAGGGCTTTCACGTTCCCGATCTCGGTCTCCGCATCGCTTTCATCGGGCGCGAGCAAAGCCAGGCCTCACTGGGGGCCATGCCGGTCGGCGCAGTGGTGATGGAGGTCGATAGTGCTGGTCCCGCGTTCAAAGCGGATCTGCACGCGAGCGACGTGGTCTTAGAAATCGCCGGAAAAAAAATCAATACGGAAGATGACCTCCGCCAAGCGATCCGGAAAATCGGTTCCGGCAAAACCAAGTTTATGATCCGACGAGATCAAGCAACCAAGACCGCGATCGTCGATTGTCCGAACTGCAAGGTCGACTGAGGTCAAACGGCCGGATCAACTCAGTCAAGAATAAAGAACAAACCGAGCACGCTCCTATGTCATCCTCACAAGTCTGGTTCTATTGGGCTCTCCTATCGGCCGGCTTCGCGGCCCTGACGGCGATCTTTGCCAAAATCGGCCTGGAAGGCGTCGATTCGGATTTCGCCACCTTGATTCGCACCTTCATCATTCTGATCGCCATCACGTGTTTTGTCTACATGACCGGCAAGTGGAGCAGCCCGTTCGCGCTGCGGCCCAAAACGTGGTCGTTTCTAACCTTGTCCGGCCTGGCCACAGGAGCCTCGTGGGTCTGTTATTTTCGCGCCTTGCAAGCCGGCGAAGCTTCCAAGGTCGCGCCGGTCGATAAACTGAGCGTCGTGTTGGTCGCTATATTCGCGGTTATCTTTTTGCAGGAACGGCCGGCGGTGAAAGATTGGTTGGGAATTCTATTGGTCGCGGCGGGCGTCGTTCTGCTCGGCCTCAAAAAATGAGCAACACGCAAATCCTTTGTTTGATTTCATGAGCCTGCCCTCAAGCAGCGAAACTGAGGCGAGGCAAATCATGAATTCACGTTCCTTCATCGTCTTCGTGTGCCTAGTAGTGGCTGCTGCTGCTTTCGTCTTTTCCACCATTGATCAACTGCCGGAAACCGTGGCGACCCACTACGGTGCAGGCGGCCGCGCCAACGGCTGGATGACCCGAAGTGGCTATCTTGTGTTTATGATGGTTTTTCTCTTGGGTTTTTCTACCTTGGTTTCGTTTCTCATAGGATTTATTCCGCACAAGTTGCCCCGTCTCACGAATATTCCCAATCGTGGCTATTGGCTGGCGGAGGAGAGGCGGGAAGGCTCGCTGCAGTTTTTATCCTCGCACGGCTGGTGGCTGGGGTGCCTGATCGTGTTGCTCAGCGGCAGCATGCATTATGCGATCCTCGAAGCTCATCATAGCCAACCACCGGCGTTGCCGCTCGCGGTTTTTTTACCCGCATCAGGTGGATTCCTATTGGGCCTGCTTGTTTGGATCGTTATGTTTTACCGGCGCTTTCCGAAAAGGGAGTAAGTGTTTTGATTATTCGTCCGGCTCATCAAACCGACGCGGAGGCGATCGCAAAAGTGCAGGTTGACACGTGGCGCAGCACTTACAAAGGCATCATGTCTGACGATTTTCTCGCGGCTCTTTCTTACGAGCAGCGTGCAAAGGCGTGGCACAATATCTTATCCGACCCGAAGCCAAACCAATTTGCCTACGTGGCCATGCAGGACGCTAAAGAGGTCATCGGCTTTGCCGTTGGCGGGCAGGAGCGTAGCGGCGACACTGAGTATACCGGCGAATTGTACGCGCTATACGTGCTCGAGGCGTTTCAACGCCAAGGACTTGGGCATCGCTTGACCGCTACACTCGCCCGAAGTTGCATCGACGCGGGGCTAGGGTCGTTACTGGTCTGGGTGCTGGAAGGCAATCCTTGTCGGCGGTTTTATGAGGCACTCGGCGGAGAACGATTACGCGACAAACAGATTAATGTTGGCGGTGCTCAACTCGTTGAGGTAGCCTATGGTTGGCGCGACGCTCGGACGCTCCTTACGAACCCATCAGGTTCATGCAACGATTAACTCTGTCGATTCTCATCGTCCTGGCCCTTCTCGGAGTCGCCTCTTTTTGGGTGGTTCCGCCGATCCCTCAACCGCAGCTGTATCACAATTTCGCCGATCAGCGGTCGCTGTCCGGTATTCCAAACTTCTGGAATGTCATCTCCAATCTTCCCTTCTTAATCGTCGGAGGTTGGGGAATCTTGTATTTATCGTCCGGTAGCGCGCCGGACGGATTACAGGATTCAACCGAGCGTTGGATGTTTTTGTTTTTCTTCATTGCGGTTGCGTTTACGGGAGTTGGTTCTGCTTATTATCATTTGGCACCGAACAACGAGCGGCTAGTTTGGGACCGTCTGCCGATTACCATGACGTTTATGGCGCTGTTCGCCATCATCATAGCGGAGCGTTTGCGCCGCCGCGTCGGCGTCTGGTTGTTTGTTTCGCTCATAGTATTCGGTGTGGCCAGTGTGCTCTATTGGCACGTTACCGAAACCTGGGGCAGAGGAGATTTGCGCCCCTATTTGTTGGTGCAGTTTTATCCTGTCGTTGCCATACCCATTATCCTCGCGTTTACGCCTAAGGCTTACACGAGAACAGAGAATCTCTATAGCGCCCTCGCGTGGTATGTCGGCGCCAAACTGTATGAAATCTTGGACGATGCCGTTTTTTCTTTCGGAAACATTGTAAGCGGCCACACACTAAAACATATCGGCGCGGCGGTGAGTTGTTACATGATTTTGAGCTGGATTCGGCAGCGGCGATTGGTCAAGACTCAAGCATTCAAGGAACCCTGGCCGATCACTGATCCCAATCCGCACAGCCAATGATGTTCTTCACGTTGCCTATCTCATATGCTAGATACCAGCAGCGACATCTCTTGGCCCGGAAGATTTTAATAAACGAAATAGATGTCGCTTTGCCGATCCGTTACATGCCTAAAAATATTACTCGCTGTCCATGGCTGGATCTCACCAAGCCGGATTACATAAAGTACCATGACGAGGAATGGGGTGCGCCGGTTCACGATGATCGTATTATCTTCGAGTTCCTCACGTTAGAAGGAGCACAGGCGGGTTTGAGCTGGTACACGGTCTTGCGAAAACGGGAAGCTTATCGAAAAGCCTTTTCTGAGTTTGATCCGGCAAAGGTGGCACGGTACGGCAAACGTCAGCTGAAGTCCTTACTTAACAATCCGGGGATCATCCGCAATTTGCAAAAGATAGAAGCCGCCATCAACAACGCGAAGCGGTTCCTGGAAGTCCAACAAGAATTCGGCAGTTTCGATGCTTATATTTGGCGTTTCGTCGGCGGGAAGCCGATCGTGCATAAGTTGAGAAAGCTCAAAGACTACCCGGCAACGAGCCCGGAGTCCGATGCGTTGAGCATGGATTTGAAGCAGCGTGGCTTTAAGTTCGTGGGCTCGACGATTTGCTACGCTCATATGCAAGCCACGGGGATGATCAACGATCATGTCGTGGATTGCTTTCGCAGACGACAGATCGTTGACGGATATTCTTCTTAGAGACGCGTTAACTCCACAACACTCTTCCCGTCTTAACAGTTTAATGAGATTCGTTTGGCTGACTATATACTTCTTAGGCCTTGGCTGGTCGGCTATCCATCCCCACGACTATTTCACGTGGCTCTTGGAGGCGTCGCCGGCGCTACTGGGTGTTCTGATTTTGGCAGCCACTCAAAAACGGTTTCCTTTAACGGCACTGGCTTACACGCTCATTCTCATTCACTGCATGATCCTCTTTATCGGCGCGCACTACACCTACGCCCAGGTCGATACATTCAAATTCATTCGCGACTTCTTCGGCTGGCAGAGAAACAATTACGATAAGCTCGGCCACTTTGCCCAGGGCTTCGTCCCGGCGATCATCGCGCGGGAAATTCTGATTCGAAAAAACGTGATCAACGGCCGCGGGTGGTTAAATCTGTTCGTCCTATCGATTTGTCTGGCCTTCAGCGCGCTGTACGAATTGTTCGAATGGGGCGTAGCCGTGGTAACCGGCGACTCCGCCGAAAGTTTTCTGGGAACCCAAGGCTACGTCTGGGATACGCAGTCGGATATGGCATTCGC
>VBKE01000398.1:0-8839 GCA_005879605.1 Deltaproteobacteria bacterium
GTCGCCGAGAACCAGGTCGTAGTCCGAGTCGCCGTGGATGTTGTCGTCGTCGCGCGTGCGGATCGCGGCGGGCAGATGGGTCTTGGAATCGAACAGGATCGTGAACTTCGACCCGTTATCCATGAATGAAACCGCCGGCAGCGACTGCTTGCCGAGTTTCTGGTTGCCCATGGCGGCGACGTTCTTTGGCGCGTCCATCGCCTTGACGAGCAGCCACGGGGAGGCACGGCCGAGCTCGCGCAGATGCGTCGCGACGCGGATGCCAGACATCGCCCGGCTGCCCTTGTCGTCGGTGACATAGCCGAGCGTGGGCGACACGGTCTCGGTGTATTTCAGCTTCACCGGGGGGTCCGGGTATTTCTGGTCGCGGTCCCACTCGGTGCGCGCCATCTCTTTCGCGAGATCCCAAGTCACCGTGAACGTCGCATCGCCAAGGAAACGCGGCTCGCCGCCGGCCTTCTCCGATTGCTCCGGCTCCCAGAACTTGGCCTCGCCTTTGATGGCGAGCCCTTTCAATGCGCGCAAGGCATCGGCGCCGCCTTCCGCGGCGATCGCCTGTTTAACGAGATCGTTGGCGCCGTTTTGCGCCAACGACGGCTGCACCTGGCTCATGGCCAAGAGCAGTGCGGCAGAGATCGACAAGGCATATTTCATTGCGGGTCCTCCCTGAATTTTGTGGTGACACACTCTACTTTTTGTCCGATCGTGCTTTCAAGGTGCCGGTCATTTTGACCTTGATATCTCGATCATCACGAGAATGATAGGAAGCCGGGCACCCATAAACCCCTCTCGATAGGACCCTGACAAGCCACTTTCAAGTAGCTCACGGGGCCTTGACGAGAGCTAACGAACCCGCCCCCCATTTATCGGATAACGAGCTACTATGTCAACGAAAAAAAGCCCGAGTCGGAAGCCCCGGAAATCCTCTGAGTCTTAGATTCGTCGCCGCTTGCGGTTCAGGTAAGATTATTACCCTCTCAATCCTTTTCGGTGCTCGCGTGCTTTTTCATTCACGAGCCCGGCGATTTCTGATCCTGGAATTCGTCTCAGTCCGGATTTGCAGCCAATGACTTTACATTCTCCGCCGCTCGTCGTATATTCCGCCCGAATTCGTCATTGCGCACCTCGATGACGCGACGCAACACGGACAGAATCTATCGTGTTGCGTTGCCAACGTCGCCCACAACAACCCGAGCACTCGCGAGCGGCCTGCTCCACGCGGGCGCGCGACCTGTGCCGCAGAACGATTTTCCTGTCGGTCCCTGCAAGGGAGGAGCAGATGCGTAAAAAATTCCTTAATCAGTCTATTGTCAGTCGGCGCGATTTCTTGAAGGGCGTCACGCTTACCGGCGCCGCCGCCCTGACCACGCCGGCCCTTTCGGCCAGGGCGCAGCAGTCTCCGACCTGGGAACCTGCCAAGGTCGTCCCACAGCCGAACCTCGCCGCGGAAACCCAGCCGCCGCCCAAGGATCCGGCCACCCAAAGCAGCAGCGGTGGCGACTTCATGGCGGAAGTGCTCAACACGCTCGACATCGATTACCTGGCGATGAATTGCGCTTCGAGCTTCCGCGGCCTGCACGAAGCGATCATTAACCACACCCGAAACAAACCCGAAATTCTCACTTGCCCACACGAGGAGATCGCGGTCTCGATGGCCCAGGGCTATGCCAAGATCGAAGGCAAGCCGATGGCGATGATCTGCCATGGCGTAGTCGGACTGCAGCATGCGACCATGGCGATATACAACTCCTGGTGCGACCGGGTGCCCGTCTATATAATGATCGGCAACATCGTCGAGGCCGACAAGCGGGCGCCGGGTGCCGAATGGGTGCATTCCGCCATCGACCCCGCCGCCCTGGTGCGAGACTTCGTCAAGTGGGACGATCAACCGGCTTCGCTGCAGCATTTCGCCGAGTCGGCGGTGCGCGCCTACAAAGTAGCGATGACGCCGCCGATGGCGCCGGTGCTGCTGTCGCTCGACGCCGAGCTACAGGAAAATCCGATCGCGGATCGCGACCGCTTGCGCATCCCGAAGCTCGCGAAGGTGGTGCCGCCGGTGGGTGACTCGGGGGCCATCGCCGAAGCGGCGAAGTTGCTCGTGGCGGCGCAGAATCCGGTCGTGATCTGCGACCGCATGTCGCGCACGCCGGCCGGCATGGCGCGGCTCATGGAGCTCGCCGAGACGCTGCAATGCGCGGTGGTCGACCAGGCCGGCCGCATGAACTTTCCGTCGCGGCATCCGCTCAACCAGGGCGCGCGCCGAGGGGCCGTCGTAGGCCAGGCCGACGTCGTACTCGCCATCGAGATGAACGACTTGTGGGGCTCACTCAACTCGTTCAGCGACCGCATCGTGCGCAGCTCACGGCCAAATTTTAAGCCGGGCACGAAGATCATCACGCTCGGCAGCCGCGATCTGTACATGAAGGCCAATTACCAGGACTTCGGGCGCTTCAACGAAGTCGACCTGGCGATCGCGGGCGACGGCGAGGCGAGCCTGCCGGCGCTGACCGAACAGGTCAAGCGACTCACCGACGCGAACCGCAAGTCCGCCTTCGAGGCGCGCGGCAAGAAGCTCGCGGAGGCGCATCACGCGGCGCGCGAACAGGCAAAAGCGGACGCGACCATCGGCTGGGACGCGAGCCCGATCACGACGGCGCGCATGTGCGCGGAGCTTTACGCTCAAATCAAGGCTGAAGACTGGTCGCTGGTCGGTAACGGTATCAGAATAACCTGGCCCAACCGGCTCTGGAACTTCGACAAGTCCTATCGGTGGAATGGCGGCTCGGGTGGCGCCGGCATCGGCTACACCGCGCCGGCATCGACGGGCGCCGCGCTCGCTAACAAGAAGCATGGGCGCATTAGCGTCGCGATTCAGGGCGACGGCGACCTGATGTTCGTGCCGGGCACTTTGTGGACGGCCGCGCATCACCGCATCCCGATCCTCTACGTGGTGCACAACAATCGCGCCTATCACCAGGAATACATGTACCTGCAGGCGATGGCCAACCGCCACAGCCGCGGCATCACGAACGCCCACATCGGCACCACGCTCACCGATCCGAACATCGACTATGCCACCGTGGCCAAAGGCTTCGGCGTGTACGGCGAGGGGCCGATCACCGATCCGAAGGATCTGGGACCCGCGCTCAAGCGCGCGGTCGCCGTCGTCAAACGCGGCGAACCGGCGCTCGTCGATGTCGTTACCGACCCCCGCTAAGGAGCTCGGACATGAACAAGTTCAATCGCGGTCTGGTTGTCGCGCTCGGTTTGCTGATGTTCGGCGCAGGCGAAGCTGCGTGGTCGCAAACGGCGCCGGTCGGGGACGCCGCCAACGGCAAGCGCCTGTACCTTGCCGTCGGTTGCTTCACCTGTCACGGTCGTTCCGGCCAGGGCGGCAGCTACAACTATCCGGCGCCGGCGCTCGCCGAGACGAAACTGCCGCTGGAAGCGTTCAAGACTTTCCTGCGCGTGGGGCCTAACGACATGCCGGCGTATACGGAGTCGGTGCTCTCGGACAAGGACGCCGCCGACATCCACGCATTTTTGCGCTCGCTCCCGGGGCGGCGCCCGCCAAAGGATTTTCCGCTCCTGAACCAGTAAGCAACCGCCTCCCTCGGCTTGATATCTTTTCGACCATTATCTATGCGAGGGACCCCAAGTCTCTTCCTCCAGCTCACGCAGTCAAGTAAATTCAGGCCGACGAGAATCAAAGCGGATTCACGGTCACGTTTCACGGACACGATCACGTGAGGCGCTTCGATCTTTAATGTTGCGGTTGCGGAAAGACTGTCGAGATTGTCGTGTCTGACCGTGGATTGTGATCTCAGAAGATTTTGTATTATCTATGAGCTGGATCGTGAAGATCGGATCATCAGGGTTTTCGCCATCCGCCGCAAGCGAGGAGTTTATGAGAACTCAGAGCCTGGGCCTTTGCGGATCTATGAGATGAACATCCGCGCTCACGAGGGAGTCAATCAATGGAATACAACCAGATGAAGCATGGTTCAACGTCGGTAGGGGACGGCGCTACCGACGCAGCCGCTTCCGGCGCAGTGGGCTCGGGAATAGGAAAAATTCCCAAGAGCTGGGATTTGGAAGCGGATGTGGTGGTTATCGGTGCGGGGGCGGCGGGGCTGTCGGCGGCGATTAAGGCCGCTGACGCCGGAGCCTCCGTCATCGTGGTCGAAACAAACTATGATATCGGCGGACACGCGATCATAAGCGGGGGAAATGTGCCGCTCGGCGGCGGTACCAGCGCGCAGAGGAAGTTCGGCATCGAAGATTCGCCCGACTTGGTGTTCCGCGATCTGACGGACTGGTCCATCGTGCAGCCCAACGGCTGGCCCGATTACCGGTATAACGACCGCGCGGTCATGCGCGCTTTCGCCGATCACTGCGTCCAGACTTACGAATTTCTCCTTGCCAACGGAGTCAACTTCAAGGACGTCCCCCCGGACAATCAAGGCGGGCACAATTTGGGAAACTCTGCGCCGAGGGAGAATCATTTGATCTGGACCAAGGGTGCAGGTCCTGAAAGTCCCAACGCCAGAGGGGGCACCGCTCTTATCAGGCCACTTGAGGTGAGCGCCCGCGCAAAGGGCGGGCGATTTTTGCTCAACTATAAGATGACAAGCCTTGTCCGCGAGCCCGGCTCGGAACAAAAAACCGGCAGACTGATTGGCATCACCGCGCGCTACACGCCGAGGATCCTGCCGGGGCAGACCACCCCGTTAAAGAGCTTTCGCTCCGACGGCAACATCGAGACCACCCAATCAAGCGTCGCTATCCGCGCGAAGAAGTCCGTGATCCTCGCCACCGGCGGCAGCACCAGCAACGTAAATTTCCGCCGCATGTTCGATCCGAGGCTGACGGATGTGCTGCAAGTTGCGGGGGAGCCCTATACGTTCCAAGACGGAAGCGGCGAGCTCGCGGCCATGGCCATCGGCGCATCGCTCTGGGGATTGGCGAATCAGATTCTTGAAAATGGCGATAACATTCGCACTAAGCGCGCGCTCGCCACCAGGTACAATTACATGACGTGGGAGCTCGAGAGCCCGATTTTCCCGCTCGTCCGCGCCACCGGTTTGAACGTCAAGGATTGGCAGGATCTAATCCTCGTCAATCAAGTCGGGAAGAGATTCTACGACGAGACCAAAGGGGATTACCCTCACGGTAACGTCTACAACGAAATCAATCCCTATACGCCGAATAACTATCGCAACAACGAAAATATCAAGTTCAATCCGACCAAACACAACTTTTTCAACGCCGCGGTGGCAATGAATGAGTATTCGGAACCACCTGATTATTCAGCCGGGCCGGTCTGGGCCATATTCGACGCCGACGCGGCGGAGCGGGAGAAGTGGAAACTCACTCCGCCCTATGTCGATGTCGACGGCTATTTCTTCAGCGCGAAGACGCTTCGGGAGCTAGCCGCCGCCATCAAGAATCCATATCAGGAGAAGCCGATGGACGGCGCCACCCTGCAGGCAACGGTGGAGCGCTACAATTCTTTTGTGGACGCCGGCGCGGACTTGGATTTCGGCAAGCCTATACCCAGGTACAAGATCCAGACGCCTCCATTCTACGCCGCTTGGGGCACGCCGCTCGTGCACGACTGCCGCGCGGGTTTGAGGATCAACGGCAAGTGCCAGGTGCTGGACATGAATGGCCAGGTCATCCCCGGGCTCTATTGCGCGGGCGAGTCGGCGGGGGGATTCAATCAACATGGTCTGGGCCGGTGCACCACCCAGGGTTACATCGCCGGCAAAAACGCCGGCACCGAGACGACCAATGAGTAAGCGGAGCGTTCCAAACCTCAGTTCAAAGCGAAAGAATGCCGTCCATCATCATGTAGGCTCTACCGGAAGCATCGTTTCGTGACAGCGCATTGCAGGAACGTTAATGATGACTGAGCAAAGAACACCGTGGTTCAGGATTAAGGGCAGCGGTTATGGGTTAACCCCGACGACCTGGCAGGGCTGGTGCGTGACCCTCGTAATCATGGCAATGCTTCTGGCGTCTGTGCAAGTAGTGCTCTACCTGGTCCATGATCCACTGAATGCCGTCATTCTGATCCTTGTTGTCACAGGAATCGAGCTTGCGGTTTTTATTCCCTTTACCTATCGACATGCCGAATCGTCCGAGGAAGCGGAAAAAGCGGAAGCCAGCCTAGTGACGGAGAAGCGACAGAAAATCAAAACGGATATAGAGGAATGGAAGAAGCGCAACAGTTTGTAAGTGGCTTTCAGAAGTTAAGTCGCAGCCCCGGAGTCGGACCGTAAAAGTGACTCGTTCGACGCTCTGAGTCCAAGCGCGCCCGACCCGCGTCACCAACCATTCCTGGCTCAGGATAGACTCTGAGCTTCTCCAAGCCGACCCCCTGAACCATCTTAAGTAAGAAACTTTGTGAATCGAGCGCGTACCCCGACGACGGTTTTGCAAGTGGCCCTACTCCTCCTCTTTTGTTCACCAAGGTAACGTTTTTGTCCCGAGTCTTCTTTACCATCGGTCCTTTTTTCATAGAAAAACCAATGCTTTTAGTCTGGCATATTGCTTGCTCACGTCAGTTGTCCTCGAGAGGAGATCTCTATGGGAGAGGAAACCCGACACGATTTATGGCTGAAAAGAATCAATACCTGGATAGCGATTCTGGGCGGCTCAGTCGCCTCGCTCGCTGGAGCCTACAATTTTTCTCCCGCTTTTTTTCCTGCTGCTCCGGGCGACATGTCGGCTGTCGTCCGCGCCCAAAGCGGAGCGCCTGTTTCGCGCGCCCATGTGGAGCTTTTGACGGCGCAAAATGTTTTGCTCGGCACTTCGGAGACGGATCGCGACGGCCGCTATGTGAAGAAAGACCTTGAGCCCGGCGGTTATATTTTGAAGGTGAGCCGGCGCGGCTTTGAGCCGCAGGTCGCGACGGTGAACGTTACTTCGAAAAAGACCACGGATCTGGAATTGGTTTTGAGATTTCGGAGCCGGACCCAAGCCCCCGCGAGTCCTCAAGCCGCGGCTAGCCCCCAAGCCCAGGATAGTACCCTTCGCTCAGCCCTCGAAGAGACCGGCGCATCCTGGATTAAAAGTTTCGGCAAACCTGGAAAGTGAAACTCGAAAACAATTGCCGGCCTCTGCCCGGCTTGTGTCGGACCTAGCTAAGATTGAAGAAATTGGAATAAGTCAATACTTTCCTGACAAGAACTATTATGTCAACCTCAGGCCTCACATCGGTTTGGGACGCCCCGAGCCGCCCTAATTCTGCTTTCGTCGCCCTCTCCTGGTTCTCCAGCGGAAACCGCAGACCGTAAATTTTCTCTACGACTGCTCTTGCGAGTGGCTCCGCATGGGCTTGAATGACCAGGAAAGATTTGAGCTAGCCCTGCTTCTCCTTCCCAAAACATTGAAACAACCGTCAACCTGTGGTTTACAACGTGCGAAGAATTGAAGTCTGTCTCTTCAATGTTGTACGGCTCAATAAAAAACTGCCTAACCTTCCACCAGCTAACAGGAGGAAGAAGATGTCCAAATCAACGACTGCTCTACTATTCATGTTAGCCGCCGCCCTCTTTGTCTTCTCAGTGAAAGCCCAGGAGCGCGACGACTCTCGACTTAAACCCGCGGAGCGCAATCGCTCCGGCACCTTGAGACAGCTCATACCCGGTTATTATGTATTCTCGTCCACAAGCTTTAATAGCGGCGTCATCGCCACGAGCGAAGGAGTCGTCGTCCTCGACGCGCTGAGTTCGGAAGCCATCGCGGGGCAAGAGCGCGAAACCATCGCGAGTGTGATCAAGCAACCGGTTCGCTTTCTGGTTTCCTCGACTTTCCATAACAACTATACGTGGGGCAACGTCGCTTACCAGGACGTCGTCAAAATCGGTCACGAAGATTACCGCACCGATCTGCTCGCCCAAATGCAGCGAGACCACGCGTCACCCGAGGAACAAAAGGCCAGGCTCCCTCAAGTAACCTACCGCGATCGCCTGACGATCCACCTCGGCGGCAAGGAAATTCAGGTCCTTTATTTAGGCAAGGGGCACACGAGAAGCGACAGCATCATTTTCGTACCGCAAGACCGGATCGCCTACGTGAGCGAGCTATTTTTCTCCGACCAATTTCTCTACATAAACGACGGCTACGGCGTGAGCTGGCTGAAAACACTGGATGCGGTCGAAGCCCTCCCGGCCGACATCATAGTGCCGGGGCATGGCCCCATTCCCGAAGATCCCAGAGAAACCCGCCGAGGGCTTCACCGGTTTCACCAGATGCTGGTCGATTTGCGCGACGCCGTTCAAAAAGAGATCGCCCGCGGGGCGACGGAAGATCAAGCCGCCGCCGCAATCAAACTTCCTCAATACGAACAAATGCAGGGATACAAATCCCAAAGAGAAGTCGCCGTGCGGCGGACGTACCGGGAAATGATGGGCACGCTTAAGTGAAATCAAGCGTTTGAGTTTCTGGGGTCACTTTGACAAATCAACATAGTCAAGTAATAGAAGTCTGGCCGATTAGATATAGCTTGCTTACACGCGCATCAGTAGCGCCGAAACTCGCGCGCCGTTCGCCGCCTGGATCGCTGATGCGTACATTCCGACTTGCCGTTGATAAGCCAGTTCATTCCCACGGAAGTCTTCGTCGGTCTTGAAATCTACAACCGTCCAGCCCTCGGCTTGCTCAAAGGCGAGATCGACGACACCCTCGATGAGCAAGCCGTTAGTATCGCGCCACGCAATGGGCACTTCACGGCGACACCGGCCTTGTTGCGCAGCATTGCGCGCGTGATTCAGAAGCGGATGCGCCAGCGCAGTGTGCACGGCTTCCGAGGCGGAAGCGATCTCTTCTTGAG
>VBKE01000398.1:9060-10759 GCA_005879605.1 Deltaproteobacteria bacterium
TGGCGTCGCTCGCGCCAGGAGTTGTAAGCAACAAGACCTGATTCGACGATATCCGGCGCGACGTCCTTCACGATCAGCTCTGGCCGGCGGATGCCGAGCGGCGCCTCCGCGCCAAGTTTCAGAGCGCGCGGATCCCACCAGACGACGGAGAACTCGGCGGCCCCACCTCTTTCCTCCCCCGCGCCGCGCGGGGGAGAGCCTGCCGTGAGCCCGCCGAAGGGATGAAGGAGGGGGCCAGAAGAACCCGGTCTGCGCACGTGCAGACCGGGACAAACCGTGCTCGTTCCAGCGCTGCCTCCAGGCCGGACCAATATCGAATCTTTCGATTTGAACTCCACACAACCGGGCGCTTGAACCTGTTGCCGCCTCGTTTCCATCGGCGGATAAACCGCTGTGTTCAGCGGCTGAGTCCAGCCTTCCCTCGGCTCATCACCCACGGCGGGGACCACAAGCAGGTCCCGCGCGCGGGTTGCGGCGACGTACGCCACGCGCGTACCCTCCGCCTCATCGCGGAGCAATTCCTCGTCTTCGTGCTCGAGCAAGTCGGCTGGCGCGCATCCGCCGAGGCGGAGCGCGCACACGCGATGCTCGGAATCGAGATAGCGGTTTGCGGAGGGCCGGTACAGCTTCGCCGTCATGTCCGCAAGGATCACGATCGGGAATTCCAGGCCTTTGGCTTTATGGACCGTCATCAGCCGCACGCCGTCGCTGCCTTCCTCGAGGATCGGCGCTTCCCCGGCTTCGCCGCTCTCGGCCTGCTCGCGCAGCTCGTCAATGAATCCGCGAAACGAAATGCCGCCTTCGGCCTCATAGCGGCGCGCCAACTCGGTGACATGCGCAACATTGGCGAGCACCTGCTCGCCGCCGTGCTCGAGCGCAAACCCGACGTGCGCGCGGGTGGATTCGAGGAGCAGCGAAATTGTCGTCGCCACCGGCACCCGATTGCGCGAGCGATGGAGCGCTTGCAGCAGTTTTAGAGCCTCGACAATGGGGCCGAGGTTTGTCGGAAATTCATTCGGGATCCGAAAGGGATGAAAACGGCCGATCCGATGGCGGTATTCCAGCAGCTCTTCGTCGCCGATCGCAAACAGCGAGCCGCGCAAAGTGGCAAATACCGACAGCTCGTCTTCGGGCCACTCGATAGCAGCCAGAGCGGCGCGCAACGTCTCGATCTCCGCGCGATTATGAAACGAGCGGCCGCCCACCAGCAGATGCGGAATGCCGCGCGCTTCGAGAGCTTCGACGTACGGCCGCGTCATGTCCTCCTGGTAACTGATAAAGCGGCGGAACAGCAGGCAGATATGGCGCGCCTGAATCGGCACGAGATGCTCCGTTTCACCTGGCCTGAAGACACGCGCCCCCGTCGGGGCTAACAACCCCTCCGTATTTTTTTCTTCCCCCCTAGAAAAAGCATGCCTTGAGCCTAGCCGAAGGGGGGGATAGAGGGGGATTTGATTGCGGGACGGCCGTTCAGCGACTTTCCAGCCGCTTTCATTGACGAGCCAATCGATGAAGGCGCCAACCGCATCGGGAAGCGACTTCTCAATCGCTACATTGGAGATTCGTCGGTAGCCATACGGCTCGGGCACGGGAAGCACCACAACCGACGGCTGTTCTGCAGAATCCGGCCGAAACGGCTCGAGCTGCACGTACGCTGCTTGCAGCATGTCGCCGTCGCCGGTCATCACGGGCGCGAAGG
>VBKE01000399.1 GCA_005879605.1 Deltaproteobacteria bacterium
CACCCGAGGCGATGATCGGAATTTTCACTGACCGTGCCAGGGCGCGCGTCTCATCTATATTGACCCCTTCGCGAGTCCCGTCGCGGCTCACGTCGGTGTAGATAATCCGCGAGGCGCCGTCGGATTCGCAGCGCTGCGCGAGTTCCACGGCGTCCATCGCCGTGGTTTCTTTCCACCCTTTGACGGCGACTTTGCCGCCGCGAGCATCGATACCGACGACGATTTTTTCTGGAAAGTTCTTGCAGAGCGCGCGCAACAATTCCGGATTATCGTAAGCGGCCGTGCCGACAACCACCCGCGCCACGCCGAGAGCCAGCGCTGCCTTTACCGCGTCCACGGAACGCATCCCGCCGCCCAACTCCACCGACAGGGCCGTCTCTTTGCAGATCGCTTCCACCTCACGCGCGTGTACGGGGCGGCCTTCCACCGCGCCGTTGAGATCGACGATGTGGATGAACGTCGCACCTTCCTTCACCCAGTGACGCGCCGCGTCCAACGGACTCTCGAAGTAGACGGTCTCTTTGTCCATGTCGCCCTGAAACAGGCGCACACAACGGCCATCCTTGATATCGATTGCAGGAATAATGAGCATAGAGCTAATGACTAGCGACGAATTGCCCGAAGTTCGAAAGAATGCGCAATCCCAGCTCCTGGCTCTTCTCCGGGTGAAACTGACTGGCAAAAAGCCGATCCGTCGCAATACTCGAGACGAATGGGCCGCCGTAGTCCGTTGTCGTGGCAACCACTGAGGAATCTTCGGGGACGACGTAGAAGGAGTGGACGAAGTAAACATAATCACCGCTAGAAATTCCATCCAAAAACGGCGAGTCCTTTTTTTTCTCGATGCAGTTCCAACCCATGTGCGGGATCTTGAGATCGTCGTCAGCCTTGAATCCCACGACTCTGCCGGGAAGCAAATCGAGACCCTTCTGCAGGCCGAATTCCTCGCTTTCAGAAAACAACAACTGAAATCCCAGACAGATGCCGAGAAACGGCTTCTCTTCACGAACGACTTCGCGAATCGGCTCAATCAATCCAAAGCGCGCGAGGTTTTCCATGCAAGCATGGAACGCGCCGACGCCGGGGAGAACCACGCCACGCGCGGACACAATCTTACCGACCTCGCGCGTGACCTCGGCCGCGTAGCCAACCCTTTCAAAGCCCTTCTGCACGCTACGGAGATTGCCCATGCCATAATCGATGATCGCGATCATAGACTCCCTTTGGTCGACAGAATTCCCTGGATACGACCGTCGAGCTGTGTCGCCATGTCCATCGCCCGTGCAAACGCCTTGAAACAGGCCTCGATAATATGATGGGGATTTTCCCCGCGGACAACGTCGATGTGAAGGTTCATGCCCAGCTGATTGGCAAAAGCCGCGAAAAACTCGTGCGGCAAATCGGTATCGAAGTTGCCGACCCTTCCCGGGCGAATTTTCACATTGTACGACAGATACGGCCGGCCGCTCAGGTCGACCACGACTTTGGCCAACGTTTCATCCAGCGGACAGCTCGCCTCGCCGAAGCGACGGATGCCCTGCTTGTCACCGAGACTTTCTTTGAACGCTTGTCCCAACGCGAGACCGACATCTTCTACGGTGTGATGATAGTCGACTTCGATATCTCCCTTGGCCTTCAGCTTGAGATCGAATAGCCCGTGCCGGCTGAAGCTATCGAGCATGTGATTGAGAAAAGGCATGCCGGTTTCGACTTCCGCCTTGCCGCTTCCGTCTAGCTCCAACTCGACCTTGATGTCGGTCTCTTTTGTCTTGCGCTCAACTCTTCCCTTTCGATCCATGACTCGTCTCCTATTCGAACCGTGCTTCCACCGCGCGCGCGTGATCGTCCAGTCCCTCCAGCCTCGCCAGATGAGTAATCTTCGGCGCCAGGGCGCGGAGCGCCTTTTCTTGTGCCTGAATGATCGTCGTACGTTTCAGAAAATCATAGGTCCCCAGCGGGGAAAAAAACCGCGCGCTGCCGCCGGTGGGAAGAACATGATTCGGCCCGGCGAAATAATCTCCCAAGGGCGGCGTAGAATAAGGGCCGATAAATATCGCCCCCGCGTTGCGTATCGCGCGCGACCATTTTTGCGGTTGTTTTACAATCAGCTCGACATGTTCTGGCGCGATGGTATTAGCGAGGTCGATCGCTTCTCTGTATCCCCGCGTAACGATGATCGCGCCGTATTTTTCCAACGCCTTGATGGTTATCGCCCGACGCTTGGTCTGTTGCAGCTGATGCTCGATCGCCTTTTGAATCCTCGCCGCCACGGCCATCGACGATGTTACGCACAAGGCGGCCGCACGTTCGTCGTGCTCGGCCTGGGAAAGCATATCCGCGGCGACGTGCTTGGGATCGGCGCTCTCGTCCGCGAGCAGAAGAATCTCGCTTGGCCCGGCGATGGAATCGATATCGACTTCGCCGAAAACCAGCCGCTTCGCCGTGGCGACGAAGATATTTCCCGGGCCGACGATTTTGTCGACCTTGGGAATCGTCTCCGTCCCGAACGCTAGCGCGGCAATCGCCTGCGCGCCGCCGATCCGAAAGGTCCGGTCGACGCCGGCGATTCTGGCTGCGGCGAGAATAATCGCGCCATCGCTCCCGATCGGCGAGGTCATGATAACTTCCTCCACGCCGGCTACTTTGGCGGGCACCACGTTCATCAAGACGGTGGAAGGATAAGAGGCTTTGCCGCCGGGGACGTAAACACCGACCCGCCCCAAGGGGGTAATCCTCTGCCCTAGAAGCATGCCGAGGGGATCGCGATAGCCCCAGCTTTTTTGCACCTGGCGCCGATGAAACGCGCCGATGCGCCTTGCCGCCATGCGCAAGATCCGAAGATCTTTTGCCGGGACGCTCGTCATGGCTTTCTCGATTTCGCCCGGCTTTACTTCCATCGTCGCACGCGTCAACCGCACACGATCAAACATTTGCGCATAGCGCAGCAGCGCGCTGTCGCCCTTTCGCTCAACCGCGCGGACGATCTCGCTGACTCGCTTCTCAACTGCCCCTTGGCGGTTTCCGCGTCGCTGCAGAAGGCGCGTGAGGAACGACTTGTAATCATGATCGGTGGTTTTGACGATTTTGATTTTCATCCCTACTCACCGATTTTAGATTAGATCTTCGATTTGGAATTTCACTTCTTTTAGCCTAGCAACCCTTTAGCCTTTGACCCGTTCTATCGCCGCTCCCAACTTGGAAAACTTTTTTTCGATATGCTCGTAACCTCGGTCCAAGTGATAAACCCTGGAAACTTCCGTTGTGCCGTTGGCCACCAAGCCGGCAAGAACCAACGAGACGCTCGCCCTCAGATCCGTCGCCATCACCGGAGCGCCGGACAACTCCTTCACCCCGCGAACGACCGCACGATTTCCTTCGAGCCGAATATCCGCGCCCATGCGGTCCAATTCCTGCGCGTGCATGAACCGATTCTCGAAGATGGTTTCGGTGATGACGCTGACGCCATCGGCCACCGACATCAGCACCATCATCTGGGCTTGCATGTCCGTGGGAAAACCCGGGTACGGAAGCGTCGTGACGTCGACGCTCTTAATCGTGTTATTGCCTTTGACTCTCACACCGTTCGCGTCGATACTGAGCTCGATTCCAGCTTCCTTAAGTTTGATGAAAAAGGCGTCTAAATGAGCCGGGCGCACGCCCGTCACAAGCACATCCCCGCCGATCAAAGCGCCGGCAATCACGAAGCTCGCCGCTTCGATACGATCCGGAATGACGCGGTGGGTTAGGCCGCCTAGAGAGCTCACTCCTTCAACGCGAATAAGGTCGCCGCCGGCGCCCTCCACTCGCGCGCCCATTTTGTTGAGCGCAGCGGCGAGGTCTTCGATCTCAGGCTCCTTGGCGGCATTTTCGATAACCGTGGTCCCTTCCGCCAGCGACGCCGCCATCATGAGATTTTCCGTCGCGCCGACAGACGGGAGATCCAGGTAGATTTGCGCGCCGCGCAGCTTTTTGGCCTTGGCTTCCACGTAACCGTGAACCTGCTCGATAGTCGCCCCCATTTCGGCGAGTCCCTTGAGATGAAGATTCACCGGGCGCGTGCCGATGGCACACCCTCCGGGCGTGGAAACGTGCGCATAACCGAAACGGGCGAGCAGGGGACCGAGAACCAGGAACGACGCCCGCATGGTCCTTACCAGGTCATAGGAGGCCTCGAAGTTTCTTACTCGGTCTGGCCGAAGGATGATATCGCCGCCGCCCTTGACCCACGACTCCTTGTCTACGACTACCCCTAATCCGGCCAGCAGCTTTAACGCCGTGTTAATGTCGACGAGTTGAGGAATTCCCTGGTAGACACAGGGCTCGGAGGTCAGCAGGGAAGAAATCAAAATCGGCAGCGCGGCATTCTTCGACCCGCTGACCGCCACTTCTCCTTCCAACCGGCGGCCCCCGTGAATGATGATTTTATCCACGGTTGGAACCTTTCGCTGTTAAGTTGGACGGCGGTGTTTTCCTGGCGACGATGATTCGGTCCCTCGCGGCATAGTCCTGATAGACCAATGAAGGCGCGTACCAACCGGCGCCATTTAACAGAGCAGCGACCGCTTTACCCATATCTGCGCCAATCTCGAGAATGATGTGACCTCCGGGTACAAGATATTGATGGGCGTCAGCGATAATTCGCCGGTAGCAATCGAGCCCATCCAATCCGCCGTCCAAAGCCGTCAGCGGCTCCCAATCACGAATCTCGGGTGAAAGGGCGGCTAATTCTTCCCGCCGCACATAGGGGGGATTGGAGACGATGAGATCAAACTCGCCGGCTACCTGTTCGAAGAGGTCTCCGGCCGAGAATCGAATCCGACTTGCGACACCGTGGCGCTCGCTGTTTCGACGCGCCACCTCCAGCGCCGCGATGGAGACATCAACAGCCGTAATCCTTGCTTCTGGCAGTTCTTTGGCCAGTGAGATCGCGACGGCGCCGCTTCCCGTCCCCAGATCGAGAATTTCAAGTTGCGCCCTGCCGGCGCAAAGCTTTGAGCGTTCCAGCGCAACTTCGACCAGCCGTTCCGTCTCCGGCCGCGGGATGAGCACGTCGGAGGTAACGAGGAAATCGCGGGACCAAAACTCTTTCCGACCCGTGATGTATGCCACGGGCTCGCGCTGCGCTCGCCGCAGCAGGAGTTTCCGGAAGCATTCTTCATCTTCTATCGGCAGCAGGGCGTCGAGATTCAGATAGAACTCAGATTTCTCCATTCCCAATGCGTGACGCAACAATACCTCGGCGTCCAACCGTGCGCCCTCTATGCCAGCGAATTTCAGCCGACGGGCTCCTTCCAACAACGCTTGGCGAAGCCTTTCGGGTTTCGCTTCAGTCGTTATCGTCGTCTGGTTTTCCATTGTCGTCAGGCGGCTTTCCGGTCGCCTTCAACGCTTCCGCTTGGTAGTGGGTAATCAGCCCTTCTACGACTTCGTCGATCTGACCTTCCATAATACGGTCGAGCTGATAAATGGTGAGATTGATGCGGTGATCCGTCAGCCGTCCCTGGTGAAAGTTATAGGTTCGGATCCGCTCGCTGCGGTCGCCGCTTCCGACCATGAGTTTCCGCGTCGCTGCGATCTCGGAGCGCTGTTCTTCCTGTTTCTTTTCCAACAGTCTAGCGCGCAAGATTTTCATGCCCTTGGCCCGATTCTTGTGCTGCGATTTTTCATCCTGGCAGGACACAACGATCCCGCTCGGGACATGCGTGATGCGCACGGCCGAATCCGTCGTATTGACGCTCTGGCCGCCGGGGCCCGAGGAGCGGAACACATCGACGCGAATATCCTTCGGGTCGATCTGAATTTCCACTTCATCGGCTTCGGGCATCACGGCGACGGTGACCGCGGAGGTGTGGATGCGCCCCGAGCCCTCCGTGACCGGAACTCGCTGGACCCGGTGCACTCCGCTTTCGAATTTGAGCCTGCTGTAAGCGCCTTGTCCTTCGATACTGGCAATGATCTCTTTGAAGCCGCCGAGACCCGTGGGATTGGAGCTCATCATTTCGACTCGCCAGCCGCGCGACTCGGCGTAACGGCTGTACATTCTGAAGAGCTCTCCGGCGAAGAGCGCCGCCTCTTCCCCCCCGGTGCCGGCGCGGATTTCAAGGATCACGTTTTTGTTGTCATTGGGATCTTTGGGGAGAATGAGAAGCTTGAGCTGACTCTCGAGTGCTTCCTTGCGCTGCCGAAGTGTAACTAATTCCTCCTTGGCCAGCTCCCGGATGCCCTCGTCATTTTCCTCCAGCAGCTGGCGATTGCCTTGAATCTCCTGCTCTACTTTGCGCCATTCGCGAAAGCAGGCGACGATTTCTTCCAACTCAGCCCGCTCCTTGGCGAATTTGGAATACTCCCGCTGTTGGTTCAGGAGCTGAGGATCCGACATGAGACTTTCCAGCTCCACGTATCGCTTTTCGACTTCCGCTAGTTTATCAAGCATGATTGTTTTGCTGCTCAGTTAAAAAATGACAAGACAATAAAAAAGGGCAAAGGGATAGACTTGCCCTTTGCCCTTTCTGTGCCGCAAATGGCTAGTAAATCACATTCAGCCTCGATCCTCCGCCGAACTCAGTTCTTCAGCCCGTATTTCTTTCTGAACTTTTCTACGCGACCGGCTGAGTCGAAGAGTTTCTGCTTCCCGGTAAAGAAAGGGTGGCAATTGGAGCAGATCTCCACGTGGATATTACCCACTGTGGAACGGGTCTCGACCACGCACCCACAGGCACACGTGATCGTCGCTTTCTTGTATTCAGGATGGATACCTGCTTTCATGATTTCCTCTCTCGTGCCTGAGTTTTATAACATAAGAAAAATTGCTCTTCAATCGGTCCTGCGGCCTCGAAATCACTGTAAACACGTTGTTTTTTCACAATCAGGACCGCGGCCCGCGCGCTATCTTCGGGGCGGGTGCCTTTTATTTAATTTGCCTATAAGCCGAGAAGCCACTAAACTACGCACATGAAATCCCCCGGTTACCAGCTTGATTGCATTCGAATGGTTTGGCCCTTCCGTTTCTGTTAAAAAATCGTGATCTATAAGTCCAGTATAGCGGAGTTAATCATGTCAACAAGCCAAGATTTAATCCCAAAGATACCTCTCAAACCTGAAGATACAGAGCTCGATTTCGGTTTTCTCGCGGACCTGGCGTTGAAAATCGTCTATGCGGATACCAACTGCACCACCGAACGCGCGGCCGAAAAGCTCAAGCTATCCATGCCGGTTACAGAGGAACTGCTGCAGCATCTCTATCGCGAGAAATTCGTCGAGATCAGAGGACTCATTACTTACGGCAACAACCGTTACGGTATGCTGGATCGCGGGTGGCAACGGGCTCAGCGACTCCTGGATATGAACGGATACATCGGTCCGGCGCCTGTGTCCCTTGAAGCTTATACCACCATGATGCTGCGCCAGAGCGCCGCGACAGAGATGATCCAACCGGAAGCGGTGCGCACGGCGATGTCGGGACTGGTGCTCCCCGAGGCCACGGTTCAAACCCTCGGACTGGTGGCCAGCTCTCGCCGCAGTCTTTTCATGACCGGCCCTTCCGGCAACGGCAAAACGACCATTGCAACCGCACTGCATAGCGCGCAGAGCGGCGAGATATGGATTCCCTATGCCATCGAAGTCGATGGTCAAATCATCAAGGTTTTCGACTTGCATAACCATCAACCCGTCTCGGTGGAAGGATTGGCCCGCTACGATGGGCGTTGGACCAAAATCAAGCGCCCCCTCGTGATCGTCGGCGGTGAGATGACCATTGACACCATGGACTTGATTTACAGCCAAACCGTCAGGTTCTATGAAGCGCCGTTTCAGATGAAAGCGAACGGGGGGACACTGGTCATCGACGACTTTGGGCGTCAGCGGATCGACCCGCACGAGCTGTTGAATCGCTGGATTGTCCCTCTGGAGGGACGCGTCGATTACCTCACACTGCATACAGGCAAAAAAATCGAGGTGCCGTTTGAGCAGTTACTGATCTTTGCGACCAATCTCGATCCGGCCGACCTCGTCGACGATGCCTTCCTGCGCCGCATGGGCTACCGCCTTTTTGTCACTACGCCGTCAAAAGATCTGTATGCTCAGATTTTCCGAAGGTACGTCGAAGAGAGCGGGTTCACCTACGATTCCAAATATCTCGACTTTCTCTTCCGGCTTTACGCCGAAGAGAAACGCCCACTGCGGGGTTGTGAACCTCGAGATATCATCGAACGCTGCGTGGACCTCTGCAAGTACGAGAACCGATCGAAAGTCTTATCCCCTGAACTGCTCGAATTGGCCTGGAACAATTACTTTGGGACGAGACTGACGACGAATTAACGCGAGATTGCCAAAACTTCAGAAAGAAAAAACGTCAGCTTCCGAACTGATTCGGTAGACTCTTATTACCTATAACAGCCGGATGGGTCGGATTTTATCTGGATCTCAGAACCGATATGGAGAAGATAAAATAGGTGCCCAAAAGCATCCCGGTCGCCGTTACTACTTAGCGGCAGCCGCGCGCAGATGCTCGATCAGTGCGGTAACCTCTTCAAGTCGAGCGCGGACTTCTCCCTCGGCTTGGCTTAGCTCCTCGACAGACGCTCCTTTGTGAATTGCGTCCTCATATCCCGTCACGGCAACGCCAAATACCTTTAGCACCCG
>VBKE01000543.1 GCA_005879605.1 Deltaproteobacteria bacterium
CATCGACAGGATAGCCAGCCTGGAGCAGATTCAAAATCGCAGCCGGTGGAATTGGCGTCATCAAATTACGCGCAAACCTCTCGCCGCTTAGAGGCGAGTAAGTAATCGTGGGCCGATCCGTATATTTGCCCAAACTTGCCCAGCTGTGCAGCGCATTATAAGGCCAAGGGAGTTGATTATTCACAGCCCAATTGCCCGAATATCCGATCGATCCTTCAACTGCATACTGATTAATCACTGAAGCGACATCGAGAAACACCGGCGCATCGCCGTACCGAATCTTGACCAGATTGAGCAACATCTGAGATTTCCATGAGTCGGAGATTGCCGCGATATAATCAAATCGATCTCTCGCGATCGTGCCCGGACCGATGCTCGCGCAGCTGCTCAGCTCGAGCGAAAGCAAAATCAAGAGTGACAATATTTTCCACTGCATCTGTCTCTCCTCGGGGACCAAATTATGCCGTCAACTCTGGGCGAAACGTTTTCAGTTGGCAGACCGCCGCGTGGATGATCGTTTTCATCTCAGTTCTGAAACGACCGTCGGTTCCAGATGCGCCCATCGAGCCAGTAATGACAAAAGAGGCCGCCGATACCTAGCGGCGCCAGCCATGGAATTGCGAACCAACCACCGACCATTGCTCCTATGAAAGCGATAACCGGCCACTGGACGAATGAAGCAGCAAACCCTACCTGACTTCGTCGCACGCGGCCAGCGTTGCCTGAGGCTTTCGAATCATTCTCTTCGGTTACAAAGTCCAGACCAGGTTTTTCCATTCCGTGGAGATTTCCTGAACGCCGGGCCAGAGCGTAGGTGAAATAGAGATATTGCACTTCATGGTGCACGGCGAGAACGAACAAAAACGAAGCATTCGATGCGCTTCCCTCCGCACATGTTGTGTCGTATCGATCAGCCGCACGCCAGAGTTGTGCCGTAGCGTCCAGGCAAGATAGGCAATCACCCAGAGCGCCGCGGCAATGCCCACGGTAGAAGTCATTTCTGCGCCGATGCTCAGGGCGATATAGGGTTCGCCATCATATTCGGTCGGCGCCAGATAAGTGTAAGCGAGCAAAGACGCCAGCATCGGCAGATAGATGGCTCCGCGGAACAAAAAATCGTGCGCCCGCGACACCGGCCCACCCACCCCACGCTGATAAAAGCGGGCCACCCCGAGACTCTGTCGCCCTCTGTGCCAGACGGCGGCGTACATGGCGATCGACGTGAGCAAAATCGTTTGGCCGCTCATCGAAAGAGCGCAGGTCAGCGCCAGGATGAGCAGAGGGATCATAAGCACATCGCCTCTCCGATGGCGCCAGAGCCGCCGCCGTATGATCGCGTCGTAGGTTGCTCCAAGATGAAATTCCGATAACACGAAATCCAACCCGTCGAGTTCCCGGTCACCGTGCCAGAGAATGACCAGAACTGCCGCCAGCAGGGCAACTGAAGCTCCACCACAGGCCAGCCAAAAGTCCGCTCGGCGCGAAAAAAGCCAGGGGAGACGCTCAGATGAAGCGTGAGTTTCCACCGACAATCCCTTAATCAAAATCCGAAACGTGCAGTGTCTTGTGTCAGCTCGAACTTAACGTTGCGGGTTGACCGCTCGTGAGATTCAAAACCTGACGTACAATTCGATCGCTCACCTCGCGGGTACGGCTAAGACTGGGCATGGCGCGTCGCGGACAACGTGCTCGGTCACGCTCCCGCGCATCGCATTTAAAAACTCCGCGTCGACCTTCAGTCTTGGCTCACGGAGAAAATCCTTTCAAGATTTTTTTGACCCGGACCTATGGTCCCGTGCGAGAGAATAACCCTCCTCCAGCATCCGGGAAGCTTCCAGCGAGGAGACCGCCCTACTCCAAAACCAACCTTGACCACAATCGACACCAGCCGCACGAAGAAAAAAAGCTTCTTCCCAGGTTTCCACTCCTTCAGCTACGGTATGCAGACGCAGTGCGGCGGCCAACGCAACGATGCCGCGCAGCATTCTACCCGCGGTTTGGTTCGTAAGGATCGTATTAATTAAAGAATGATCAATTTTGAGAATATCAAAATCGAGACCGGCGATTTGCATCAAGCCGCTGTGTCCGGTGCCAAAATCATCGATCGCCACGCTCATTCCCGATCGCCGGGCGCGGTCCAGCGCCGAGCGTCCCAGAGCCGTGAGAGCTTGCCGCTCCGTCACTTCGCACGCAATTCGGCTCAAATGAGGCGTAAGCTTCAGCTCCTTGACCAGCCGCAAAACCTCGCCGCTTCCCAGTATCACGGGGGGAATATTGACGCTGACGTAAAAATGCTGATGTCGTTCGAATAGCGGGACCATATCACGCCGGATGGAAGCCAGGATTGTCCGGATTAGCACTTTGAGCGTATCGGATCGCCGCTCAATTTGTTCGATGACACCGCCAGCGCTGGTTATCGAACCATTAGCTTTAACGACGCGAGCGAGCGCCTCGAAGCCCGCAACAGCACCGGTGTTCAGGTCTACGATGGGTTGATAGTGAGCGGTAAATTGTTTGGCGATTCGACCCGGTGTCGGAACAGGCACGGAAGCTCCTCCGGGTTTCAAACTTGCCAACAAAGCGAAAAGTCGCGGCGCGGGTTGCCTGGGCGAGAGCAAGTTATCATCATGTTGAAAACCATTGTTTCATTTCTCATAGCAGCTTTTCACCGCCATTTCGTTTCCTGTGCTCACGGCCTTGAATTTCTCCCAGAACGCTTCGTCGACTTTTTTCCAGATCGGACTTTGCCGCACTCCCCGATAACGCGCCACCGCCCCGGGGCCGCCGTTGTAAGCGGAGTAAGTTGCCCGCGCCAGGTTT